>JALOOP010000210.1 GCA_025454315.1 Oculatellaceae cyanobacterium Prado106
CTCCCCACTCCCCCCCTCCCAAGGATGTAAGATAAGACAAGTGATGAATTGAACCAAGAACTTCATGGATAACGAACAGATCGTCCTGCTGTCCAGCCGAGAAATTGAAAAGATGCGTCAGGCAGGTCGTGTAGCCGCTGAACTCCTCAACTACCTGGAACCCATGGTCAAGCCCGGGGTTAGCACCCTGGAACTCAACGACGCAGCCGAAGCATGGACCCAGGCCAGAGGCTACAAAAGTGCCCCGCTCGGCTATCCCAGCGGCAGCGACAACCCCTTCCCCAAATCGATCTGTACCAGCGTCAACGAAGTCGTCTGTCACGGTATCCCCAACGCCAAGCAAATTCTCCGAGACGGCGACATCATCAACATTGATGTCACCCCCCTCGTCGAGGGCTATCACGGCGACACCTCCCGGACATTCCTCGTCGGCGAAGCCTCCCCCCTCGCCCGCAAACTCGTCGAAGTTACCCAAGAATGCCTCATGCGCGGCATCGCCGCCGTCAAACCGGGTGGCAAAATCGGCGACATCGGTGCCGCCATCCAAGAATACGCCGAATCCCAAGGCTTCTCCGTCGTCCGCGACTTCGTCGGCCACGGTGTCAGCCGCATCTTCCACACTGCCCCCCAAATCCCCCACTACGGCACCCGAGGCAAGGGCAAAAAACTCAGACCCGGCATGGTCTTCACCATCGAACCCATGATCAACGAAGGTACCTACGAAGTCGAAGTCCTTGCCGACCAATGGACTGCCGTCACCAAAGACCGCAAACTCTCCGCCCAATTTGAACACACGATCGCCATCACCCCCTCCGGTGTCGAAATCCTCACCCTCCAACCCGCCTTAGTCGGCGCAACCCAATAAACCCATTCCCAATTCTAAAAAAGCCTTGGACACAGCCATGCTGCCCCCAAGGCTTTTTTTCTTGCATCTTCATCCCCCTACATCTTTATCTCCCTACATCTCCTCCTCCCTACATCTCCTCCTCCCTACATCTTTATCCCTCTGCATCTCTTCCCCTCCGCGTCTCCGCGTCTCTGCGTTTGAAATAATTCCAATTGCTAACCTTCCTGACGCGACAACGGATTAATCAATTCATTCAACCCCTCTCCAATCAAAGATAATCCCACCACGAGCAAAGTCAAGGCTAATCCAGGAAAAAGCGCCGTCCACCAAATCCCCGTCGGCAGCGCATCCAACGCCTGTCGCAAATCCATCCCCCACTCAGGCGTTTGCTCCGGCAAGCCCAACCCCAGAAACCCCAGCCCCCCTAGAACTAGAACCGCATCAGCCGCATTCAAAGTAAACAAAACCGGAACGCTCTGGATGACGTTAAAGAACAAATATTTAGACAACACCCGCCAGGTCGAAGCCCCCATCGATCGCGCCGCCTCAATGAACAGTTCCGTTTTAATACTCACCGTATGGTTGCGAACAACCCGATAATACTGCGGCACATAGGCAATACTCAGGGCGATCGCCGCATTAAACACCCCCTTCCCCACCACAAATGCCAGCGTCACCGACAACAACAACCCCGGCAGCGTATAGATCGTATCCATCAAAAACAACAGCACCCGATCCAACCGTCCCCCCAGATAGCCACTCACCATCCCCAGCGGCACCCCCACCACCAAACTCATCAACGTCGCCACCACCACCACCTGCAGCGCCGCCTGACTGCCATACAGCGTCCGCGAAAACACATCGTACCCCTGCCGACTCGTGCCAAACCAATACTCCGCCGAAGGAGCCTGATGAATCGGATTGGCCAACGCCTCGATCGGATCTTGAATCAGCCCCCAGGATTGCAGCAGCGGCGCAAACAAGGCCGCCAACACAAACACCAGAGTAATCAAAACCCCAGCCACCATCATTTGAATCGACAAACGCGGATACTGAGCCAGTCGCTGTAAACCAGGAATGCGGGAACGGGTAGCTGTCATGGCAAGCAAGAAGAGAAAGACTAAAGAGGTCAGGACTCAAGAGAGCAGGACTCAAGAGAGCAGGACTTTAGCATAATTGCACATTTTAGCGATGTTGAACCTGTACCGAATCTGGATCAACATTACCCAACCGGGGAATATCGCCTGGTAGAAGGACTCGGCAAAATAAAAAGCAATCAATGCCACAGCACCTGGAGTAACCCACTATGACGAACTCACCGACAAACTCACCGACAAACTCAAAGATGAACTCACTTCCCAAAAAAGGCAAAGGCTGGCTGCGCGACCTGCCCGACATGCGCGACTACACCCCCCAGCACAAAGCCATCAAGCCCCTGCTCGACAAAACCCAGCCCCCCAAGAAAAAAAGCAAAGCCTTGCCCATCACCGTCGATCTGCGTCCCTGGTTCTCCCCAGTGGAAGATCAGGGCGGCATTGGTTCCTGCACCGCTCAAGCGGGAGTAGCGCTCATCGAATACTTCCAGAAACGCGCCTTTGGCAAGCATATCGATGCCTCCAAGCTGTTTCTCTACAAGGTCACCCGCAGACTGCTGCACTTCCAGGGCGACACGGGTGCCTATCTGCGAACCACGATGGGTGCGATCGCCCTCTTTGGTGTCCCCCCCGAAGAATACTGGCCCTACACCGACAACACCACCGACAACGGCAACAACGCCTACTACGATGCCGAACCCCCAGCCTTCTGCTACGCCTTCGCCCAAAACTACCAGGCCATCAAATACTACCGCCTCGACACCCCCGACATCCCCCGCGATAAGCTAGTCACCACCCTCAAAGCCAACCTGGCCGCAGGCATTCCCTCCATGTTCGGCTTCACCTGCTACGACTCGATCGCCACCGCCTGGGAAAACGGCGGCAAAATCCCCTTCCCCGACCCCAACGAATCCGTCACCGGCGGCCACGCCGTCGTCACCGCAGGCTACGACGACGAAATCGAAATCACCAACCCCAACAACCCCGGCATCACCACCAAAGGAGCCTTCCTGATCAAAAACTCCTGGGGCGAACAATGGGGCGACGCAGGCTACGGCTGGCTCCCCTACGACTACGTTACCCAATGGCTAGCCACCGACTGGTGGAGCCTGATCAAGAGTGAATGGATCGATACGGGGAATTTTACCTGGTAATTCTGAGGCGAAAGGGGAAGGGGGAAGGGCGAAAGGGAATTCGTTGAATGAATCCTGGGAAAGTCCAAGAGAATGTCTAGGAAAGAGTCCGAGAGAAGTTCCCCGCTCCTCCTAGATCACTTCCGCGAAACAATCCCAAATCCCCCCTTTCCCCCTTCCCCCTTCCCCTTTTCCCTTCCTTCCCCCTAACGCACCTCCTGCTGCGACTCCCGGCTCGATTCCGGCATAAAAAAGAGTGAACCGACCAGGAATAAAATCCCTTCCGAAAGGTGAAGCAGAGACAGGGGTGAAAAATGAGTGGCGATCTCCATCAAGGCATCCACCATGAACAGGCTAGAACCGATCAAGAACATCCAACTGGCCGTCAAAATTCGCTTTTCCATAGGTTATCTCCGCTTTTGCCTCTGTTTTCTTTGCTAACTTTCTTTAACTTTTGTAGCTTTCTCGCTACAATCATAAACTACGAGAATTCCTCACAGCGGCATACTTGAATCTTGCGCGATTGTCAAAATCTTGCGGTCAATTCTGAAAGCAGTCCATTCTAAACAGCAAAGTCCAAGCAGAAAATTCTAAACAGAAAATTCTAAACGGCAAAGCACCGATGGCAAAGGCATCTCAGGGAAGCGCCCCTCACTCCAGCCAAGTTCCAACCCCAAGGGTGTCCAGCAAAACCCTCGGCTGGCAACCCCTGCTGGTCGAAGAGTTCCAGCAACCCCCTGGAGAGTCCAACCTCCCCAACTTCGGCGCAGAACACTCGATCGCCCTCTGTCTCGCCCCTCGCCCCCACCGCATCCAACAAATCGTCGGCGATCGCCACTACACCGGACTCTACGCCAAAGGCGACCTCTCCATCACCCCCGGCCAAATCCCCGCCTCCTACCGCACCGAGGGCGACGACCACTACCTCAATGTCCAAGTTCCCACCCCCTTCCTCCACCAAATCGCCCAAGAAGCCCTAGACCTCAACCCCGATCGCCTCGATCTCGTCACCCACTTCCAAGTCCGCGATCCTCAACTCGAACACCCCCTCCTGCTGCTCCGCGCAGAACTCCACAAAGGCCAGACGGGAGCAGGACGGCTATACGTCGAATCGTTGGCCAATGTTCTAGTCGTCAATCTGCTGCGCCAATATTCCACCACTCAAATCCAGGTACCCCACTATCGGGGCGGATTGGGCGATCGCACCCTCCTCCAAATCACCGACTACATCCAAGCACACCTCGACCAAGACATCAAACTGGCCGATCTCGCCGCTCTTGCAGGCATCAGTCCCTTTCACTTCAGCCGCCTCTTCAAGCAGTCCCTGGGGCTTTCACCGCACCAATATCTCCTACAGCAGCGAGTCGAACAAGCCAAGGAATTATTGAAAAACTCGCAGTTGGCGATCGCAGACATCGCCCTCCAGTGCGGCTTCAACAGCCAAAGCCACCTCGGCAAATCCTTCCGCACCCTCACCGGAATCACCCCAAACGAGTACCGCAAACAGCCCTAAATCCATCCCAGCAAAGCCTCACAGACTAGATTGCCAGTCAAAACAGCATCTGGCCCTCTTTACAGGAAGTCCTGCCGCTTTTGCGCGTCCAATGTATCTTTGGCTAACCCAATTTTTTGATGCGGCGGTTGTGCATGATGTGCGAGATGGACACCTGTCCACTGAGTTGCCCAACTGGAGAGGGTGGGCAGTGGTTCACTCAACGTCATAAGAACCTTTCCATAAAAGGAAATTCCAGATTCTTTCTCAGAGATTACCCAACTTATTCAGGACTCAGAGGCGAAGGATACCTCGTTTGAGTGTTGAGCCGCTGCAAGTTGTTGAGCTAGCCGTTCGGCTTGCATAAGCCTGTCTCCTCGAAACTTGAGTGAAACAATGGTGCAATCAATAGCGTTGCCGAATTCAGCTAAGAGTGGTGTGGCGGCGTAGCCGCCACACCACTCTTAGTCCCGATTTACAACCCCCGATCAATTAGTCTATTGTTACAGTAAAAGCATCAAATTCACCTGCGTCAAACTCTCCGGTGACCGTTACCCGATCGCCCACCTGCACATACGCTGGCGTGTTGTCTCCATAGAGATCCCAAGAATCTACTGTGAGCAGGCGATCGCCCGTGTTCAGATTAAAGCCATCTTCCCAGACCTGCTCTACGCTACCCGTATAGGTCATCTGGTTATCGATCTGGGCGTAGCCGACTGGGGGCAGAGTAATCAAGGGAGCGATCGCAGACACAACGCCAACAGCAGTCAAACCAAATATCGCAAATCGGTTCATCAAGTGTTCCTCTCTGTGTTAATAAATGGGTGGGCATCCAACCAAAATTTAATCTCTGGACTGTATCCAGATTCATGCCTCAGCCCGTTCTCTAGAACATAGACGAATCAACAGCAAACTCAGACACAGACACCCCATCAGAAGTCGGCCAAAAACTGCGAGAAGCCCTAGAGGGATTGACTGAAGCGACTTCTCCCAGATCTGTGCCGCTCATCCCTCGCTCCCTAACAGGGGTTTGCTCCATGGCTCTATCTCGGCGAGATTGAGCAGGCAAAACTCCTACGTTAGCTCCATTGGCTCGGGTAATCCTCACCGCATCAAAGTCTGCATCATCCAGCTCGCCGACCACTCTCAAGCGATCGCCCACTGCAATATCCAAACGGCGATTCCCCCGAAAAACACCATCCACCCAAACGCGACCCGTCCCATCGCGCAACAAAAACTCATCCTCACGAATGCGCGCCACCCGCCCCCGAATATCCACTAACACATCTTCCTGAACCCGCAAATCACCAATCCTCACGCGGGGCACATTGGCGAGGTTCAGAGGAGGTATTTCAGCGGGTGAAGCGGGTTGTTCCAAGCCTACCGCGCCTCCCGACCGAGTAATTCGGGTCGCATCAAAGTCCTCCCGATCGTCCAACTCACCCACTACCGTGAGGCGTTCCCCCACGCTAAAGTTCAGAGTTCCAAGCCGTTCCGGAGCCGCATCCACCCAGATTTGTCCGGTGCTACCTTGCAGCAGAAACTCATCCTCGCGAATATTGACGACCGTTCCTGCAATAGTCACACTGAAGTCTTCTCGCACCTGTAAATCGCGAATATTCATGATCATCTTCAAAACCTCCTTAACTGGCCAATTCAAACAATTGATCCCAAATGGAGCCAGTTTTAGTAATTCATTGGTTTTGACAACCTACTGATGATCAGAATATCGCAGAAGCATAGCCTTTACAGACCATTCCCTCACGCCTTACCATTGCTTTTCTTAGCCGTGACCCATTACATTTTTCAATCCACGAGCAATGGGTTAAATTATTAGTCGAGGATTTAGGCGTGAACTTGATTGCGATTGATGGCAAAGGGGTGAATGGCTCCTATGACCGCCTCGAAGCGTAGTCTCAAGCAAAAAACGAAACAGGCAGCGATGAATGATGCCTACATGCTCACCGTGTTGGCAGCAGCGCTCCCGGAAGCCGGCCAAAATCTAGAACCTAGCTGTCAATAGGGTTTGAGATGCGCTTACCCTGCTACATCGTCCAGGCTATGGTACCAAAAAGTTTGGGCAAGATGGCTGGTGCTGGGTGTCGGGGGCATTAGCATTCCGCTGGAAATCGATGAACTGGCTCGAGGCTTTTCCCTGCTCAAGCTGTTAGCCTTCAGTATCAACATCGCTATCTTCATTTATCTCCTCAAGAAGTTTCCCAAGAGCAAGCCGCAAAAATCATAAGATGTATGACTGCTTCAACCCAGTCAACTTGCCGCTAGTTGGAAGGTGCTTCGGGTTAACCATTGCATTTGCCGAGGCAGTAAAACCGCAAGATCATATCGCTGTAAAATTGTTTCACGAGCTTGGGATCTGAGAGGATTAAAGCGATCGCCCCCCTCTAACACCTGATTGATTTGATGAGCGATCGCATCCGGTGAAAAGAAATCAACGCATAAACCATTCACCCCATCCTGAATCACTTCTGTGACGGGAGCAGTATTGGACGCGATCACCAAACACCCACAGGACATCGCCTCTAAGAGTGACCAGGACAGCACAAATGGATAGGTTAGATAAACATGCGCCGAGGACGCTTGCAACACTTGACGATACTGGACATAGGGCAAATGGCCTGTGAAATGTAACCGAGACAAGTCCAACGGCAATTTCTCTAACATTCTCTGCTTGTAGGTTTCACCGTTGGGCAAGGCTTGACCATAGACCACCCGATCCTCGCCCACCACCACCACATGGCAGTGAGGACGACGCTGTTGAATCAACGCCACTGCCTCCATAAACTGAGGAAACCCCCGATAGGGTTCCATACCGCGTGTGGCGTAGGTGACAATTTCATCGACCTGGGAGAGATCTAAGCCAATCTCAGGTAGAACAAGTTTGGCTCCAGGCTTGGGACAAAAGAACGCGGTATGAATGCCGTCGTGCAGCACCTGGAGTTTGTCGTGAAATTCCAGGGGGAACTGCTGCTGTTGCCAATGGGTGGGGGAAAGGGCGCGATCGCAACTTGCCAACTCCAGCAGGATAGAAGCATTCTTCATCCGGATGCAGGCTTCCAGATTAGCATCTACCGGATAACTCGGATCAAAATCGGCATCTGAACCATGCGCCTGATAAAACCACTCAAAGTAGCCGTACAGTTTTGCCTGGGGAAACAGGTCTTTGAGAAACAAGGTGTTTCCCCAGCCACAGTGTCCCAAGATCACATCTGGAATAAACCCCCGAGCTTTTAATCCTTGCCCTACTCGGTAAACCGCCTGCCCTTCAAGGACGGCCTCTTCAAGCGATCGCACATAGGAATGCGTTCGGGGATACGCCGATCGCGCCACCCGATACACGACTTTGTGAACCCCAGGAAGACTGCCCAGTTTTTGTTTTGTTGCAAACACCACCTGATGCCGTGAATCCTGGGCAAGCGCCGTAGCCAGATGCCGGAACTGAGCCGGGAAGTTGGAGTGGAGGAAGAGGATACGCATGGCGAGGAATGGAGAAGGAAAAAGGGAAAAGGGGAAAAGGGGAAAGAGCAGCGAAAGTCAATGAAATCCATTTCGGAGTTGGCAGCGAAATCTATTCCAGGTGTGATAGCGATGGAATTGACCAAGGAGCAGTTGCTGTTTATTCCAGGTGTGATAATGGTGGAATTGATCAAGGGAAATCGATGAATAGACGATGTCAGTCCAATGAATTCCCTTTCCCCTTTTTCCTATTTTTTATTTCCAATCCACTTTGAATTGGATTCGAGCATCATCACCCGTGTCATCTTCACCGATCGCAATCCAGTCTCCGACCGACTGATAGCCTTGAATGCCATCGCCTGTGACTTGTCTCAGGTTCGTATCAAGATAAAGATGGAGCGTTTCACCACGATTCGGATTAATGTCTACCTGATCGTCATAGACTGTGTCTTGGTCGAAGATCTGAATCTGGATGGGAATGGTAGTGGGATAGTGGCTGAGCGGGTAGATCTTGGTAAATTCCCAGTTGGGGTAGATGTGGTTGTTATTGTTGTCAAAGACGGCAGTATTGCCCACCAGTGAACCCTCGATCCAAACTTTTGCGTAGAAGTCTGCCCCGTTGCCTTCCACATCGCCATCATCGTCATGTACCTCCGAAAGGGTGATTTTGAGTTGGGGTTGAAGCGTTAGGACATCAAATTTTTCAGTGTTGTTTTGAGCGTTAGACATAGTCGTAAAATCCCTGGTATTGCAAGTTTTGGAGATCTTAGGCAGCGGTAACGACAAAGTCAGAACCCGAGAGCGTATCCGGAGAACCCGTCAGCGTTGCAAACTGCCCGCCACCGCCGAATCCTGCCGCTGCGCCGTCTGCGTTGTAGAACAAATTCCCGGTGACGGAGTTGTAGACAATCTTGGCGCTGCTGACTCCCGCAGCCGCATCACTCAAAACAGATGCAAACTCTGTGGCCGCTAAGTTCCCGCCCACCGGACTGAGCAATGCTGCAAAATCACCTTGCCGGAGTAGAATCTTGTCCGTCCCGACAACAAAATCTGTGAGAGTGTCGATGTTGGTGCCGTTAAACAACACCTCACCCGCACCGCCAAACTTGAATTGATCGCTGCCATTGCCGCCCGTGAGCGTGTCATTGCCATTGCCGCCCGTCAGGACATCATTGCCATCTCCCCCAAGGAGAATGTCGTTGGCATTGCCGCCTGCGAGGGTGTCGTTGTATCGACCGCCATAGAGCGTGTCGTGGCTATTTCCGCCGTACAACAAAGACCAGACATTGGGATCGGCAACGAGTCGGTTATTGCTGCCATCCCCGTTGTAGACATTGTAGAATCCCCCGTTGCTGAAGGTGATGCGTTCAATGTTGCGAAGTAAGTCAGTGCCCTCAGTCGAACTCAGTTGCACTGCACCATCGCTGGTGAAAGAGGCTGCATAGTGGGTGAAGACATTGTAGTAAGCGGCGATATCGCTGCCACTGCCGCCATTCAACACATCACTGCCGTTATCGTAGGACGTGCCGCCGCTCAGGGTGTCACTGCCATTGCCGCCCGTCAGGGTATCATTCCCACTGCCGCCATCCATCAAGGCTGCATAAATTGGATCAGCCGCGATCGCATCCCCATAATGATCGCTACCATTGTAGATTTTGACCACGCCTCCATTAGCAAAATTAAGTTGATCAATACTCCGCAGAATGTCTGTCCCTTCGTTGCTGGAGACTTGCACATCACCCCAGTCGGTAAAAGAGAGGCGATAGTTGGCATACTGTTGAGTGTAAAGCGCAGTGTCATAACCGTAAAAGTCGAATTCTTCAGCGTAACCCCTGCCGTACAGATAGTCATTGCCATTGCCTCCCATGAGCGTGTCGTTCCCATATCCGCCATAGAGGGTGTCGTCGTTGTCGCCGCCGTCCATAAAGTCAGTGCCATCATGGCCATGCATCCAATCATTACCCGACTCGCCATAGAGGTAATCATCGCCATATCCACCGCCCAAGGTATCAGCATCCGTGCCGCCGTATAAATAGTCGGTGTCATCTCCTCCATACAGTTCATCGAGTCCCTCTTCGCCAAACAAGTAATCAATCCCTTGTTCGCCATAGAGATCATCATAGTCGCCGCCGCCGCGAAGTTCATCGCTGCCTGTGCCCCCATAGAGGGTGTCATCCCCTAACCCAGATGACAGGTAATCAAAACCGCCGTTGCCGTAGAGGATGTCGTTGCCGTATCCAGAGGTCTGTCTGTCATTGGAATTGCTGCCAATGCCCGTGATGGGTTCACGTCCGAAATAGGTGAAGGAACCGCGTTTTGTCATTCCCATGATCGTTATCCTTATGTTTGGATATGTTGTAATTGAGATAGATTCAAAGATCGCAATTGACAATTCAGGGTGCTGCGGATGAACGTCATCTTGCTGTGATTGATGTATTCACTTTGCCTAACTCAATGGGGAATGTCCAGGACAATTAACCCTTTAAGTTGGCCACTTAAGTGAGTCAGTTATTGTAAACTTGGGCGGTTGAAACTGGGGCGATCGTTGAAACCTTAGCTAGACGATGTTTTTTATCTAGGGTTAACTTTTCTGTTATCTGGCAAGTGTTTTGAATCCTGACAGAATATGACTTTTCCTAACTAATCTCAATTTCATAGGAAGCCTCATCAACCTTTCATCTGACATTTCCAAACAGACAACCCCTTGCCGATCTTTTATCTTCTAAGCGTGAAGCTTTCTAAAAGCGAGGGAGTGAAGGAATGACTTTACTTCCTATCAGCATTCAACAGGTTCCTATTTTGCAGCAGATATGACCAAGCCGATTCAAAATCGTAAACGCCGAGGGATCATTCTTTCCCCTTGGGGCTTACAGCGTCTTCAGGAGGCTCAAGAGCAGTCCGCAAAACTGTCCAATGGGGGCTACGCCTATACGTTAGAACAACTGAGTAGTCTAACGGGGTTGAGTGTGCGATCGCTTGGTCGAATTCGCAGTGGCAAAGCAGCAGTCGATCGCCAAACCCTGATGGAACTCTTCCATGCCTTTCATCTAACCCTCACTCAACAGGATTATCTTCAGCCTCCACTGGCGGATCAACTGGTGGATCAACTGGCGGATCAGCAGCATGAGTCAACCCGTTCAGATGATCCAATTTTTCAATCCAAGCTGACTTTAGAACCGCCGTGCAGGGATGCGATCGCCCCACCGCAACAAGACGGAAGAGAGGCACCCGATGCAACGCACTTCCGTGGCCTTCCCTCAGAACTAGCCCATTTAACCCGATGGATCGTGGAAGAACACTGTCGATTCGTCAGCCTGTTGGGCATGGGGAGAATAACCATGCTCAGGGATCAAGCGGCCCGGGTTTGGGCTATGGCTTGGAGTCCCGATGCCCGGATGTTGGCCAGTGCCGGGGAAGACTGCACCGTGAGACTCTGGGATCTAGATTCTGGAAAATGCCTCGCCATTCTGAAGGGGCATCAGGGAACCGTTCGCGCCTTAGCATGGCATCCTCATAAACCCATCTTGGCCAGCGCTGGAGATGACTACCAGATTCGACTGTGGAACATTGAAACTCAGGAGTGCATCCAAATTTTGTCAGGTTCTGAGAATGGGATGAGGGCGATCGCCTGGAATCTGGAGAGAGGGGAAAGGGAAAAGGGGAATGGCGAAAGGGGTGAGGCTTAGACTTCTCTTGGGACTTCTCTTGGGACTTCTCTTGGGACTTCTCTTGGGACTTCTCTTGGGACTTCTCTTGGGACTTCTCTTGGGACTTCTCTTGGGAC
>JALOOP010000211.1 GCA_025454315.1 Oculatellaceae cyanobacterium Prado106
TGCCGAAAAAACAGTCTGCGTTTTTTTCACAACTGGCTAGAGCGCTCTTAGATGCTTGGTTTCAGCCTTTTCGAGTTGAGCTTGTGAGAAATCCGGGCTAATCCTTTTCTATCCTAATCTTCATTTCAAAGAACCCATTCATTGAGCAATGCTGTGTAGCGTTCAGTATTGCTCAACGGATGGGCTATTTACAAGCTGCTTTATATGACAGTAATCACAGCCGACCCATTTCCCGTAGATTTTTGATGTCCTGCTCAAAGTCTTCGACATCGCAGTGAACGGGGATCTTTCGGCTTGCTAGGAGATGCTGAAAGGCAATGCGATCTATCCCTACAAATCGGCTCGCTGGGGAAATAAATAATGGAATTGCGGGATTTTCTTTCTAGCCCTTCAAGAGGGTTTGTCAGAAATGATTTGTTGTAGAACGGTCTCGTCTACTTGGGTAAGAGCGGTGGCCAGTTTTTGGCGAACGGCTTCCTTGAGGCGGGTCATCATGATTGCTGCGGTGGTGACTTCGGGGCGCAGGGTCAGCTTTTGGTCGATGGTGGGAACGCCTTCGGGTTCGCGGATGAAGAGTCCGCCGGAGAGGAAACAGTAGAGAGCCAATTTGACAATTTCGGGGGGGATTTTTTGGTCGGGGGGAGTGGTGGCTTGAAAGCGGGTTTCAAGGTCGGCCAGGAGAGTTTCGAGGTCGGTTTCTTGGATGGGGTGTTGGATCAACCAGGTGGCGATCGCCCACAACTCCCGAGATTCTGGCAGACGATACAGCGGCGCGCCCGCAGAGAGGATCGAGCGATAGGTTTCGACCGCGTGAACCTCACGGGAAGCCAGATCGGGGAGTACCTCGTAGCCGGAAGGGATGGAGTCCCGCAGCGCCAGTTTGACCAGGGAAGGCGGGATGGAAATCATGCAGAAAGGGGTGTCTTTGCAGACATGCTGCATGTATTCGACAAATTTAGGGAAGCCCAGTGGAATCGTCTGTAAATTGGGAAGCACCTGGCTAACGGCCTGTTTGACCACGGATAGATGCAGTCCTGCGCTTCTTAACTCGGGTTGGCAGACGGGGTCATTGGCGTACCAGTTGAGGATTTCCAGCGTTTGAGCCAGGGTTTCGGTAGGGGAAGTGGCGCTTTTTTGCCCCAGTTGCAGGACGAGGCGGGCATTGCGCGGATCTAAGCCGTTTTGTAGCGGGTTGGGCGGTGGAACGGGGGGAACCGGGAGATCGATGGGACGAACCAGAGAGGCATCCTCTTCTAGAACATCGTCTTCTGATGGGCTTTCTAGGGCTTTGCCGTTGGGGGGTTTGGCGATCGCACTCGTACCCACCCCAGAAGTCATGCCACCTGCAGGAATCCCGGATGCCTGCCGAAATTTCTCCAAGGGATCATTAATCCAAACAAAATCATCACAGATTGCCTGGAGGGTTTGGCTGGTGGAACCCGGATAGGCACAGCCAATGACGGTCTTGCCGTACTCATGGAGTTTCTTGGCCAGGGCAGCAAATCCCCCATCGCCTGAAACAATGACAAACACCTCGATTGAGGCGTGGAGATTGGCCAGGTGAATGGCATCGATCACCAGTTGAAAGTCAGCGGCATTTTTGATGGGCTGCCGCGAAAAGCCAAAGACTTGAATCGGGTTGATGCCCATGCTGGTAATTTCACCGCGCATCACCTTGAGCCGGGGGTCACTCCAGTTGGCGTAGGCTTGCTGCACTGCAATCCGCCCAATCTTCCCAGTCGCCTGAATCGATTTGACAATTTCCTTGAGGGAGAGGCTGGCGGGAGCATCGTAGGAAAAGCTGTAGCCCTTCAGCAGATTCTCCACATCGAAAAAGATGGCCGTGTTGCGGGGCTGATGCTAGTTCGGGGTTGCTGGGTTGGGACTGATCTGAAAGCGGATTTTGTAACGGTGCGATCGCCCCCCCAGCCCGATCGCTTGGGCTCACAAGCTTTCCACTCGATAAGCCGGCCTTGGACTGAGCCAACCGAGCCATTTCAGCCCTCAGAATCAGCAACTCTTGATTGCTCTGATCCAGCAAATTCTCCAGCTTTGAAACCGTATTCGCAAGTTCGGGGTTGAGCGCATCAATCGGTTGAACCTGACTCAACAATGCTTGGTTGGTGCCTCGTTTTCCACCTTTTCCAGACGGATTAGAACTGATGAAAGCCCCCCCTGCTGCGCCGACGGTACTCGCAGCCACCGCTGCCCAAGGTCTAGAAGGAAGAGCGATCGCCGCGATCGTACCCGCAACGATAGTACTTATTCCAACAGTAAACCAGGGGTGATTGAGCATCACGGGGAGAGTAGGGAGTAGGGAGTGGGGAATAGGGAATGGGGAGGTGGAAACGGTGATGGGTTTGGGATGGATTTAGGGTAGTAATCCATGAAACTTTACATTGAGATTTCAGGGTTTACCCTTTCGCCTTTTCCCTTTCCCCTTTCGCCCTTCTTCCCTCTGCGTCTCTGCGGTTAAACGATAAATCAGGATATTGTGTTGAATTCTACTAGTACCTTATACCAAATGGGCATTAGGGAATAACTTGGATTGCTGATGCGGAGGTTTTGGCGCGATCGCGTGCCTCCTCAATCGTTTCGCCCAGAGCCAATGCCACGCCCATGCGGCGATTTTTGTGGCTGGTGGGTTTGCCGAAGAGTCTGACCTGGCTGGTGGGGACTTGGAGTGCTTGATGTAGGCCAGTGAACTGGGGAGTGTTGCTGGACTCTGTGGCCAGGATGACGGCGGATGCGCCGGGGCGGATGAGGTCGATGGAACCAATGGGCAGTCCGGCGATCGCTCTCACATGCAGTTCAAACTCAGACATTCTCTGGCTGATCATCGTCACCATGCCCGTGTCGTGGGGGCGGGGGCTGACTTCGCTGAAGTACACTGTATCGCCCTCGATGAACAACTCCACGCCAAAAATCCCCCAACCGCCGAGGGCTGTGGTGATTTGGGTGGCGATCGCCTCACATTGCGCCAGGGTTTCTGGGGACAGGGGGCAGGGTTGCCAGGATTCACGGTAGTCACCGCTGATTTGCAGATGACCAATGGGCGGACAAAAATGGGTGCCGTCAATGGCGCGGACGGTCAGGAGCGTGATTTCGGTATCAAAGGGAATGAAGCCTTCCAGGATGACCTTAGCGTTTTTGGTGCGGCCTCCCGATTGGGAATAGTTCCAGGCGGCCTGCACTTCGGCTTCGCTGCGAACGGTGCTTTGGCCTTTGCCCGAGGAACTCATGACGGGCTTGACGACGAAGGGGAAGCCTAGGTCTGCGATCGCCGCTCGATATTCCGCCTCGGTTTCGGCAAAGCGATAGGGCGAAGTCTTTAGACCCAGTTCCTCAGCCGCCAATCGCCGGATGCCTTCCCGGTTCATGGTCAAATAGGTGGCTTTGGCCGTGGGCACAACCCGCCAGCCTTCCTGTTCCAGTTCGATCAGGGTGGGCGTGGCGATCGCCTCAATCTCCGGCACGATCAAGCTAGGGCGCTCCTGCTCAATCAGCCAGCGCAGTTTGCCCCCGTCCAGCATATCCACCACATGGGAGCGATGAGCCACCTGCATCGCAGGCGCATGGGCATAGGAATCCACCGCAATCACCTCGATGCCCAGCCGCATCGCCTCGATCGCCACCTCCCGTCCCAACTCCCCCGACCCCAGCAGCAGCAAACGCTGAGCCTGATCTTTGAGCGGTGTGCCCCAGGGTTGGAGCGTGGTCAGGGAAGGAGATGTATTCATGAGCGGGATGGGGAATTGAGGCTGAACGATAAGGTGAGCGATCGGGGCAAGTACTTCGAGAATTAAGGAATGAGAATTAAGGAATTTCTTGGACTTCTCTAGGAGTCTCCAAAGAGGATTCTAGGACTTCTGGGGTGCGATCGGGAGAAGTTCCATTGTCCAGACCAGCGTCAGGAGAGGCATTGACTTTGCGCTTGGAAAACCCCCAGGCAAAGAGAATGGCGATCGCCGACACCATCAGCCACTCCGGCGGCACAAACTCGGGTTGAACCACCCGCAGCAGCAGCCGCAAGCCGACAAAGGCCACCGTCACAAAACCCGCATCTTCCAAATACTCAAATTCTTCCAACCAACGAATAAATAGACCCGCCATAAACCGCAGCGCCACAACGCCAATCAAACCGCCCGTCAGCACCAGCCAAGTTTGATCCGAAACTGCGATCGCCGTGGTTACACTATCCAAGGAAAAGGCCAAATCCGTCACCGCAATCATGGGGATCGCCTGCCACAGAGACGAAAAGCGCGGGCCATGATGTTGCTGCGTGTCGTTGTCTTTTTCAGAGGTGAAATATTGGAAGACCAACCAGAGGAGGTAAACCGCACCCGCCAGTTCAAACTGCCAAAATTTGATCACCCAGGTGGCGGTCAAAATCAGAATGACGCGCAGGACAAAAGCCGCCACAAGCCCCAAGTTGAGGGCACGGCGTTGGAGTTGATGCCCCTCTAACCCTTGGGCGATCGCCGCTAGAGCAATGGCATTGTCCGCAGACAGCACGGCCTCCAAGGCAACCAGCACCGGAAGCAGGAGCAGCGCATCACTGCCAATCGTGGGAGAAAAATCGAGCAGTTGGTCGAGCATTCTTGAGCGATGTCCTCAATCAGTAGAATTAAAGCGATCTGACTTACAGCAATCTTAAGGGAACCTTGTTGTGCCCGCGAGTCGCGATCGCCGATCACAGTCCTCCAGTGATTCTAACGAACAAACCCGTATAAAACAGTTGCCAGCATTAGCAGCGTTAGGGAAGTTGGGAAGTTCGGTGGGTCGAATGGAATTTAGCCGTATGGGTGAATTTTGGGTTGGACTTTGAATTCTAAACCTTTCTGACTTGCGGCGCAGTTTGAGTTGGGATTTTGGATTTTGGATTTTAGATTTTGGATTCTACCGACTTTCGCCACAGTTTCTACAATAGGACATGGTTCCAATGAGACATTTTTCAATGAGACATTATTGAACGGACATTATTCAACAAGGACAGGCTCTAAGGCTGAGTAACGCTGCTCACAATGTCCAAGAGGTCTACACTGTCCGCACTGTCTATCCACACTGTCCATCCACCTATCCACTGCTGTTCACTCTAGGGGTCACGTTACCTTGCAATCCTCCGCTTTGCCGCTTCAATCCTCTCTGCAGCCGCTCCTGAACCGCTTTCGCAGCAGCTACCCCGGTGGGGGTGTGACGGCTGAACTGCTAATGGTGCATCAGGAAAATTTTGTCGTGCGGGCGCTAGTGCAGTCGGGGGGGGTGGCGATCGCCTCGGGTATGGCCGCCCATCCCTCCATTGAGCAGGCCGAAGATGCCGCCAAAATTCGAGCCTTAGAAGCCCTCGGCATCAGCGCTGCCTTTCCCCCGGCTCCCACCTTCCCCATCCCCAGCCCAATTCCCAGCCCAATTCCCAGCCTCAGCCCCAATTCGATTCCTAGCCCCACCCCCAGTCCAACCTACAACGACCAATCTCCTGCGGAATCCCTTGCACAGTCCGACTTCCAGGTTCCAGCACCCGCCCCAAGCCCCGCTCCCTCGCCGATTCTAGAAACCTCCGAGGCATTCCCGGCTCCATCGGCTCCAATGCCGATCCCTCCATCTTTTGCAGTTCCATCTGTCTCGCCAATCCCAGAAGAATCCGAGCCATTTTCTGCCAAACCTGATCCATTGCCCACTACGCCATCCTTCTCACCAAGTTCTCCCAGTTCAGCCAGTCCAACCGCTCCAACCGTAGCGTTCAGCGATTCAGAGCCTTACTCCAGCCTAGAACTTCCCCTGCATCAACAAGCTCTTTTTGATGCCGATCCATCTGACCCTTCTTACGCCACTTCCTCGTTCAACCCTGAACCTGCCAATACTTTCTCTGACCCCTCCTGGGATACCGTTGCTGAGCCAGCCAATGAGCTAGCCGAGCTAGCCGAGCCAGCTAACGAACTAGCTAATGAGCCAGTTCCTGGAGAGACTGCGATCGCCCCTCCCCCCAACAAATCGGTCAAACGCAAATCCCTACCCCCCGAAGAAACCCCCACCCCCACCGTTGACAGCGAAGACCGCTCCGACGAAATCGCCCGAATTAGTGTGGAAATGAAGCGTCTAGGTTGGACAACGACCAAAGGCCGGGAGCATTTGAAACTGACCTATGGAAAGCGATCGCGCCAAGAACTCAACGACGAAGAACTCCTAGATTTCTTGAAGTACCTGGAATCCCAGCCTTCTCAGCAGCCTTATTAGGGAGTGGGGAGTGGGGAATAGGGAGTGGGGAGGTAGGGAGGTGGTTCGTCTTTACCCATTCACCTGATCGATGTCCCCCCTTTCGCCTTTCGCCTTTCCCCTTTCCCCTCTCTGCGTCTCTGCGGTTAAATAAAATTCCCACAAACAAAGGGGTGCCACATCAAGCAGGGCACCCCTTACTGGTTCTTAGAGAAATGAAAAATTCAGTCCTAGTTGGCAATCACCGCAGTAGGTCGGCCACCGACGGAGCGC
Organism: Oculatellaceae cyanobacterium Prado106; assembly: GCA_025454315.1. GTDB lineage: Bacteria > Cyanobacteriota > Cyanobacteriia > Elainellales > Elainellaceae > Prado106. The sequence continues at coordinate 6,487 of JALOOP010000211.1, forward strand.
CGATCGATGACTTGGTCAATCAAGCCATAGTCCATCGCTTCATGTGCCGACATATAGAAATCGCGTTCGGTGTCTTGTTCGATGCGATCGAGAGGTTGGCTCGTGTGGTTGGCTAGGGCTTCATTGAGTTGGCGCTTCAGGTAGAGAATTTCCTTGGCCTGAATCTCGATATCTGTCGCCTGACCTTGAGCGCCGCCCAAGGGTTGGTGAATCATGATTCGAGAATGGGGCAGACTCATGCGCTTGCCTTTGGTTCCGGCGCTCAGCAGAAAAGCGCCCATACTGGCAGCCAAGCCCACACAAATCGTACAGACATCAGGACGGATTTGGTTCATCGTGTCAAAAATCCCCAATCCCGCTGATACAGAGCCACCGGGAGAGTTGATGTAGAGATAGATGTCCTTCTCGGGGTCATCCGAGTCCAGGAATAGCATTTGAGCGACCACGAGGTTGGCGACATCTGCATCAATGGCTTGACCCAGGAAGATAATCCGCTCCCGCAGAAGACGAGAGTAAATGTCAAACGCTCTTTCGCCGCGACCAGATTGTTCAATAACGGTAGGAATCATGGGCTTCTTCGCATAATGATGCTCTCATTTTAACGAGTTCAGCGCCAGAAAATAGGGTGTAATCTGGGTTGGGTCAGATGGAGAGATCTCCGTACTTCGATCCCTTCTGCTTTTATGCTTTACTCTCCTGTTTGCGGGCTTCACCCTACTGCTTGCGGGCTTCGTAAATGTGAAAGCTGCTCAAAACCCCGACTGTTTCAAATTGATAGCTGGGCAGCAACCCTCCCAAAAATGACGGCAACAGTTGCCCAACCGACAGATTGGTTTTGTAGATACTCAAAATCCCAAAGTTTTCCCGCTGGGTATTGGCTGCAATAATGCCGCGAATCTCGGATTGATTCTGGTCAAGCAAAGCATTACAGCTTCCCTTCAGCACCTCCCCAGCTTCGGCGCAGGTGTTGGTCTTGAGATAGGAAACCAACTGTTGGGTAGCGTAGTCCTCGTAAACGGACTGACTGGGATTAGTCACTGCCATCGCCACCCCTAACCCAACAACCGCCATACTGGCCAAATAAAATGCAACTTTCATAACAGGAAGATAAAACCACTAACCTATCTTGAACTAAAGTACACGAGGTTTGTTCCTTTGGAAGGGGAAGGGGGAAGGGGGAAAGGCGAAAGGGAGGACGTTGAATGAATTCTTGGAGGAGCCGATCTTGGAGGAACCTAAGAATTTCCCCGATCTCCCTCCTCACCCCACTCCCTGAAGTTTTCCAGGATTTTCCTTTCCCTTGATCTAGATCAAACTTAGCTGAAAATGCTATACTAATTATCCGAAATGGCGAGCGTAGCCAAGTGGTTAAGGCAGAGGTTTGTGGTTCCTCCACGCGCGGGTTCGACTCCCGTCGTTCGCCCTCTTTAATGGTTCATATCCTACATTCACCCAGTCTTCTGCTATGAACTGAGAGTGGGAAATTTTTTCGGCTGCATAGCTATGGTCTGCTCAGTGCGGCTCCATTGCTATGGGACAGCTATGGGACAGCTATGGGACAGCTATTGAACCTTTGCACCTGCGCGATCGAGCTTCAGGATCAAGGTTTGTGCCTCAACTCCGATTTCTTTCCAGGCGATCGCCATCCCCTCCGCCACCGATGCCGCCCGTTCAGCAGGCGCAAAAGCCAGCAAGGTCGGGCCTGCGCCACTAATCACCAGACCATAGGCTCCTTGGGCGATCGCCACCTCTTGCACCGCCTCATATCCTTGAATCAATGACTGCCGATAGGGCTGATGAATCCGGTCTTGCAGAGCATTTTGCAGCCAATCGGCTTGACCCGTTTCCAACGCCTTCAGCAACAGACCCAGGTGCGCCATGTTAAAGATCGCATCGGCACGGCTGTAGGTCTGGGGCAGGACTCGACGAGCCTCGGCGGTGGACAACTCAAAGTTTGGAACAGCCAGGACGGGCGTAATCGACCCATGCCAGGGAATTTCACAAATGCTCCAGGTGCCATCCCGATTTGCTGCCGATAAGCGACAGCCCCCAATCAATGCGGGCACCACATTGTCGGGGTGACCTTCGAGGGCGATCGCCCGATCCATTACCGCCTCCTGGCTCAAAGGGTCACTCGCTAAAGCATTGGCCGCCAACAGTCCACCGACGATCGCCGTAGCTGAACTGCCCAATCCTCGGGCTAGGGGGACTTCTAGGGCGATCGCCAACCGCACCGCAGGGATCGGCAACCCCAAGGATTCATAGAGCGAGGCAAAAGCGCGATAGGCCAAATTGCTTTGATCCGTGGTGACGCGATCCGCCTCTGCCCCAGTGGCCTCCACGATCAATGATCCGGGTGCCCCATCGGGCAGCACAGAAAACTGAAAGCGGTTGTACAGGGTCAAGGCAGCACCCAAACAGTCAAAGCCGGGGCCCAGGTTTGCCGTAGTGGCCGGGACGGTAATCGTAATGGTGGAAGGCGGCATGAGTCAGGACAGGAAAAAAGGCTAATCCATAGCGTACAGGTTGAGGGGAACGGGGAGAACTAGATTTTTCTGCAATCTTTTTTGCAAAACGCTTGACTTTTAATTTAAAAACGGTAGTATTAGATACAGAAATACAAATCGTTCATCCCCACTTTTTAAGAGTCCGCTCTGAAAAACCTGGAGACGGAAGTAGGGGGAAACCCCGAAGGAACGCGCCTCTACCCCGCAGTGGCCTTGAATACGAGGACTTGAGCCAGGAAGTTGTACGAAAGACTTCTAGTTCAACCCTCCTCAAATCAGACCCTTGCGACACTCACTTCACTACTTTTTACCAGAGGCGAAAACCTATGAAACTGCATTACCGTGGCGCAACTTACGAACATATCGATCCTTCCGTTGAAATGAGCAATGTCGAGGTGGTTGAGCATTACCGTGGCGCAACCGTCACCGTCCGCCAGCCCAAGCCCGTCCCCGCCCAACGCTCCAACACCCATCTGAAGTACCGGGGTGCCTGGGTCAACTAGACTTGGCAAAACGCAGAAAGTACGGGTGCTAAGCGTTGAGTACAAAAAGCGAGTGAACCATGACACTTCAACCTCGCTCGAAGGCTTAACTTCCAGACTCTGAAACGCTAAAACTCGCAGTGTCTTCTCCACCCTTGGTTGATCGGCGTCTGGGTTTGTGACCCGGCATTAACCAAGGGTTTTTAGTGCCTATCGGTTCATTAAGGCAGTTCATTAAGTTCATTAAGTCAGCTCATTAAATCGGATCATTAATCAATTCATGAATCAGTTCATTACAGGGAAGAGATTCGCTAAAGTGTAGGGGCGTTGCGAGGTTTGAAATCGCTTTGCATCCTGTTATTTCCTTTTGAATGCGATCGCCCCTCCCCATGAACTCAGCTATCGGCTTAGTCGCCAAAGTTTTTCTGATCTCCATTGGATTTTCCTTTCTCATCAAAGAATTTGCGCCTCAGTTGCCTTTCTCGGCGACCAATACTACCGCCTGGATCGCCGTGCTATTGCCCAGTCTGGTGATGGCTTTGCTGCTGTTATGGCGAGGCCAGCGTGCCCAGTCGCCTAATGCCGAGGAGCGCCATCCATGAGAACGATCGCTGAAATCAACGACAAAATTCAGCAGAAACGGGCGATCGTCTGGACAGTCGAAGAACTCAAGGCCAAGGTGCAAGAGATTGGGGTAGCCCAGGCGGCCAAAGAAGTCGATGTCATCACCACGGGCACCTTCGAGCCGATGGAAGCGTCGGGGGCGATGATCAACCTGGGACAAACCGACCCACCCATCAAAATTCGGCAGTGCTGGTTGGATGGCATTCCGGCCTACTCCGGCTTTGGCGCAGTCGATTTGTATCTGGGCGCAGCGCAGATGGCCGACTACTCGGCGTTGGGCGATGCCGACAGCGAGGAACTGCGAGAGCGGGGCGGCGGGCATGTGATTGCCGATTTGATTGCTGGCAAGGCGGTTCATTTGAGAGCCGTGGGACAAGTCACGGACTGCTACGCGCGGGCTTCCTTTGAAACCAGTCTCACGTCTGACACGATCAATCAGTTTTATTTGTTTAATCCCAGAAATCTATATCAAAATTTTATCGTAGGCGTGAATGGTGGCGATCGCCCCCTCTACACCTACCTAGGCCCTCTACAGCCCGACCTGGGAAACGCCGTCTACTCCAACCCCGGCGCACTTTCCCCCTTAATGAACGACCCTAAACTGCAACTAGTCGGCGTGGGCACCCGCATTTTTCTAGGCGGCGGCGTAGGCTATGTGGCCTGGGAAGGAACCCAGCATTACCCTTTACAAAAACGCCTGCCCAACGAAACGCCCATTGGTCCTGCGGCAACCCTGGCGCTGATTGGCGATGCCAAACAAATGCAGTCGCGCTGGGTGCGGGGCTGCTACTTCAGAGGCTACGGGGCTTCGCTGATGCTGGGCGTGGGGGTGCCGTTTCCGGTGCTGCATGAGGAGGCGATCGCCCATTGTGCCGTCCTCGACAAAGACCTGGTGGCACCTGTCGTAGATTTTTCCATCCCTCGCCGCATTCGCCCCACCTTTGGCCTGGTCAGCTATGCCCAACTCAAATCTGGGCGGATTACTATTGACGGGCGATCGGTCAAGGCCGCTCCGTTGGCCAGCCTCTACCTTTCCCGGCAGGTGGCGCTGGAGTTGAAACACTGGATTGAAGCCGGGGAATTTACCCTGACCGAGGCTGTGGCTCCGATCGCCATGGATCGACCTTTTGTTTCCCAAGATCGCCTGGGTCGCCAGCTTACTTTAGAATAGCTAGTTCAGACCCTTAAGAAGATCCCTAAGAAGATCCCTAAAAAACTGAGAGGGGATGCTGCACCTTGTACAGCATCCCCTCTCATTTGTAGAAGTCTAGACTTTTTAGAAGCCTGAACCGAAATTTAACTTATCCTTCGGTTGGCGTTTCCTTGGAGCGTTTGACGGGTTTGGTGAAGGGCTTTTTGGGTTGGTTGGTGGCGGGTGCAGCAGGGCGATCGCCACTGCGAACCGGACGCTGGTACCCTTCGCTGCGGGGAGCGCCAGCGCCAAAGCGACGGTTTCCACCGCCACCGCCACCGCCACCCATGCGACGCGGGCCACCCCGACCGCCCATGGGTTTGCCGCTGCGTTTTTGGGGCGGAACAATGCCGATGCGGTTGCCTTCGCGCAGCATCAGCTGGTTGCCCTGCCGTTCTACATGGAGATCCCAGAAGTAGCCCAGGACTTTGCCATCCAGGTTGCCTTCCACCGCGACCTTAAAGATTTTGGACTCATCGGTGCCAGATTGGGGCGATCGCCGAATTTTCACCAGCAGCTTGCCCTGTTCGACATCCTGAAACACAATCTCACCGCGAATCGAGAAGTAGGTATCGTCTAGTTCTTCAGCGGGAACAAAGGATGCGGCGGCAGTCTCAGAAGCTGTCTCAGCAGCGGCATCAGATGTCTCAGGAGCAACTTCAGCAGACGGTTCAGCAGCCTCGGTCGCTTCGCCCGTCTCATCAGAAGCGGCTTCAGATGACTCCGATTCAAAGCGATTCAATTTTTCGGGTTCCCAGACTCCGACAATCTGCACATGCAAATTCTCGACTTTTTCCCGAGTCCGGGGATACACCACCCACAGGTGGGATTGTTCTAGATCAATATGCTTTTTCACCAGGCTCATGACCCGGCCTAGAAGAACGGCATCCACTTCGGCTCCGTCTTCGGTGTGGAGCATTCCGCGCGTGAATTGTTCATCAGAGGCGACGTATTTGCCTCGTACCAGGCCAATGGCGCGGTACTGCATGGGTTCACTGGCAGGCGGGATGGGCTGTTGCCGAATCACCGCAGATTTATTAATGGCTTCCTCGGTGGGTTCAGCCTGAGCTTCGGGTTCAGCTTTGACCTCAGCGACCACGGCAGCTTCAGGAACCGCTTTGACTTCGGGTGCCACAGGCTCGGGTGGCTTGGGAGCCATCGGTCTAGGCGCAACCAGTTTAGGCGCAACCGGTTCAACCGATTCTGGCGCAACAGGCTCGGACGCAGGGGACTCGTCTACTGGAGACTCGTCTACTTCAGAGACAATTTCAGAGACAGTAGGTTCGGAAACGGCAGATTCAGACACGGCTGCAACAGGTGAAGAAACATCGGAAGGTGAAACATCGGACTGGGAATCAGCAGGCAACTCTGCTGGATCGGGGGCTGTAGATGACATGACTTCTGATGGAGGAGTGGGGGGCGCGGGAGGCGTGAGGGTAAGCGTTGATTCTAGATGCTGATCCATGATGGGTTCTGCTGATGACGACGATTCTGAAGGCGGTATTGATGCATCGGCATCAGACCGACCTGGGGCAGACGGAACCGCCTTGGGCGGTTGAGTAGACTTGTTTTGAGCAGCACTCATGAAAACCTCCTTACCAGCAAAACCCTGAACAACTAACCGAAATACTGAATCAATGACAGCAGAACACGAACTGGTTTTGTACCGGGAGCTGCTGGTTTAAAAACAACAATCGAGGCAACACAAGATTCGACTGCATTTCCACCTTTGGCCGTTTTACTTGACGCACCTCCAGACTCGGCTGGGTTCAGAACATACATGTCAACTGAACCAAAGCCAATCTTGAAATAAAGATTCACAGGTTGGCCATTTGCAGTCGCTGTACACGGCAGTACAGTTAAATCCACCTTCTGTAATTTATTCACTAAGGAACTTCCGACATCCGACAAGCTGAGTAGCAGTGGGTCTACAGCTGAACCAGATTTTGACGGGCTCGAGGGACACGTATTGAAATAAACAGGACCGAACGACGTCTGAATATCACCGGCTGATGAGATGCGATCGATCAACGATGTTACTCCAAACAAATTATCAACACCAAGGTGAGATACAAGCACAGCATCAACACGATCGAGGTGACGTACGAACTGCCAGTTCGACGTCTGCCGAGCATAACCTCCATCGATAAGCAGCGTTAAACCACGGACGCCAAACACCGCTGACGCACCATCACCACCAGGAAACAGATAGATCGTTGGCTTATGAAAGGGGAC
>JALOOP010000591.1 GCA_025454315.1 Oculatellaceae cyanobacterium Prado106
TCAGGCCGGAATTTTACATGCTCCACCCTACAATCTGACGGGTCGAAAGATTGCCATTGGCCAGGTCGAAATTGGCCGTCCGGCGCTGTTTGGACTGGACAAAGCGGCGATCAACAATGAAGCGGTTCGTCCCCAAGGCTTGTTTTTTCGGGATGCTCCCGCTACGGCCAACGAGTTTGTCGAGGATCATTCGGCTAGCGTGGCCAGTGTGATGGTCAGCCAGGACAAAACCCTGCCCGGTGTCGCGCCCAATGCCAAGCTCTACGCTTCGGCGGCGGGATTTGAGGATCGGGGACAAAATCAACAGCCCCAGGAATGTCTCGCGGCCCAGACCGTGGCGCTGCAAAATGGCGATGATGTCCGTGCCATTAACTTCAGCTTTGGCGAATCCCTGGAGCGCGATCCAAGGGGCAGGGAGGCCGTTTTGGACGGTAACGCGCTGTTAACCCAGTGCATTGACTGGTCTGCGCGGATTCACAATACGCTCTATGTGATTGCGGGGAACCAGGGCAGAGGCGGCATCCCCATCCCCACGGACAACTTTAACGGCATGAATGTGGCCAACTCGATGCTGAGGGATGGCGTTTATCGCAAGATCAATTTCTTCAGCCTGGGCAGCGAACCCCGTATGGTGATTGGTCGTGATCCTGCATCGGAGAGCAATGTCGGCCCACGTCGTTCGATTAGCTTAGCGGCTCCGGGCGATGATTTGCCCACCATTAGCCCCACGGGCAGCAGCACCCCCCCGGAAACAGGCACCAGCTTTGCCGCGCCCCATGTGGCCGCAACAGTGGCTCTGCTGCAAGAGTACGGCGATGGCCAAATCCGCAAAACCCTCCAGGAAAAGCCAGAGCAGCCTCGCTGGACGCTGAAGGCACGTCAGCATGAGGTGATGAAGGCCGTCATGATGAATGCTGCTGACAAAATCAAAGATGCAGGGGATGGCCTGATACAGGGCATGACCCGGACGATGCTGGATTTGTCGGATAAGAACTGGATGGAGTCGGATGCATTTACCAGTCGCGAACTACCCATTGATGCTCAAATGGGCACGGGGCATTTGAACGCCTTCCGCGCCTATCAGCAGTTTAGTCCGGGGCAGTGGAGTCCGGATGCGGCGGTTCCAGCGATCGCCTGGGACTACAACACGGTGGCCGCTCGTCGCACCGAAGGCGTTCCCCGCTACCGCGACTATGTGATTGAGCAACCGCTGCAAGCCGGCAGCTATATCTCCGCAACCTTGGCCTGGAATCGGGTGGTCAATCTAGAGGATGCCAACAACAACCAGATGTATGATGTCGGCGAAAATTTTGTCGATCAGGGACTCAACAACCTGGATGTTTACCTGATGCGTGCCGATAGCGACAGCACCAGCAGCAGCCTCTGGTCTTCGGAGAGCGAGGTGGATAGCGTGGAGCATTTCTTCCACCCCATTCCCGAGACGGGTCGCTATAAGATCCGGGTGGCGTATCGCGATCGCGTCAATGAACGCACTCAGGACTATGCCCTGGCCTGGTGGGCGGTGCCAGCGAAATAGCACCCATTTCACCAAAACAAAGAAGGGAGGCTGCATGACAGACAGCCTCCCTTCTTGTTTTTCAAAACAATCTCTGAATTTATCGACTGCAAGCGTTGTCCATGACAAGCTGTAGCGCCTGGGATTGAGGCTTCATATTTTCAGCAACCACCTGACCTCTCACCCAAACGGTCGTGAAGGTATTCGTTGCACAGTCTGCCGAGGCGTACACATCATCGGAGCCAATCTGGTAATTCACCATGGGGGTGCGCCACCAGCATTCATGGTTGGCAGGCAAGTCGCCACACTGAAAAACCGCCGATACAAAGTAGACATCTTCCCCGGTTGCGGCTCTGCCCATATAGGTTTGAGCCAGGGCGGCACTAATGGCCAGGGGCAGCGAGAGACAAGAGACGGCAGATGCGATCGCCAACGAACGTAATTTCATAAAATTTCCTATAGAACTAAAGTGGACGGTTTTAGAGGGGTTTGGCATTCCCCCCTCCCATTCCTAAAGTTCCCGGTTTTGGGGTTGTTTACCCGTGCGAAGATTTTCGTTTAAGAAAAGCCCTGGCGTTTCATTCGGGTTTGAATAACTTGAGTAATGCCCTGTTCCACATCTAGCCATGCGTTGTCGCGATCGCCCCCGATTGTTTGGCAATGGCAGTCACGGTCAGGTTGAGTTTGTTCAGTCCATCGGGGCTGATGAAGAGAGAGCGGGGAGTGGGCATGGGTTTGGGTGGGTGGCGGTCATTTTATAGTAACGAGAGATAGCGAGATCGGGAAATCGCTTACAATAGCGGTTCTGAAATGACATGCGCTATGAGTGGAATTGACCGAGACATTATCCCCGATCCCCGACTCAGCCTCATCGATCGCCATCTACCTGATACCCCTCAATCCCAACGGCTACTGCGAAAAGAAGGTAGAGTGCATGTATTCACCGATCGCGAAACCCTAGAACGGGTCACCAAGCTTATCATTGAGAGTGGCGAAAGAACTGGAATCAATAATGAGGACGATGATTATGAACGCTACGGACTTTACTTCTCCGACCCCATCGGTTACATAGCCAGGATGGATGGAAGTCAAACCCTACTTTATTACGGTGAGATTAAAATTGTAAAAACGACAGGAGAGTATCATGCAATCCCACGTACTAGCCCTCGCAGAACACTCTAGAACCTGGAAATTTCTGGAACTTTGGGTTGATCCAGTGCTTTTTCCGCCTAAGATTCTCATGCTAGTCGGAGAGCAAGACGGGACTTGTCGCATTTTTAATCCTGCCTCTGACTACAAGCTCATCGCCACTCACGCCAACTATCAAGCCGCGCAAGAATGGCTGATGGAAGATGAATATGAACGATTTAAGGATCAACTTTTGAAGGATCAACTTTTGGCAGAAGAAGTTCTCTAGGCATCAGGGCAAGACTTTGCAGATTTCTTCCTAGCAATTAGCGTCGAAAAGATTCAAAGGGTGAAATGTTAGAAAATTAACGAAATCGCGGAATTCCCCATCCTTCTTAAGGTGGGGATAGATAGCGAGGTCGCGAAGTGGAACGGAGCGGCCAATTGGCTTTCTCTACCAACGGATTGTTCTTGATGGATTAGTTCATTTGTAGTACACTCAATCTTA
>JALOOP010000212.1 GCA_025454315.1 Oculatellaceae cyanobacterium Prado106
CTGATGAAAAGCCATGGAGTCCGTCATCATCCTGTCATCACATCATTACGGCATCCAACAAGACGGGCTGCACCGCTGCCCCAATCGCCCTCATATCCAGACATTGTGTCACTCCTTGAGGTTCGGAGAGAATGGTGCTGACGAAGGGTGTCTTGACTACAGGAGGAGTGATCTGGGTGCGATCGCCGTCCAAAATTTGGCGAGTTTGAGCTACTTGTTCGGCGAGTAATCCAATAATTTCAGTCTTTGGATGGGTTGGGTTGGAGTGCGATCGCGTCACCAAAATGATCCGGGTACAAACATGCAATCGACAGGCGCGACCATAGAGCAGTTGGCTGAGATCGAGACGATGGGAATGGGGCGATCGCGGTCATTCAACAAACCCGCAATAGTCGCAGGAGCCTGATGCAGCGTTTGCAACTTCACCCAAGGCAAAATCTCAACAACATCGCCGCTCTCGATGGCATATCGTTCACCTTCAATAGACAGCAGCAACCACAGCATAAACATCACCCAGAAAAAACCAGGATCAGCATACCCAGAATTCTAATCCTTGATTCTAGTCTTTGATTCTCATCCTAGGCTTCCTCTTGTTCTTGCAAGTCCACGATCGTCTTCGCTTGCGGGTTTCCGCCCCCTAAACCCCCCAACTCTGGGGGACTTTGAATTCGATGAATCTTCTTGAATAGCTTCGTGAACCCTCTTCCAAGACAGATTGAATACTCCTCGAAGGCTCCTCGAAGGCTCGGCTCCCCCAAAGTTGGGGGCGGGGGGCGAAAACCTAGCAGCGAAGCCAGTTAGATTTGTGTAGACATAACAGCCATGACATCGGACGTTTTGGCAATCCTGCATGAAGCCAAACGTTATCCCTCCTGTAACTCTACAGAATTACCAGTAGTATAAAGTTTTTCCAAATTTCTCAACCAGGATGGTTTGAATCGAACCTTTGTTTTGAACGATCGCCGATCGCAACTGACCGTGCTCTTCTTCGATACGCCAAGCGGTCGCATAGTCCTCGCAGTTAATAACCAGTGTATCGGCAATGGCAAACGCATAAATCATTCCAGTGCCGTTAAAGCCGCTCAATTGGAATCTCCAAGGTAAATTCTGCGCCTTGTCCCGGAGCCGAATTACAGGACAGCTTACCGCCATGCTTCTCGGTAATGATCTGATAGCTAATGGTTAAGCCTAAGCCTGTACCCGAACCCACGGGTTTAGTCGTGAAAAAGGGATCATAGAGGCGCGATCGCACCTCTGCACTCATGCCCACGCCATTGTCAGCAATACAAATGCGAATCCACTGCGATCGCAATACTTCAGTGCGAATCGTAATCGTCGGAATCGCAGAGTAGGGAACTCGACTTTGAGTTAAGCCATTAGATGGAGCCTCTGAACGGGAAAGCGGCAGATGCTCTGGACTTTCTGGATGCTTTTCTTGAGTTGTGGGAGTGGCGATCGCAGCTTCTCCCCCTGGATCTAGCTCTGTGCCCATCTCTGCGCCTATTCTTACGTCTGTCTCTGCGTCTGTCCTTGCATTTATATCTGCGTTTATCTCTGCGTTTATCTCTGCGTCTATTTCAGTTGTGATGTATTTTTCTTCCAAAGCATCGATCGCATTAGTCAACAGGTTCATAAACACCTGATTCAACTGCCCCGGATAGCATTCCACCTCGGGCAAAGTCTGGAAACTTTTCACCACCTGAATTTCAAAGGCTTTATCTGCACTGCTCAATCGATGTTGCAACAACAGCAATGTGTTTTCAATACCTTCTTGCAGATCGGCGAGTTTCATGTCCGACTCATCCAACCGCGCAAAGTTTCGCAGCGACAAAACGATCGCCTGAATCCGACTCGCCCCCTGTCCCATCGAGGTCATCATTTTGGGCAAATCTTCAATGAGGTAATCGAGTTCGATCGCCTTGATCAGCTTTTTGAGATCTGCCGTGGGTTCCGGGTACTGCTGCTGATAGGACTCGATCAGTTGTAGGAGATCTTGGAGCGATCGCCGAGCATGACTCAGATTTCCCGCAATAAAGCTGACTGGATTGTTGATCTCATGCGCCACGCCAGCCACCAGTCGCCCCAGGCTAATCATTTTCTCGGCCTGAATCAGCTTCGGGGTTTGCTGAAGTTGCTTCAGCGATTGTTCGAGTTTTTGCGTTTGCTGATCTAGCTGCGTTTGCGTCTGCTGAAGCTGAGCGGCCATCTCTGCCAACTCTTGCGCCTGGGTCTGGAGTTTTTTGCCCCACCGATAGCTGAGGATGAGCAACCCGCCACAGCTTCCAAGCGCGAGGATTGGGGCGATCGTCCGATGCACCTGCCCCACATCGTGGTAAACCAAAGAAGGTTCAGGGACTGTCCCAGGACGAATCTGGGCTGGATTGGGGGTAATGTCCTTGGCCGCAGCGATAGGAGCGGTTTGGGAATGGAGAGAATTGGAAGAATTGGAATGATTGGCAGAGAGAAGGGCTGCGATCGCCAGAAGATTCAGCAAGGCCGGAACCAGATAGAGACATGATTTGAGCCAGAATGCTCGGGGTGATGACTGGGGGTGCTGAATACTGGACGTCATTTTTTCCCAACGGAACCAATCGTTCAACAGTACTAAACCTATTCGTGAAACCGCATTAGCCAAACGTCGTAAAAAAGTCGCTTGCTTGACCAAACTCTTTAAAAAAAAATTGCCTGACCCTATAAGCCCCCAGGGTCAGGCAGTTTTTACCTGTAAGGACGCTTTCCTAACCAGAAAAGCCAAAACAACTGAATTGCCCCCTAGTTGCTCAGCTTTCCCGAATGCGTTCTCCAGAATTGCTTAGATTCTGGCCTGAACCCCCCAACTCCAACTTCCCTATAAGCACGGAACTTACTATTCCAGATCCGGAGAAAATTCCGTAGATATACTTTTATCTCCCCTTGGAGGATGACAGAGGCGTGGGGGGGGTAGGAGAATTTTCGGAGTGGGGAGTGGGGAGTGGGGAGTGGGGAGTGGGGAGTGGGGAGTGGGGAGTAGGGAGTGGGGAGTGGGGAGTAGGGAGTGGGGAGTGGGGAGTAGGGAGTAGGGAGTAGGGAGTGGGGAGTGGGGAGGTGGGGAGATGAATAAAATTCCTCCCTTTCGCCTTTCCCCTTTTCCCCTCTGCGTCTCTGCGTCTCTGCGGTTTAACCCGATCGCTACCCACTAGATTCCTTGCCGTAGGCTTGCCAAGCGAGATCGATTAGGCCATTGGCGATCGCCGCTGCTACCACCGCACTGCCTTTGCGTCCCTCAATGCGAATATGGGGTACCAGGGCATTTTGGAGTTCTTGCAAAGCATCATCAACTCCCACAAATCGAGCCGGGGTACCAATCACCAGAGCGGGTTTGATTTCTTCGGCTTTGATCAGTTGCACTAGAGCCGTCAGCGCCGTTTGCGCTTCGCCGATGATGAAGATTCCCTCGGGGTAGCGTTTGGCCAGGGTTTCCATGCCCCAGGCTGCATGGGTTTTGTCCCGTTGGGGACGGGTGAGGGTTTCCATGCTGCAATAGACCGGGTTGGCAAAGGTGTTTTGAATGTTGGCGGCAATACCGACCTGCACCATGGGGACATCGACAATGAGAGTGCTGCGGGCGGCTAGGGCAGCGGCTCCGGCTTGGAGTGCTTGATCGGAGAACCGAATCAGCGATTTATACTCAAAATCTGCCGTGGCATAAATCACCCGGCGCACAATCTCATATTCTGAAGGAGAAAACCGATGATCTCCCATTTCGCCATCAATGATTCTTAAACTTTGAGCATCTGTGATATGCCACTCCATTCCGACCCCACTCGTTGCCAATCATCGTTTCTATCCATCCATTAGACCCCAAGTCAGGCAGAAGATCCATCTATGAATGCAATTACCCTATTAGGACTGGTGGCAGGTGCCTGTACCACGATCGCTTTTTTACCGCAATTGCTCAAAGTTTGGCGATCGAAATCGGCCAAAGATATTTCTATTCTTTGGCTGATCACCTTCATTTGTGGGGTTTCGCTGTGGTTGGTCTATGGAATTTTGCTGCACCAACCGCCGATCGTCATTGCCAATAGCATCACGCTCGGATTAACCGCTGTGATTTTATTTTTTAAGTTGAAGTATGGCTAGGGTGTATCCTGCATACGGTATCAAGAAGACATCTAAGATATCCAAAGAAGATGTCCGCAAAGAGAATATCCAAAGAAAAGCTTGGAGAACAGTTTTTGGAGAACCGTTTACTGAACTCTGATTACTGAACTCCAACTTTACTGAACTCTAACTTTGAGGTTGCCGTCAATGTTGTCGTAGCCAGAAACAAAGCCATTTTGTAGGTTAATGGCGCTGCTACCGTACTTGAAGGTCTCCTGACAGAGCGAGTTGTCCAGGTTGACCTGGGTGGGGGTGCCTTGTAGGTCGAGGACGGATTCACGGTCGGCACCGAGCGACCAGGCGGTGGAGTTGCGATCGCCCCCGCCATAGGGCTGCGTCGAAACTCTCAGGTTGCCGCCTGAGTTGCTGTAGCCTGTGACTCTGCCTTGGGTGAGTTCGATGGAGCTATTGCCAAAGTAGAGGAGTTCTTTGTCAGGGGCATCGTAGCGGATGACGCGGGCAGGAGTGCCCTGAATCCGAAAGACATCAGCCTTGCTCGATCCGAGGGTCCAGAAGTTGGGATCTTTGGCGGGAGTGGAGGTAACGGTAGTGTCTTTGGCGGTTTTGAGGTTGCGATCGAGATCGTCAAAGCTGACGACGATGCCGTTATTCAGCTCCACGGTGCTGCTTCCGTAGGACAGGATTTCCTGGCAGAGGGCATCGAAACGCTGAACCTGGGTAGGTTCTCCCTGGATGCGGAAAACATCCGCGCGGCGCGAGCCTTGACCCCAGAGTTGCTGTGAGGCTTGGGTCGGATCAGCGATGACATCTTGGCGCTGGCTGCGGCTTTGGGCGTAGTTTAGGTTGCGCTGGTATTCGTTGATTTTTTCCTGAGCCACCGGGTAGTCGCGACTGGTGGGCGAGACAGCACGCATCAGCCGGATGGCTTCTTTCCACCAGTTGGCGATCGTTTGCCATTCTTCGCGGGATTCGGCTTTTTGGGTGGCTTCGGCGGCACTCATGGCGCGGTTGACAGCCCAGCGGAAGGTTTCGGTCTGGGAGGGCGCAGCCTGGAAGGTGAGGAAATTGGCGTCTCGCAGGGTGGCAATGGTGATGGCTAGACCGATGGAGAGGCAAAGCACTGCGACCGGGAGGAGGGGGAGCGATCGCCTTGGTTTAACAGGTGGGGGATTATTTCGCCAGCGCCGCTCCACTGTGGGCGGATAGCCGACGCCTTTGCCGTTGCTATGGCCATTGGACTGGCCGTTGGAATATCCATTACCGTTGGAGTACCCATTACCGTTGGAATATCCGTTGCCATTGGAATGACCCTTGGAATATCCATTGCCATTGGAGCCTGATCGTTTATCCATGTAGTCAAAAACCCTAATGATTGGAACCCTAATGATTGGAAGTAGATAGAGCTAATCCTGATGTTGAAGACCCATAATCTCGCTGAGGAGGGTTTACGGGATGGCAAACCATCAGGATGTATCCTGGCATCTCCGTAATAATAAGTGATTCTGGTACAAAAGTTTAGTGAAATTGCATACCGTCTTTAGAAAAATGTCTCCGTATTTTCTCCGCATTGGGATTGATCCAGGATATGATTGAGAAAACCAGCAACATTGCTCTGGTAGCGCATCGCCGGATGAGCAGGATGGGAGAAGGAATGAGGGAAAGGATGAGAAATTGCTCTATCCCCCGATCGTCCTAAAGCAGCATCCGAGATCACATTGGCGATCGCAGGGTTAGACCATCCTTGAACGGTTTCGGGCGATCGCCACAACGCCAAATGCGACACCGGAGGTTCTGCATAGAAACTGGCCTGACCCGCTCCCAACAGGGCAGAACTCCAATGGGTAAACGCATCATGACTGATTCGATAAATTGGAAAATCCCCCCAAAGTGGGACGCCCCAACCATCAAAAGCTGCTAACCCCTGAACCTGACCACCCCACTGGTGCCAAAGACGAGCCGCCCCGATCGCCCCCACCACACCCGCACTAAAGCCCACAAAAAAGAGCGGCACCTGATGGATGCGGGATGGATCTTGACTCAGGCGAGTTAATTCAGGAAAAGCAGTTAAATCGAAACCTTGCAAGATGCACCGAGGCTGAGAACATGCTGGATAGACAGAGGTCGCCGTTTGCAAAGGGCGAGATGATTCACAATCAGTGCTATCCGAGGGGTTGATCAGCGAAGGGGATGTCGTCGGGGAAGAGGATGGAGTCTCAGATTGGATAGTTGTGCTTAGCGGACGAGTTGTATTCTGTGGACAGACTGTATTTTGTGAATGAGTTGGGTTATCAACGCGCTGCAAACCCCTCACCCCGGAATCAGGAGTGGTCTGCGACTCTAACGGTTCTAGATGCAACCCAAGTACACCCTGCAACTGCCCCACGCAAAACTCCAAAAGATGGAGTGCAGAGTAGGGCGGAAGCCGATTTGCAGGAAAAATTAACGGTTGAAAATCAGGTCGGTTTAACCCTGCAATGAAGCCTTGGGTCAGTTCCGGTGAATGCACTCCAGGGCAAATGATAACATTCATCGATTTCTTTTTGTAAAGCGATATTGATTCTATTGCAAGACCAGTCCACCCAGCTTCTTCAGGGTTTTTAGAACAATCTGCAAATCATCGGCACGGTTCAGATAAAATCGGGCGGATTCAGAGTAAATCGGTTGTTCTCCATGCACCAGCTTGAGAAACTGAAAATCAGGGCCATTGGTTACCAACCCAAAAATCGGCTTGCCCGGATCGGGGTCACCCAACATATAGAACAGCGCTTGGGGAATTCCAGCATCCAGGGAATATTGCACCCGTTTCGCCTCAATCAGGATCGCCCAGAAGCGATCGTGCATCACCAAAATATCTAAGACTCCCCGCACCACCGTTCCTTCATCCTCGCTCAACAGTTCGACCCGCTTCTCCGCCTTGACCCGAAACGGAGGACGGTAAAATCCAGCCATCTTGAGCAAGGGTCCCACGATCACCATTTTGACAATCGGCTCCAGGTTGGCATACAGCGATAGATACTCGTATTCGCTTTTCATCTCATCCAAAGCTTGCTGCTCTAGAGCCGTCAATTCAGGCAAGTCGATCTGCCATTCGGAAAAGAAAGTGGGGTCAAGCTGCTTTTCTAGGCCAAATAAATCGACCAGTTCGCCGACTTCTTCAATTCTGCTAGCCTGAATCACCTGTACCATCCTGACCTTCCTTTCCCCATATTGTTTTTCGATCGCTCAGGGGGAGATAGCATTCTTAATTTATCCTGAAAGTTCTAAAGTGTGCTTTAGGTGCATTTTTCTTTGGGGTACATCCTTTGGAGTTCATCCCAGGAAGAATTGTAGGCGTTGCTGAATTCATCTGTGAAACATGGTGTGGCGGCTGCGCCGTCACACCATGTTTCACAGCCCCGATCTACAACCTTGAATTGTAAATATTTGAAATGAAATATCTTGTTTTTTGTCAATAGATTATCTTGTGTGGGCAAAGAATCCATAATCTAAGGTATTGCATCACTTGCGTGATGGATTGCACCTGCATCGCTGGAGTCTAAGACTTCTGCCTGAGACAAAATGCTTCTAAGGGTCACCGAAGACTGAGGAATATTCCTGCTTCAGTCGGATTTTGTCTCTTTCAGATGAGAACAACGGTTCCGATTCGCTCCATTATTCGATAGGATAGATTTAATTCGACTTGATCGATTGAAGAGGTTCTAGAGCCTGTCTTACGGTTGTGTGGAATGAAATATTGGTAGGTGATGGTTGGTAGGTGATAGTTGGTCTGTGATGTCTCTCTATTACTCAATCTGAGGCCATCAATTTGAGGGCAACTTTTGAGGGCAACTTGTGTTTGAACCCAAATATCAATTTGAGATTAAATAACAACTTGAAATCAAACTCGTTTGTAATAAAGCAAACCCTTTAAAATCAGACAACCCTCTCCAAGACAAACCTTTCATCCACCCCGATTGAATGCAGCAGGAATCAAAAGCAGCCATTGATCGATTAACTTGAATTTAAGAAGTTGGGAGATGCGATCGCACCTCTTGATTAAAAAATAAATTGCACGGTGCTGAGGGGTTAATGAATTGATGAAATGAATGCCGTTGGTCAGCTTACTGGCAAGCTAACGGTGATGGCGATCGCAAAAATCAGCGAAAGCAAGCGAATAAAACAGTAATAGTCTGAAAACCCTATCTACTCTGAGAAGGACGGACTTAGATCTATCCATCTTCAGTCCTATCGAGAAAACCCTGTTCAAAACACTTGTTCACCATCATGGTTTATCAGCCATGGTTAATTGAGCCTCTGTTGATTCATTGATAATTAACAGGGTTTATTAACAATTGTTTATTACAACCTCAGCGATGGTGACAATTGCCGTTCCAGGGCACTCTTAGAGCATCCTGTTCATTCACCTTCTAGAAAGCCCCCGTGGCTTCGCTAGCAAAACGGCAAAGAATTAGAACAGGGACTGATCAGGGAATTCACTCGCTGTCACAACCTAGAGTTCAAGCACTCGAAAAGCATCAACTAGCCGGACGCTTGACAGGCAAACCCTTGCTCCAAGCGGCTCACACCAATGTTTCCCTCTTTACTAAATCCGTCTTTATCTCAAAGCCCCATCCTCCATCTCGCGCTGATTCCCCCACTGGGCTTCAGTCGCCGATAAATGAGCGACAAAGTAACAACTTGTTTCAAAAATTAAGTCCATTCAACCATGAGAAGTCACAGGCGCTCCAGTAGCATTGTCCGAGTGACCGACGATTTTGAGGATGGAATAGGGCAAGGAAGAAGGGGAAGGGGAAAGGGTAAAGGGGAAAGGCGAAAGGGGAAAGGCGAAAGTCTATACTCATCCCCCTGTCTCCCCACTCCCCACTCCCCACTCCCTACTTCCCACTCCCCACTCCCTACTCCCCACTCCCTACTCCCCACTCCCCCCTTAACACTTACCTTTAATAAGACCCAGGAGATTTCCCATGATTGCTGATAAGAATTTGAAGATTCATGACATGATGCAGCAGTATGAGGCTGGCGATCGCGACTTTCAAGGCGTTTGCCTGCGCCAAGCCAACCTACAGCAAACCTGTCTCAACCATGCTGACCTGAGCGAAGCCGACCTCAGCAGTGCAGACTGTACCGGAGCCAACCTGATTGGCACCATCCTGATTCGCGCTAACCTAACCAACGCTGACCTCCAGGGTGCCGACCTGCGAAGCGCCAACCTCCGGGATGCCAACTTCATCGGCGCTGACCTCACCGGAGCCAAACTAGCCCGCGCCAACCTCACCCGCGCCGACCTCCGAGGTGCCATCCTCACAGGTGCTGACCTGGTCGGCACCATTCTGGACGGTGCAGAACTCAGCGGCGCAGTCCTCGACGGAGCCAACATTGACGAAGCCGAACTCCACCACGCCAACTCCCAGCAGGGCATTCCCCATGCTTGGGTGAGCTGGTCGGGCAGCCGCTAAGGAAAGGGGAAAGGGGAAAGGGGAAAGGGGAAAGGGATAATCCTTGATCCATTCTCTGGTTTCCCCTTTTCCAATCCTTGATTTGTCCTTGATCATCCCTATTCAAAACCCCGCCTCATCCACCTACGCCCCAATCCAAAATCCCATCCCTAGATCCAACCATCCCCCTTTCCCCTTTTCCCCTTCCCCCTTCCCCTTCTCAAAAGGTGGACATTTCGCCAGTTTTGTTCGGTTTTAGACGTTGTCTCAGTTGCGGAGATGAAAGTATCGTCATAGTAAGCGGCATTATCGGCTAGCAGCCGATCCCTTCTATGATGTCAGCTAGAGTCAATTGTCATGGAACCTGTGTATAAGTGGTATCTGCCAACCTTTAGCGAACTTCTGGCGCTGCATCAGCCAGAAGAACCTCTGCGATCGCCCAAACTCCCAGATTCACCCACCCCCTCCTTAGCTCAGCGTCGAGTCAGAGCCGAGCGGGAATGGTCAGGTGCGATCGCCGCCCTCAATCAACTCCTCGAAAAAATTAATCCTGCTGAGACTTCCCCCGAAAGTTCTCCCGAAAGTTCTCCCGAAAGTTCTCCCGAAAATTCCCTCGAAAATTCCCTCGAAAATTCCCTCGAAAATTCCTCGGACAGCCTCTCTGGCAACACTGCTAATCATCTTTTTGAGAGTTCCCTTGAGCATTTCTGTGAATCTGCTGCCGAGGCTCCTCAAAATTCCAAACCTTATTCCGTCCAGGGCATGTTGCTCTCAGGGCCACTGCCTGTGCTGGCTCAGCCCGAGATGATTCGCAAAATTGCCACCTGGATTTTTACCATTGGCACCACCGGAGAGATTCCCCTGCAACTGCCTGCTGCGATGCAGGAATCCGATCAGGTTGGGACGAATCTGGAAACCAATCTACCCACTCTGCCCCTACTGCCGGATGACCCGCTGGCGGCAGAGCAGTTTTGCCTGGTGCTAACGCCCAGTTTCAGTTTGGCGATGGTACTGGGGGAAACGGCCTTTGGGGAACCGGCGTTTTTGTTTTCCTTTGAGCCGGAAGTGGTGTGGCAGACTTGGCGATCGCTTCAAGCTCGTCTCATGCTAGTCGCCCCCAAACCCCTGACCTTGCTCAATGATCTGGTGCAGCAGTTTCCGACGGTGGCTCCCGACTATCGGCTGATCCAGGAGTTTAGCCGTCTGATGCTCAACCATTTGCCCGACCCGGTGGAACTGGAAGGCAAGCGCGTCAACTGCCAGTCTGCAACGCCTGTTCGTCCCGTCAAGGCGATGGCGTTTGCGCCCTTCCCCTTTGGCTCCGTCAAGGCCAAACATCATGGGTTACGAGGAAAGGCTTCTGGAAAAGCTGAGGGATTTGACACCGAACTGCTTCAGGCGATCGCCCATGAAGTCCGCACGCCGTTGACGACCATCCGCACCCTGACCCGCCTGCTGCTAAAGCGCAAAGAACTCAACCCCGATGTCATCAAACGGCTCAAGATTATTGACCAAGAGTGTACCGAGCAAATCGATCGCTTCAGTCTCATCTTCAAGGCCGTTGAGCTAGAAACAACCAACACCAAAAATCCACTGTCGCCACTCACGCCCATTTCCCTAGCTCAGATGGTGCAGCAAAACCTGCCGCGCTGGCAGCAGCAAGCTCAGCAGCACCAGCATACGCTGGAGATTGTGCTGCCCCAGAAAATGCCTAGAGTCGTCACCGATCCAACCATGCTGGATCAGGCATTGACTGGGTTAATCGATCGCATCACCC
The DNA here is from genome assembly GCA_025454315.1 of Oculatellaceae cyanobacterium Prado106. Taxonomy (GTDB): domain Bacteria; phylum Cyanobacteriota; class Cyanobacteriia; order Elainellales; family Elainellaceae; genus Prado106. Next base: position 11,314 of record JALOOP010000212.1, read on the forward strand.
ACCGACTGCCCCCCGGTAGCCACATCCAGGTCAAAGTCACCCTGGCAGGACACCAGCTTAAGCTCCAGTTTGAATCCCACCTCCAAGGCGAGGAAGGCACCTCCAATCCAAATCCCTATGGATTCACCCCCGTGCTGAAGTCCTTGGGACAGCTCTTGATGTTCCAGCCCGAGACTGGCAATCTGAGCTTGAGTATGCCGGTCACCAAAAACTTCTTCCAGGCATTGGGCGGTAAGCTGATTGTGCGCCAGAATCAACATCAAGGCGAAGTCCTGACTGTTTTCTTGCCGTTGGACAATCGGCGCGGAGATGAATAATCTGTCTAGACCCTCTGCGTCTGTCAATTTTCAAGCAAAAGAGTTCATTCAAAAAACAAAGCACAGTGAGCGCGGAGAATACTCACTGTGCTTTTTGTTTTTAAACTTAGGAATTACAGCAATTCCAAATTCGGAATGTATCAAGAGATACTGACGAATTTGCAATGATCGGCATCCATGCTTTCACGGTCTAAATTGAAATCTTTGATCATCA
>JALOOP010000213.1 GCA_025454315.1 Oculatellaceae cyanobacterium Prado106
CGCTGACTGGCCGTGCCCAAGGCCACATCCGTCAACATGCAGAAAAAGCGCGATCGCACCCCTTGCACCACCAGAAACTTGCCGACGCGCATATCTTCCACCAAGACATCAGGGTGGAGACGAACTTCAAGCCCCTGACTGAGGGAGCCTTGGATAACGGAACCGAGGGGATGTTCGGGATTCATGGGGTGGAACGGTGACGGTAGACGATGCGGCAGCGCAGCCAAAGTTAGCTGGTATTACACCTTAGAACCAGTGGATATCCACAGCAGCGGAAATCAACTGAGACGCGCAGACTTTTTCAAACAAGCCTAATACGCCCGTTCTATTATCAACCAATACGCCCGTTCTCACAAGAAAGTCATTGATTTTTCATGTTTTTTAAAACTGCTAGGAAGCCATGACTTACAGCACCCCGTTCAGCCAAAAGAAAATTTTACAGGAAAACTCCGTATTGGGCTGAAGAGTCCAAAAATCCCTGTATAAATGATTACGATCTAAGGGTTAGAGATTCTTTCCTCTTGTCTTACTCTCATCAGCACTGGCCGAGTCGCTTTCGTCCAATGCTAAGTCAGGGGACAAGGGGAATTTTTTTGCCTGTTCGGACTGGTTCCTTGAGAATTTACAGGTCTTTAGAGGAGGGGGAAGTTAACCAGGGCGAAGTAAATTCTAATACAGCATTCTCCGTACTACTTAGAGATTACAGACCAAAACTTTATAGATCAGGACAGTTTTGCAAAGTTGCGGTCAAAAAGATTACCTGCTATTCTCATTTTTAGGGGTATACACGCAGAATGTATTCATGTTCAGGTTACAAATAACACGAAGATTAACACACTTCTTCAGTGCAACACTGAACTGCAATACCGAAAACTTCCTGAGTCCAGTCCTAAACTTCCTCGTCTTCCTATGAGTTTCATCCGTAATCTTCTGCTCTCCTGCTCCATGCTGGCTCTGGGAGTGGCGATCGCCCACCCCGCCCAAGCCTTCACCCTGGTCACCCCTCCGGCCAACGATGCCGCCTTCGAGAATCTCAAGCTCACCGGAGCCTTCACCGAAAAATTTGTCGCCGAAACGCGCATTGGCGATAGTGATGCCCAAGGCAGCGCCGCCAACCGCACCCATGAATTCAACCTCCAAAAAGTCACCCAAAGTCCCACTGGCGACCTCTTCTCCATCCTCTCCCAGGCTCAACACCAGTGGAAAAACGGCGAAACCCTGGACTTTAGCCTGGAATACACTGGGTCTCTCCTCAACTACCGCGTCAATAACCAACTGATCGGCAGTTCTGCGGTCGTAGGTGGCCTCACCGATCTCTTCCTCCGCACCCGCTCGGCCAACCGCAGCGACATTCTCCTGAGCAACCTGAGCCTCACCGACACCAAAGGCACACAAACCCTGAGCAATCTGGGTTCTAGCACGGATACCGCTGGAGCCAGTGACATCGACTACCTGCATATCCGGGGCATCCAAGGAGCCTTCACCTTCACGGGTAAATCCACGGTCAACTGGAAAGACATGACACCGCGCAATTCAGCCCTAGCCTACCAAATCAAACTGGGCACCAGTCCCGTTGAGCCACCCCCTGCCCGAGTTCCGGAACCAGGTGCGATCGCCGCTCTCGGTGCAGTCGGCAGTGCCGCCCTCCTCCGTCGCAAGGCCAAGAAAATACAGGCCATTTAGGCTCAGCGGCTCAGCTATTAAGTTTTGATCAAATCACTCCATCTCTTCAGCGGCTTGATACCATTTGATAGCTTTCACCCGTTTGAAAGTTTTACAAGTTTGAACGTTTTACAAGTTTGAATGACAGTTGCGGGAGGCGCAGAAGTTTACTTCTGTGCCTTTTTTCCCTTTTATGGCCAGCAATTCCAAATTAGAAAACTCTATGGTGCAAAAGCCTTGCTCAGCAAGGGCTTAACTTTTCTTGATAAAACGTCCGATCGCTGAAATGGCGCAAACGCTGAAATGGCGCAAAATCGTTCCGAATTTGGAATTGCTGTTTTATGGCTGACTATTAATGGTTAATGGAACCTAATGGTTAATGGAACCCATTTCTCAGTGCGATACCTGACTCAAGGCGCGTTTCCGTAAAACTTCTAGCAGCTTTGTAAAGCTAGGGGGAATCGGAGCGATCGCCTCAATCCATTCCTCCGTCAGCGGATGTTGCAGCCTCAGCTTCCAAGCATGAAGCGCTTGCCCCGGCAGATTCACCCCCACCGATCGCCCCGCACTATACACCGGGTCACCGACGACCGGATGCCCGATATGGGCACTATGCACCCGGATTTGATGTGTTCGCCCCGTTTCTAGCTGAAACCGCATCAAGGTGTAGTTGCCCAAACGTTCTTCCACCTGCCAATGGGTGACGGCGCGTCTACCGCCATGGGACTCACTCACCACCGCCATCTTTTTGCGATCGCCCGAATGCCGTCCAATCGGCGCATCTACCGTTCCACTCGCTGCTGTAGGCGCACCATAGACAATCGCCAAATATTCCCGCCGAGCCGTTTTGCTTTTGAATTGAGCTTGGAGATGCTGATGGGCTAAGTCCGTTTTGGCAATGGCGATCGCTCCACTGGTATCTTTATCTAACCGATGGACGATCCCCGGACGCTGCACACCCCCAATTCCAGGCAGTTCGCAATGTGCCAGCAGCGCATTCACCAACGTGCCCTCCTCATGCCCCGGCGCGGGATGCACGACCAGCCCAATTGGCTTATTCAAGATCAAAAGCTGACCGTCTTCGTAGAGAATGTCCAGCGGGATGGCCTCAGCCTGAAGCGCCAAAGGCACGGTCTCCGGGATGGATAGAGAGATGCGATCGCCCACCTGCACTATCGCCTTCTTAGAATCACAAACAGTCCCATTCACCATCACCTGCCCCTGCTCAATCAGCTTTTGAATCCGAGAGCGGGTGAGGTCGGGGAGATGGTCAGCCAGATAGCGATCGAGGCGATCGGCGGGAGCTTCAACCTGAAGGGCAATAGAGTCCATACAAAAACCTGAAAGGGCAATAAGCGCTGAGCAGATATAGACACCCCGAACTCAGCATACTGCTCTAGAGTAGCAAGCTAAACCACTCCGCACTGGCTCCGATTGAAACACCAAGATCTCAGATAGAAGTAGCATTGCCACATACCCCAATCCCAAGCCAACTAGAAAGGCGCGCTCCTTTTCCCCTTCCCTACTCCCCACTCCCTACTCCCCAAAAAGAGTTGGACGACAACCCGAGAGCAACTCGTGAAAGTTGACGACAGAACCAATGACTGCGATCGCCGGAGCTTCAAAGCCCGTTTCTAAGATCTGCTGCTGAATCGTCGCCAATGTGCCAATCAGTTCTTCCTGCTCGGGACGGGTACCCCAGCGGACGAGAGCGATCGGAGTCTCTGCGGCTAATCCACCCGCTAAGAGCTCTTGCGTGATGTAGGGCAAGTTGTGGATGCCCATATAAATGACGATGGTTTCGGATCCTTGGGCGATCGCCTGCCAATTCACCGCCGGACGGTACTTGCCCGCTGATTCATGCCCCGTGACAAAGGTCACCGAAGAACTACAAGCTCGATGGGTCAAGGGAATCCCTGCATAGGCAGGCGCAGCAATCCCGGACGTGATCCCTGGAATCACCTCGACATCAATCCCTGCCTTCACCAGATCTTCCATTTCTTCCCCACCCCGACCAAACACAAACGGATCACCGCCCTTCAAGCGGACAATCACACTGTAAGTTTGAGCCAGATCAATCATCAATTGGGTGGTTTCTTCCTGTTGCAAGGAGTGTCGGCCTCGACGCTTGCCTGCATTGATTTGTTCAGCCTGGGGATGAATCATGGCCAGGATCTGAGGACTGACTAGGGCATCATAAATGACAACATCAGCGCATTCCAGCAAGGTTTTTCCCTTCAGGGTCAGCAAGCCAGGATCACCAGGCCCTGCCCCCACCAGATACACCTTACCCAGACACTGCTGCAAAGAACTCTGTTGCATGAAACCTCTAAAACCCATAAGACGTGAAGGGTATCCCGAGTATGTGAGGCAAGGGAACCTGGATTTGGTATCAAAAACTGCAAAATCAGATTAAGACATTCTTAAGTCTACGGTAATTCGGGAAACAATATGCTTTGACAAATCTGGAGTAGCCCCTAAAGGTTGGGCAAGACGGCAATGAATCTGTGGCCAACGCGCGTTCAGACAGGACACACATTGGGCGATCGCATCCGTAATCCCCCCTTCAAACAAAAAGTAGGGCACAATCTCAATTTCTCGGCAGCCCTGTTCCATCAATCGCTGCATCTGAGTTTCCAAACCTGGCTCCACAGACCAATAGGCCGGAATTGCGTTGAGTGCGATCGCAGCCTCTTCCACGGGCTGATTTGCTCCCGCACGACGACTCCCATGGGACATCAGAATCCGCCCCGCCTCCTGAGCTTTTGATGAATTCGGATGAAGCAGATTCAACCGAAATAGATCAATTAAAGTCGGGTCACTGCCTAAATGAGGCTGAAGCTGGATTTGTAAGGCATTCCCAATCTGCTGTTGGGCGATCGCCACCTCTAGCGGAATATCTTCCATGACATGCACACCGGGCAGCAAAAACAATGGCACAAGCTGAATTTGGCTGTAGTGATGGGCGATCGCAACCTGGGCAAAATCTTGAATCTGCTGATGGAGCGGCAGGGGAGAACAGTCTAGCACTGCGGTTCCGACCAGAACTGGAGCCGGGACAACGGAGGGAGGCGATGCCAAAATTGCAGCCCCTACTCCAGAACCAGAAGTTGCGGCACGGTTCAATCCAGAATGAGCCAAGGCTAAAGCTTCACGAGGCTCCGCAACTCTGACTATTGGCTCCACGGGCGCTAGCTCCTGTATCTGCTCAGCCACCAACGCAGCGAGTTGTTTGGCAGCCAACTGCGGTCGGGGATCACGGCTGCCGTGGGAAACCAGGAGATAGGCGGAGGAGGGCGATCGCATAGAAATAGCTCAAGAAAGGATGAATCGATGAGCAGACTCGTCACTTACGACCTGCCTGCTTACAGTCTAGTACACCACCCTAATCAGTTAAGTCTTATTACATGCTTGACTTTCCCCAACTATCAATGAGAGCATTTGTTCTGTCAGACACTTACATCACTTTATACATAAAATTCAGGATTAGATACTGATGAACCTCCCAGAATTCTTGGAGAACCCCATCAGGTGAAATTAGTCAAATCACCAGTCAAGCCATGTTGAACCTATTGAAAAGGTCACCGCCGCTCTAGAAAAACCCGCTAGAGCAAGGTAGAAACAACCTCTTCCGTTTTCCATTCCCGACTACCTATTTCCAACTTCCTGACCCACTCGGTTGAATCATTGAATCTCAAAAATTTCAAAAAGGAAAGATCTTGCTAGACTGCCTACAGTCGCTCAACTAGAAACCCTGTATCGAGTTGGATATCAGCTAACCTTTCTCATGCTCCAACCGATCCACCTGATGTGCATCGACGATCGCACGCAGGATCTCTATTTGCTAGCAGGATATGCCGAAGAAATTGAGTTCCAAATTCTACCCAATGGGAAGTTGGCAGATGAACCAAACTAATTATCAGGCCATGTCCAAAACTGAACTAAAACAATACTTTCTCAAACACCGGGGCGATCGCGCTGCCTTCCAAGCCTATCTCGATCGCCTCAACCAACAACCCCTTAGAATCATTGCCAGCCCCAACGACCCTGACTTCGATGAAAAAGTGCAAGCTGCCATTCGTCAAAAATTAGCAGCCAGCAACTCATAGTCTTTCAAATCATAATCCCTCAAAAATGAAAAGCGGCAGAGGAGGTTACCTCCCTGCCGCTTTTCGTACTTATGGGATTTGCGATCGAACTTCGTTTTAACCGACTTTGGCTAAATGCAGCACAGCGCCCAGCCCTGCATTCATCTCATCAGCGGTAATTTTGCCGTCCTTGTTCATGTCCAGGGCATCAAACACCGCATCCGTCCCCATCCATTCCTCGCGACTGATAAAGCCATCACCGTCCATATCGTAAACATGGAAGATGTCCTCAGCCGCATGGGTCAGAACCTCATCGCTTTCCAGACGCTCCAAACGAGAGGCCAGGAACTGTTCTAAGGTTTCTAGCGCTTTGGTAAAGCCGTTGATACCTTCTTCGAGTTTTTCAGAAGCCATGCGATCGGCCTGATGCATCTGATCAAAGGTGGCTTTGTCGATCGAAATTTTCTCGATGTCAGCATTCATGGCCTTTTCTGGGTCGAGTTTCCGAGGCAAATCGCCTTGGGTAGACTTCAACTCGTTCAACAAGCCAGGAGAAATGGTCAACAGGTCGCAACCCGCCAGTTCTGTAATCTCGCCAAGGTTTCGGAAACTCGCTCCCATAACCTCGGTCTTGTAGCCAAACTTCTTGTAGTAGTTGTAGATTTTGGTGACAGAGAGAACACCCGGATCTTCAGGGGCAGGATAGCTGTCTTTGCCCGTTTCTTTTTTGTACCAGTCTAGAATCCGACCGACAAAGGGAGAAATCAAGGTGATTCCGGCCTCTGCACAGGCAATCGCCTGATGTAACCCAAACAGCAGGGTCAGATTACAGTGAATTCCTTCTTTTTCGAGAATTTCTGCGGCTTTGATGCCTTCCCAGGTTGAGGCAATCTTGATTAAAATTCGCTCGGTGCCAACCCCTGACGACTTGTATTGAGCAATAATTTGTCGGGCTTTGGCAAGTGTCGCTTCCGTATCGTAGGACAGTCGAGCATCCACTTCCGTAGACACCCGTCCTGGAATAATTTGTAGAATCTTTAAGCCAAAGGCCACCGCCAACCGATCAAAGGCCAGAGAGACGATCGCCTGATCCGTCGCATCAGGGCCTGCATCTTTGCTGGCTTGGATCAAGGTTTGATCCACAATGTCCTGGTACTCGGGCATTTGCGCCGCTGCGGTAATCAGCGATGGGTTGGTGGTTGCATCTCGGGGAGTAAATTGCTCGATCGCCTGAATATCGCCCGTGTCAGCGACCACAACGGTCATTTCTTTAATCTGTTCAAGCAGGTTTTTAGCCATGTTTATATCCTCAATTCTTGCTACCTTGCCCCGCCTGATATCATAGCCCTGTCCCAATAGAAACCCCTTGTTTTTTCCAATTTTTTCCGGATCGTCTTTCTGGAGGGAGTGGGAAATGGGGAGTCGGGAGTCGGGGGATCATTACAATTAAGGAAATGGTGAAATAATAAAGACCGTCTGCAATCCCGTCATCTTGCCATCCCGACCTGCTCCTCCCCCCATCTCCCCACCGCCCCATCTCCGCCACTCCCTGCCACTCCCTGCCACTCCCCACCGTCCCAATCCCTCCACCACTCCACTCCGCCAACCGTCTCTCCTACTCGCCCATGCCCCCTCGACACCCGCAGTTCTACCCGCCCAAACTCAACCCCTCTCTAGTTTGGCTATTGCAACAGGTTGTGCCCTGGATTGCTCGTTGGGTTCATAAAGTTGAATTAGTCCTGACTCCGGGATCGCTTCAGCACATGAATGCCATCAAACGTCAGCCGTTTTTGGTTGTGTGCAACCATCCCACCTTTCATGATCCCCTAGTCATATTTCTGCTGTCGGGGCGGTTGAGGATGGCGTTTCACTTTCTGGCGGCATTCGAGCAGTTCAAAGGCAAGCAGGGCTGGTTTTATCAGCGGATTGGAGCTTACTCGATTCGGCGGGGAATGGCCGATCGCGATAGCATCTCCCAGACCATCAAACTCCTGAGTGAGCGCGATTGTCGTCTAGTCATTTTTCCAGAGGGGGGATGCTCGTTCCAAAACGACACTGTGATGCCCCTTCGAGCGGGTGGGGTACAGATGTCATTCCAAGCTATGGCGAGGAAAGTGAAACATGGGGAGCCGATTTATGACTTCTACATTGTGCCGATCAGTTTGAAATACCGCTATACGGGCGATATGAGAGTGGCGATCGCCCAATCCCTTCACCAGCTTGAACAAGCACTCAACATCACGACTCCTCACAAGGATTTTTATCAGCGATTACGGGCGATCGCCGACCAAGTCATCCGCCGCTGCGAAGAAGAATACGGCATCACCACTACCACCATCACCGACTGGAATCAGCGCATCCTCACCCTTAAAGCTGGAGTCTTGGAGCAATGTGAAAGACGGCTAGGACTGGCCTCCGCAGCCGGCGAACCCGTCCGAGAAAGGGTCTACCGCATTCGCCATATTCTTTCCCATCGCCAAAACACCCTCCTCCCCGATGGTACCGATGGCTGGGATGTCCTGGGACGAGCCACCATGCGCCTGCTCAACTTTGACGCGATTTATGACGGTTACGTAGCCGCAAAACCAACTCCTGAGCGCTTTCTGGATACTCTCATCCGTTTTGAACGGGAAGTCTTCGAGATTGACCAACCCAAACCCAAAGGACACCGAAAAGCCCTGCTTAAGATCGGCCAACCGGTGAATTTGAAGGACTATTTTGAAGATTATTTGGGCGATCGCAGCAAAACCGTAGAAGCCCTGCTCCAACATCTCCAGCAAACCATGCAAAAAAACTTAGATGAACTGGCAGAAGGCTCATCCAAACTCCTGCCCTAAAGCTTGCCCACACCCGATCGCGCGTCAAAGTCTCACCTGCCAAAGTCATAGCACTTTTCTTTAACCTGCTCAAAAAGCCGCTCCAGTCCTGAAAACAGACTTGCCAAATTGAGGTTAGCCCTTGTCCTGCCAAAGTTTCACCGATCACTTCGGGAACTGTCACAGAATTTTGTACGTCTCATTTTCTGGAAGCTAGGATGCAAATGAAGCCAAGCAAGATTTGGGTAGGGCAATGAAAGTGAAGTCTCTGAATTGGATTATGGTTCCGACCGCAGCAGCAATGACCTTCGCTGTTGACACAGCCGTGTACAGCAACCCGGTGCAAACCCCGATCGCCGCTCCGCTCAGCCTCAGCGGCAATTCCGGCGGTGCCCAATCGAGCCAATGCGGGTTTATCTCCGCAGAACCGATTCAAGTTCTCACCGTAGATCAGCCCACCCCGCTCCGTTTCAAGCTTCAGGCGCAAGGCAGCCCTACTCTTTGGATTACAGGGCCAACTAACCGCTGTGTCATGGCAGACACAACCTCCAACGGCATGATTGAAGTCCCAGGCGTTTGGGAGCCCGGCACCTACTCCGTCTTTGTTGGAGACATGAAACAAGGCAGTTTCCCCTACACGCTCTCCATTACTCAAGAAAACTAATGCCTCATTCGGGTTGAAATCTTAGGTTGCAATACTGAACATCAATATCGACAGCTCAATTCAACTCTTGACCACAGTCTGCAATTGCCCCAATTCCATCAATTCAATCAAACTTCAAAAGGGAGGCTGCACGATATGCAACATCCCTTCTCATTGACTTTGAAATGATTGGCCTTTAGAAACCTCACAAGGATCTTTCAGAGTCGATCATTATCTAATCGATGTCTAAATGTCTAATTGTCGATCGCCCGTGCCGAGACATCGATCGTGGTGCCGCCCGTCGAGCCATCCATCATCTCCGAAGACAGGAAATTAGGTCTTTCCAGAGGCTGCTCCTGGGAAATATCAACGGCTTGGACATCCACCGTTCCAGGAGGGGTCAAACGAAGAAATTGCCCCTGCTCGACCTTGAGCGGCTCACTGCAATTGGGACACCGCAACTCGGTACCGTTGATCCCAGTCAACTCATAGGCGCAAACTGGGCAAGCAGCCTCAACCAGGTTGCGCTGCAACCACCAGCGAAACACAAAGAAAGCAATGACCGGGGTAATAATGATTAATCCCAGCAGGATCAGGAAGGATTTCACCAGCCAACCTAATCCCAAAGATCCCAATATCCAGACAATCCCCAGGAGAGTCAGCCAGAAGTTCAGCCCTGACAGATTCAATTGCAGGTTTCTGAAGCTATTTTGGTTCACGGCAAACCTCCTAGAGTTCTAAAATGAGTTGCCACCCGCATCGAAGCTAGGTGATTTCTGTCTAGATTTATTCTAGTACCCACTCTCGAAGAAGTTAGCTGGGTTATTGCTACTTCCCTGCAAGTAATTCCCGCATTGATTCTGCTTCGTTCAATTCTGCTAGCTTGATAAAAGCCTGTTTGGAGTACACACATTGTGCATCTTCCAAACAGGCTTTCAATCAAACCTTTAGATTTGCTGCAGATTCATCTGGGGAGAAGCAAAATGACTAGCGTCCAATTCCCACGTAACGGAACCCTGCTTGTTCCATGGCCTGCTGATCCAGATAGTTCCGGCCATCAATCATCACGGGGTTGGTCATGAGTTTGGCCATCTTGGCGTAGTCCAGGTTGCGGAACTGCTTCCAGTCGGTCACTAGCACCAGGGCATCGCAACCATCGGCCAGACGCTCCGCATCGGTTTCTACAATGACATTGGAGAGGCCATGGCGCATCCCGGTCTGGGACACCAGGGGATCGTAGGCTTTGATCTTGGTGCCCAGGCGGTGCAGTTGCTCAATCAAGTCCAGGGCAGGAGCGTCGCGCAGGTCGTCGGTATCCGGCTTAAAGGTCAGACCCAGCAGACCGACCGTTTTGCCTTTGAGAATTTTCAGCGCTTGCTGGAGTTTCTCGATCGCAATTAGCCGCTGCCGTTGGTTGACACTGACTGCGGCCTTCAGCAGTTGGGTTTCATAGCCATAATCATCAGCCGTGTGAATCAGCGCAGACACATCTTTGGGAAAGCAGGAGCCACCCCAGCCAATGCCAGCCTGGAGGAACTTGCTGCCAATTCGAGAATCCAAGCCAATGCCTCTGGCCACTTGAGTCACATCTGCACCAACGCGATCGCAAATATTCGCCACTTCATTGATAAAGCTAATCTTGGTCGCCAAGAAGGCATTCGAGGCATACTTCACCATTTCAGCAGAGCTAAGGTCGGTGACGACCACAGGCACCGTGGGCAGCGACTTATCATCGGCATACTCGCGGGAGATGATGGGGGCGTAGAGTTCCTTCATCATGGCGATCGCTTTCGGGCTGTTGCCACCCAGGACAATGCGATCGGGGTTGAAGGTGTCTAGAACCGCACATCCTTCTCTGAGAAACTCAGGATTGCTGATTACATCAAAGCCAGCTTCCAGTTCAGCAACACCCCCACTAGCAGGCACCAGAGACTTTTGCCGTTCCGCCATACCATCTAGAACAATCATCCGCACCCAGTCGCCAGAACCAATGGGCACCGTAGATTTGTTGACAATCACCTTGTAGCCACCGTTGAGGTGTTCGCCAATGCCTCGGGCGACCGCTTCGACGTAGCGCGTGTCGCTTTCCCCGGTTGGCAGCGGAGGAGTCCCTACTGCAATGAAAAGAATTTCGCCATGGCTCACGCCTGCCGATAGATCCGTTGTGAACTCAATATTTTGAGCTTGAATTGCGCCTTGCATTAATTCAGACAGCCCTGGTTCAAAAATCGGAGACTGCCCAGACTGCATCAGTTTGACCTTCTCTTCGTTATTGTCAACGCAAATCACCTGATGCCCAATATGAGCCAGACAAACACCCGTAACCAAGCCCACATATCCGGTTCCAATGACACAAACACGCATGGAATAATTCCTCAACGATGAATGACAGTTAACTTATCTTTAGATTTTGAGAATTCAAAGATCGCAATGCTTCGTTTTGCCAAAAGGGGAATTTGTCTCACAAAACGAAGCCAGGGATGCTGCAGAAAGAAACGTAACATTGGGGGGCAAAGACTTAAACCTTGGGGGCAACTGCCGCGTTTTCGAGCGCTTCGGCACCAATGCGATCGCGAAAATCCTCGATCGTCAGCTTCAAACCGTTCATCAGGGGAACGGTCGGTTGCCAATCCAACCAGGTTTTGGCACGAGTGATGTCCGGCTTGCGACGACGAGGATCATCCTGGGGCAACGGCTCAAACTTGAGGGGCGCATCGGGGTTTACAAGTTGCTGAACCGCCTGCGCCAGTTCCAAGATGGTGTACTCGCCTGGGTTCCCCAGATTCATAGGGCCAATATGTTCGCTGTTCATCAGCCGAATGAAGCCTTCCACCAGATCAGACACATAGCAAAAACTGCGGGTTTGAGAACCATCGCCATAGATAGTCAAGGGCTGTCCACGCAGGGCTTGAACGATGAAGTTGCTGACCACTCGCCCGTCATTTTCGAGCATTCGAGGGCCGTAGGTATTGAAAATGCGAACCACTCGAATATCAACATCGTTTTGCCGATGGTAGTCAAACGCCAAGGTTTCGGCAACGCGCTTGCCTTCGTCATAGCAACTGCGAATCCCAATGGGATTGACGTTACCCCGATAATCCTCGGTTTGAGGATGGACTTCTGGATCGCCGTAGATTTCTGAGGTTGAGGCCAGGAAGAACCGAGCCTTGACACGCTTGGCCAATCCCAGCATGTTGAGGGTGCCCATCACATTGGTTTTGATGGTTTTAACGGGATTGTACTGGTAGTGAGCCGGAGAGGCAGGGCAGGCGAGATGGTAAATCTGGTCAACTTCCAGACGAATCGGCTCTGTAATATCGTGGCGAATCATCTCAAAGTAGGGATTGCCCATCCATTTAACGATATTCCGCTTGTGTCCCGTATAGAAGTTATCCAGACAAACCACTTCATGACCTTGTTCCATCAGGCGGTCAATCAAGTGTGACCCCAGGAAACCCGCACCACCTGTAACTAGAATTCGCATAATCCTCTCGCGCTTTACGTTTACAGCCAATCATCTCAACATGAAATCAGATGTCTACTAGAGTTCCCCCTAGGCACTGATTTTCCACAGTCAATCCATCACTCAAAATGACCTAATTTCAGAACCGGACATGGGCTAAACCATAGGGATTTCGAGACGTTTAGCCGTTGCTACAGAACCGAAATAGAATCTGAAAGCAGGCGTTTATTTGTCCACAAAGTGTCAATCGTTGCATCAATATCCTTCCTATTAATCGGTCTAAGCTAACGTTGCTCAGGCTAATTTTAGGAATCGAATCCGTAGAGACAATGCCTCCCTCAAATAAAAATGAAGCAATCTGTGAGCGTTCCAGCGATCGCGTAATCATTAGCTTTGATGGGCGATCGCCTCAACAACAGTCCCTGATTCAGATAGACAAACACCCTTTAGAAACTACATCTAGAGCAGTTCTTAGAAAAGTCTCGCCTCAACCCATTAGGATGCTTCCGATCGCGTTCACCCAGGTAATCACAGTAACCCTACGGAAAAATGGCTCATCTAGCCAACTTAGCAAGCTCAAATTTTACGCAATCTTTAAAACTTAATAAAGTCTTTTGTCTCTTCCTTCGCCGGATTGGGAATGCCGAGCGGTAGCCGCATCATGACCTTTAAAGCAGAAAACAGCGAAATGCTTTTAAGAGCATCTCACTGTTTTCTTTCATTTGGAACTTTTCTTAGAGAAAGGGAGGCAATTTAGCTGAGGAGTGCGATCGCCCGATCCTTCAACAACCCTG
>JALOOP010000214.1 GCA_025454315.1 Oculatellaceae cyanobacterium Prado106
TTGACCAGGATTTGCCGCAGACGGGTAATGTCTCCCATCATTTGCGTGGGAACTGCGTCATCCATGTAATAGGCCAATTCCAGGTTCTTTTCGCGGGCTCTGGAGGCCAGCAGATCCAAAACCCCTTCAATACAGGTGCGGAGGTTGAGCGGGCGGGCTTCCAGGTCTAGCTTCCCGGCCTCAATTTTGGAGAAGTCGAGGATGTCGTTGATGATGGTGAGCAATGCTTCGCCGCTGGTGTGGATGGTTTCGACAAAATCCTTTTGTTGCGGGGTAAGGGGCGTGTCCAGCAGCAGTTCGGTCATGCCAATCACGGCGTTCATCGGAGTGCGGATTTCGTGGCTCATGGTAGCCAGAAAGTCGCTTTTGGCCTGGTTCGCAGATTCTGCCGCCCATTTGGCTTCTTCTAGAACCGCATTTCTCAGGGTTAATTCCTGGCGCTGATGTTCCTCGTAGTCCCGCAGAGCGGCTTCGGCCTGTTTGCGCTTGGTGATGTCTTGGGCAATGCCCAAAATCTGCTGGGGACGACCATCGATCGCCCGAGTGAACAGCGTTTCCCGAGAGGCCATCCAGCGCCATCCCCCCTGGACATGCCGCAAGCGAAACTCCAACTCCAGGATCTGACCCTCGATCGCATCCGGGTAGCGGCCAAAGTGATCCAGGATCTTATCCAAATCCTCTGGATGAACCAACTGCAGAAAATCTTCTTTGCCCATGCCCTGAATCTGTGCCACAAAGTAGCCCAGCGCCTCGGTGATCTGATGATTCACAAAAAGACAGCAGGCATTGACCAGATCATAGAGATAGACAATATCAGGAATCGTTTCAACAATTTTTTGAGTCAGCCGCTGCTGCTCCTGTAAGTCGAGGAGATTGAAGGCTTGACCCAGGAGGGGGGGGTGGTTCATGGAGGGCGGGGAGTGGGGAGTAGGGAGTAGGGAGATGGGGAGTGGGGAGTGGGGAGTGGGGAGTGGGGAGCCAATGTAGAGCCTCGATGAGTATTTCGCTGTTTTCCCTTTCGCCTTTTCCCCTTCGCCTTGCGCCTTCTCTCTCACTTTGCGTCTCTGCGTCTCTGCGGTTGAGTTGGCTTGCCTGTTTCCTGCTGCAAAAAGAAGCCCTGCTAGAATACCGCTGGAGTTACGGTGGTCTAGCAGGGCGGATGGAATTTTTGGGGTGGGTGCGATCGCTTAGTGGATCATGCCAGCCAGGATTTCGGCATCTGCGGCGGAGTGGCGCTTTTCGATGTCGATGTAGGGGGCATCGTGGGAGCCTGTGTAGATTTGGGTGGGGCGGAAGATGCGATTTTCGCCGAGTTGTTCTTTCCAGTGGGCGAGCCAGCCGGAAACACGGGCGATCGCAAACACGGGCGTAAACAAGTCGGTGGGAATGCCCATCTTCCGATACACCAGACCCGAGTAGAAATCGACGTTGGGGTAAATGCCTTTGTGACCGAGGCGATCGGCCACTGCTTTTTCCAGGGCAACGGCGATGTCGTAGTAGTAGTCGCCGCCAAACTTGTCGAAGAGTTGCTCGGCCAGGTCTTGCAGGATGGTGGCACGGGGGTCTTTGACTTTGTAGACTCGGTGACCAAAGCCCATGATCTTGGATTTGTTTTCGAGGCAGCGATCGAGATAAGACTCGACATTCTCGACCGAGCCAATTTCTTCGAGCATTTCAATGACTTCTTCGTTGGCTCCTCCGTGGAGCGGGCCTGCTAGCGTCCCCACCGCAGAGGCAATCACCGCATAGGGATCGGTCAGCGTCGAGGCGGTGACCATAGCCGAGAAGGTGGAGGCGTTGATGGTGTGTTCTGCGTGGAGGGTCAGGCAAATGTCAAAGATTTGAGCGGCGAGGGGATCGGGTTCGCGCTCGTTGAGCATGTAGAGGAAGTTGGCGGAGTAGTCCAGGTCATCGCGGGGCTGGACGGGGTCGTTGCCTTTTCGCATCAGTTGGAAGGCAGCGACCATGGTGGGAATTTTGGCCAGTAGCCGAACCACCGCAGCGCGAATGTAGGCGGGGTCATCGAGGGCGCGACGGGAATAGAAGAGTCCTAGAGCGGCGGCACAGGCTTGTAGGGCATCCATCGGGTGGCCGCTCTCGGGGAAGCACTTCATCATGTCGCGGATGCGATACTTCAGCCGGCGATGATAGCGGATTTCATACTCAAAGTCCGCTAATTCTTGCCGGGTGGGCAGGCTGCCCCAGATTAGCAAATAGGAGGTTTCGAGGAAGGTACTTTGCTTCGCTAGGGCTTCGATATTGATGCCGCGATATTCCAGGATGCCTTGTTTGCCATCGACAAAGCTAATGCTGGACTGGGTCGCGGGGATGCCCTCCAAGCCGGGTTTATATTCACACAACGTCATATTTTCGCCCCATGAGAGAATGCAGTGGTGGTAACTGGTGAGAGTCCGTGATTTTACTTACTCTATAGCAATTGGTCGGGTGAAATACAGTCCAGGAACCGATGTTAAGGATTGCAAACCCATTGGTCGGCCTGATTGAGCGTGAATCTTCATTCCTACTCTATTTGGGGAGGGGACAACGGGGGCAAGAACCTTCAGTCTCATTAGAACTCTAGGGATATGGGCGATCGCTGGATTTGGGGCGATCGCAAATCTATAAAGTTAGAAAAATCAAGACAGAAAAACAAGTCAAAAAAACAAGCTGGGAAAAACCAATCAGAACAAACAGTAAAACAGCCTGAAGATGCCGCCCGCCCCAATCAGACGAACTTCATCTCACCCTTAACGTTGATTTTACCAAGCCTAGTGGGATAGACCGTATCCTTTGACGCTGCTAAAAATTTCATCATGCAGTTGCAGACCCCTCTGGCTCAAAATGGGCAGCCGATCGAGACAAGGCTTAAACCGTGACGTTGGCATCAGGGTGTTGATTGTGGAGATCTTCGGGAGAAACAGGAGAGGTCACTATAATTTTTTCAAATTTTATTTACACTTGCTCAACAAATTTACCCCTGCTCAGTTTTTGAGATATCCCTAGGGAACAGGATATTTTTGGGATTGCCCATCGGGCGAAATCCTTCTCCCACAGAGAATAAATAGCCCTGACTCCTTCAAAAAGTGAGGCACCATTCATGACCATCAGGCGAGCGATGGGGTGGTTACGCGACTACCCCGACTTCCGAGACTACACCCCCGACCACAAATCCGTTTTGCCCCTGCTGAAGCAGACCAAGATGCCGATCGGCAACAAACCTGGGAAAGAATTACCCCCGACTGTAGATTTGCGCGAATGGTTTTCTCCGGTCGAAAACCAGGGACAAATTGGTTCCTGCACGGCCAATGCTGGGGTTGGACTGGTGGAATATTTTGAGAGACGTGCCTTTGGTAAGCACACGGATGCTTCTCGACTGTTCCTGTACAAAACAACCCGGCGACTGCTCAACTTTGATGGCGATACGGGTGCCTTTCTTCGCAGCACGATGGGTGCGCTGGCTCTCTTTGGAGTGCCGCCGGAGGAGTATTGGCCCTACACCGATGACTCCAAAAAATTTGATGAAGAACCCCCTGCTTTTTGCTACGCCTTTGCTCAAAACTATCAGGCGATCAAATATTTTCGACTCGACCCGCCGGACTGCCCCCTCGACAAGGTGCTGATCCGGATTAAGACCAATCTGGCGGCAGGGTTGCCTCTGATGTTTGGGTTCTCGGTCTATGACTCGATTTGGGGGGCTGGCTCAACTGGCAAAATTCCCTACCCGGCTGCCAATGAAAGTCTCGCGGGGGGGCACGCCATTGTCGCCGCTGGATACGATGACTGCATGGAGATTGTCAACCCCAACCCCGGCGGCTCTAAGACTACGGGCGCTTTCTTGATTCGCAATTCCTGGGGCGAAGAATGGGGTGATAAGGGCTATGGCTGGCTGCCCTACGAGTATGTGCTGCAAGGTTTAGCCGATGACTGGTGGTCTCTGGTCAAGGCTGAGTGGATCGATACTGGGCAGTTTGCTTACGGTGGCTAGGGCTTTGAAGATCTAGGGCGCTGAGTGCTGAGATGGCTCAGCGCTCAGTTTTTTGACTTTAGGAATGGAGTTCAGGAGTGGGAAGCCGGTAAGCTGAAATTTTGAATTTGAACCGCAGAGACGCGGAGACGCAGAGAGATTTGTCTTTTTTTGATAGGAGAAATTGGGGTGTTGAGTGTTTAATCCTTAGTGTTGGATGGTGCTGTGTTTTTGACAGAATTTAAGGGCGATCGCCACTTCCCCCGTCATTTCTGGATATTGCACCACGGGTCGAGTAATCACCACGAGTTTCACACCCAATTCCTCGGCCAACTGACGCTTGATTTCCTCTCCACCCGGCGCACCCGAAGCTTTGGTCACCACCATCGAAATTTGCCAATGTTGCCAGAGCGATCGCTCCAACTCCAGCGAAAAGGGTGGCCGCATAGCCATCAGGCGATCGGGCGTAAACCCAGCCGCCAATGCTGCTTCCAGGGCAACCGCAGAGGGCAAAATCCTGGCAAACAAAGTGGCCTGGGTCTGCCAGGCTTGGAAGAGGGGGAGCGATCGGTAGCCAATGGTCAGCAAAACCCGTTCTCCACGCACAATATCCTGGTCAAGCAAGGCTTCAAAAGAGTCAAATTCTAGAAGATTTTCCTGAATAGTCTGTGAATTGCTAGTGGCTCTTTCGTAGCGCAGATAGGGAATTTGGAATTGCTGAGAGGCGGCGATCGCCATTTCTGATACCGCTACCGCAAAGGGATGAGACGCATCCAGAATGCCCGTAATCTGATGCTGCTGGAGAAAGCCAGGAAGGGTATCGGGTTGGAGAGTGCCGACCCAGAGTTGGAGATTGGGGGAAATGGGGTAGAGCGATCGCGCAGATTCTGTGGTGACGGTGATGAGGCAGGGGAGGGAGAGAGGGGCGATCGCCTGGGCGAGCATTGCGCTTTCCTGGGTGCCGCCGATAATCCAGAGAGTCATGAAATGTGGAAGCGTAGATAGAGAACTTAGGTTACTCAGTGGTTTTGAAAATTCTACTCATTCACTAACGTATTGATTAGATCTTGGACATGTTCAGATGCATTAGAAGCTATCATCCTTGTCTCAAATCTTTTCCACAATAGAGCTTCAACCCATGTAGCTTTTCGTTTTTCACCTAAGTTGGCTCCCCATCTGTCAAGTTGAAACACGAGTTTCAGTTGTCTCAATTAGCTCAAATCCCGATAACAGAATGCAGGTTTTAGCCGTTATCTTAAAAGTTCTCTAAAGCATTAAACAAAAGTAGTAACTCGACTTCAAGGAAGTTACTCATGTATAGCAAATGTAGGCTTACAGCTTCACTTTATACATTTGGAACAGTTCACCAGGAACAGTTTTGGCGATTTGGGCACCTGTGGCTTTGAGCATTTTCTGCCAATCGCTCAAGGGTTCCAGGAAAACTTCAGCGCCTAGGTAGGTTTCTAGAATTGCCCAGTTTTCGGCCATTTCGGCTTCGGGGTTAATCACATCAAACAGGAAGAAGCCGTCGGGCTTGAGGGCTTTTTTGACCTCCTGCAGGACGAGTTGCCAATAGTTCAGTGGATAGTAGCAGCTAAATCCTGTGGCAATCACCAGGTCAAACTGGAGTTCTTCATAGTTCAACTCATGGGCAGCGGCCAACTTCACGCCCTTGAAGAGTTTGGAATTGAGCTGGGAACCGCGCGAATTGAGCAGGTCTCTGGCGACGCTGCTGATGTCTTGGCCGTAGAAGACGGCATCCCATTCGCTCCAGGGATAAATTAGGAAGCTAACGCCACAGCCCAAATCCAGGCAGCGCTGGTGTTTTTTGGGTTTGAC
Source organism: Oculatellaceae cyanobacterium Prado106 (assembly GCA_025454315.1). Classification (GTDB taxonomy): domain Bacteria; phylum Cyanobacteriota; class Cyanobacteriia; order Elainellales; family Elainellaceae; genus Prado106. The sequence continues at coordinate 5,804 of JALOOP010000214.1, forward strand.
CAGTTCCCAAAAAGGGGAGGCAATGCGGCTCGACAATGCGCCGGAAGCCCATTCTCGGAAGATGGGCATGGCTTCCATTTCGGCAGGCAACTCAAAGGATTCGCGACGATACTCTTTGTTGTAGCGGAGAGCGACGGCGGCAAGTTGGTCGGGTGAAAAGGTGGGGGTGCGATCGCCCAAAAAATTCCCCAAGTTGGAATGAGCAGGGTTTTGTCCCTTCATGTCCTGTCCTAGATAACGGAAAGATCATTTAACTTTAGCTCAATTTTGGGTGGGGAGTGGGGAGTGGGGAGTAGGGAGTGGGGAGTGGGGCACCCTATCGAGCCGAGCAGAACACCTTTAAGATTGAATTCCCCAACCTCAAGGTGCTGGAATTTCGGTTTCATGCAATTCAACTCAATCGGCTCAACTGGCGGGACTACATCAATAGTTCCAATCCAGTTGCAGCAGCACTAATGAGCAAGATGAAGATTGCTAAGCGCGATCGTCCTAAAGTCAAAGCCGAGTGTCTACGCCTGCTCGTCACCTTGAAACTTGACCCCGCTAAAACCCGGCTCATTTCCAAGTTTGTGGATACTTATCTACGCTTAAATGCTCAGGAAGAACAGGCTTTTCAGGCTGAAATCGATAAAATAGACTTGGCACAAAAGGAGGCCATTATGCAAGTCACAACCAGTTGGGAAGAAAAGGGCATTGAGCAGGGCATTGAGCGGGGCATTGAGCAGGAACGACGATCGCTCATCTCTCTTCTGCTAGAACAAAAAATTGGGCAATTGCCAGATGCTCTTACGAATCGCATTACTTCACTCGACTTAGAGAAACTATCGGATCTGGCGATCGCCCTCCTCAACTTCAACTCAGTAGATGACTTAACCAACTGGCTGAACCGTTCTGGGTAGGGGCGATGGTGAGGATTGGGAAACTCATATCCTGGAGGTTGGTTCAATCAGGCAGGATTTTAATGATCGCAGCAAAAAGCCGTGGGGCTGCATATGATACAGACCCCACGGCTTTGATTAAGAGCAAACTAGCCCTTTAGGGCACGGGTAAAATTTTGTCTGTAGGATTTGTTAGCGATTAAGAATACGGGCCATAGCAGCGCTAGATAGACACGACCCTGACTAAAATTGGTGCGGTGGAATCCAGTCCAGACTTTCCAAACGCCCCAGGCATAAATGGCGATCGCAGCAAACTTGAGTAGAAACAGCATCGATGGCAATCTCCTTTAAGGTTCAATCGGTCAAGTAAAGGCTCTCTCTTTAGTGTAATAGAGGGCAACCCGCAGTTGGGGGAGGGAACCCGCCCAAGGCCGAAATCTAACAGCCCCCACTCCTCCAACTCAGAAAATTCATTACAACTCCGTCCAACTTCTTGAGAAACCTTTACGATGCTGATAATGGGGCAAGTGTTCTGGAGGATTCTATGAGGGCAGTGTTGATGGCGGGTGGTTCGGGGACGAGACTGAGGCCGCTGACCTGTGATTTGCCAAAGCCAATGGTGCCGATTTTGAATCGACCGATCGCGCAGCACATCATTAACTTGCTGCGACGGCACCACATCACCGAAATTATTGCGACGCTGCACTATCTGCCCGATGTCATGCGGGACTATTTTCAGGATGGCGGCGACTTTGGCGTACAGATGACCTATGCCGTAGAAGAAGACCAGCCCTTGGGTACGGCGGGCTGTGTCAAGAATGTAGCCGAACTGCTCGACGAGACATTTCTAGTAATTAGCGGCGACAGCATCACCGATTTTGACCTGAGTGCGGCCATTCAGTTTCACCGGGAGCGGCGATCGAAAGCCACCCTGGTGCTGACTCGGGTACCCAACCCGATCGAGTTTGGGGTCGTGATTACCGACGACAATTACCGGATTCAGCGCTTCCTGGAAAAGCCTTCCAGCAGCGAAATCTTCTCCGATACAGTCAACACGGGCATCTATGTTCTGGAGCCGGACGTGCTGGACTATTTGCCTGACCAACAGGAAATGGACTTCTCGAAGGATTTATTTCCTCTGCTACTGGAGAAGGGCGAACCCATGTACGGCTATGTAGCAGAAGGATACTGGTGCGATGTCGGCCATTTGGATGCCTATCGGGATGCTCAGTATGCGGCGCTGCATCAGCAGGTGAAGTTGGAGTTTGACTATGGGGAGCGATCGTCCCAATTTTGGGTGGGGCAGAACACCTACATTGACGCTTCGGCACAGATCGACACCCCAGCCCTGATTGGGCACAACTGCCGCATTGGGGCGCGGGTGCAAATTGCCTCGGGAACGGTGATTGGTGACAATGTTCAGGTGGGAGCCGATGCGGATTTGAAGCGTCCAATTATTTGGAATGGCGTGATTGTGGGCGAGGAGGCGCATCTACGAGCCTGTGTGACAGCTCGGGGGACGCGGATTGACAGGCGATCGCATGTCCTGGAAGGGGCGATCGTCGGTTCATTGTCCACTGTGGGCGAAGAGGCACAGATTAGCCCCAATGTGCGAGTCTGGCCGAGCAAACGGATTGACCCTGGTGCAGTTCTCAACATGAACCTGATCTGGGGACACACGGCGCATCGCAACCTGTTTGGTCTGCGGGGGGTTTCGGGCTTGGCCAATGTCGATATTACGCCGGAGTTTGCGGTACGGCTGGGAGCCGCCTTTGGGTCTACCCTCAAACCCGGTTCTCAGATTTCAGTGTCGCGGGATCAGCGGAATGTGTCGCGGATGGTGTCTAGGTCGCTCATCGCAGGTCTTATGTCGGTCGGAGTCAATGTCCAAAACCTAGAGGCGACCGCAATTCCGGTGGCGCGCACGGTCGTGCCTACGTTGGCCGTCGCGGGTGGCATCCATGTGCGGGTGCATCCGGAGCGATCGGACCATATTTTGATTGAGTTTTTTGACCAGAAGGGGATTAACCTGTCTAAGTCGCGGGAAAAGAAGATTGAGGGCGCTTACTTTAAGGAGGATTTTCGGCGATCGCAAATCCAAGAAATTGGCAATGTCGCCCAAATCACCCAGGCTTCTGAACTCTACAGCACCAGCTTTGAGCGCCACCTCAACAGCGAAGCCATCCTTCGTAGCAGTTCCAAAGTGGTCATCGACTATGCCTATGCTGTCTCCGGTGCGGTGCTGCCTCAACTTTTGGCTAAGTTCGGCTGTGATGCCGTGGTTCTCAACGCCAGCCTCAACCAGATCATTCCTTCTGCTGCCGATCGAGAGGTGCTGCTGAGCCAACTGGGGCATGTGGTGGAAGCGCTCAAGGCCAATCTAGGGGTGCAGGTGGCCGCCAATGGAGAGCAGTTTATCCTGGTCGATGAATCGGGCAGCCCCATCCGGGGCGAAATGCTGACTGCGCTCATGGTGCATATGATTTTGATCGATCGCCCCCGAGGCACCGTTGTTGTCCCTGTCAATGCCACTAGCGCCGTCGAGCAAATCGCCCGTCGCCACGATGGCCGCGTTATTCGCACCAAAGCCAACCCCACTGCCCTGATGGAAGCCTGCCACACCAACCCCAACGTCGTCTTTGGCGGCAGCGGCGAAATGGGTTTCATCTTCCCCCAACTGCATCCCGGCTTTGATGCCATGTTCTGCATCGCCAAGCTGATTGAAATGCTCTCGCTGCAACAGCGCGACTCTTACAACCACTCGCCCCGCACCCTCGGCCAGATTCGCACCGACCTACCCCGACTCTCTCACCGGACGATGACCGTGCGCTGTCCCTGGGCTTCCAAGGGCGCTCTGATGCGCCGTCTGGTGGAAACCCGTCCTGCCAAGGATCTCGATCTCACCGATGGCGTGAAGATTTTTAATCCGCAGCATGATAGCTGGATTTTGGTTCTACCTGATGCCGGGGAACCGCTGGTGCATCTGTATGCCGATAGTGGCGATCGCGGCTGGGTCGATGAAACGCTCCGAGAATACCGTGCTTTTGTCCAGGAATTTGTCGATCAGGAGCATGACGTTGACGAGGGGCTTGCACCAGAAGAGATGGACTAGCACGAGCAACGGCCTAATCAAGCCTAGACAGTCATGGAATTACTCTTCATCAGAATCCACATCCTTTAAGCCGAGCCAGATTAGCAAAATAGCCTCAATTTCTGCGATTTGCTCTGTATTCAGCTCGCCTAATTTTCTCAGGAATTTGGCATGGGGGACTGTGATCATGTTTTGAACGTCTGAACACGCCTTCCTTTAGAAATCTAACTTTGACATTGACCTCAAATCGGGAACCTCTAGAACTTGTCGTATGAGGGATTAGAGCCGCCAAGGCTCGATCTTGTGATGAGGCAGGAATGCTAATGACTAGGCAAGGTCTAGTTTTGGCGACGTACCCCAAATCGACTAACTAGACTTCGCCACGATTAGGGCTGCTCATAGTTGGCTTCCTGCTGATCAAGTGCTAAAAATACCTCTTCAGCATTGAGCGCAAGATCTTCATCTGTCAATGGAGGAAAATCCAGATTCACCAGTCGTCTCAGAATTTCTAAAGCAACTTCGAGTTGCTCTGAATCGGGTAGTTTATCAAAGGTGCTAAGAATCTCTTGAGCTAAGGCAGTCATGCTTATTACTCTAGACTCAATTGCTAGTTTGACCTTACCACGAACTTGAAAGAGCGGCGGTTGACCCCTTGACCTCCTCAAAGGTGCAATTCATAAGGACTGCAAAGATTACACAACTGCTTGAAACATTGCACAACATAAATAACGCGACGTGCAACTCTTTCTAAACCTTTGCTTCTAGAGCATTTGAGTAAGTCAGAATTTGGAGGACTGCTTGGCCGATCACGCAGAATCAAGGGTTCCAGGAGAAGAGTTGCACATCGCGTTAAATATAGCAATCTGAAATGATTTTGGGAGGGCGGGGCGGGCGCAGCCGACCCTGCCCTCCCAAAGTCATTTCAAGAATCAAATCGGAACGCTGTAGTGAGAGCTTTATGGTGAGTGGGATTGCTATCTAATTGATAGAGTCAGCAAATCCTTGACTGTTGCGATTCCAATTCGGTTTAATCCTGGACAGTGGCCGATTCTGCGTAATGAATGAGCAACCAGCGATCGCCCACCCGTTCTAGAACAAAGCTCAACCGAGGAGTCAAGGTCATGTCTGCACCTTCAGGGGTTTTGACGGTGAACTGCATCTACTTCTAGTCTCACCATGCGAACCTGGGCAAATCCCTGTTGATCTAGGGGACTTTGGGTGAGGTAGGTTTCGGTGAAATCGGCAATGAAGCGATCGCGCTCAACTTCCGGAACTTGCTCCGTGAAAGGCATCCAGGTGGTGCGTATCCAGCCTGCTAAGCCAGCTTGTCCGACATGAGTCATGGTTTTGGGGACGAGTTCCAGGCGGTTAATTTGGAAGCCTGCTTGGTGGAGCCAGGTGGCATAGTCTTGGGTGCCGTAGAAGAAGTAGGGATTGCGGAAGTCGTCAAAATAGCGCTGCCAGGGTTCTCGACTGATCAGTTCAGCAAACACCTGCAAGACTTCTGCAGCATTGCCTTGACCGCCACAGGAAATAATCAGGCGACCTTGGGGATGGAGCGATCGCCCAATTCCCCGCAAAACTGCTAGATGATCCTCCACCCAGTGCAGCGCCGCATTAGAAAAACACAGATCAAACTCATCCTCAAAATGCAGCGCACGGGCATCGACACAGGCAAAAGCCAGATTAGGAAACTGCTCAGCGCCATAGGCGCGAGTCGCATAAGCAATCATCTCTGGAGAACTATCCACGCCCACCACGCGACCGTCCACCAAAGTTACAGCAAAATCAGCCGTGATCTTGCCATCGCCACAGCCCACATCCAAGACAGATTCATTGCCCTGCAAACTCAGGTTTTGCCTCAGTTCTCTCGCCCATTTCAATTGAGCATCCGAGTTTCGGGCGTAGTCTTCAGGGTTCCACTTCATAGGTTGCAGCTCAATCTGGAAGAGGCTGTATCTGTAATCGTTCAAACTTTAGCTTTCAATAGGGATTCTAGTTTGGCAAACGCAGTATAAGGAAACTTCCCTAAACGCCCCTTTTCAAAACTCTTGTCTTGAAGCAAGACAGCAAGTTTCTTCATTTGAAAATAAACGAGCGTTATAAATTGACATCGCTAATTCTGATCTACAGATTCGGAAGTCGCTCTAGTTGCCAACCATTGCTCAAGGGAATGACAGCTTTCGCCGCTTGACCTGCCAGCCAATAACCCTGCAATCCCAATATGTTCGTCTAAATCCACCCACTCAATTGCATATCCCTCCCCCAGGAGTTGCCAGTTCTGCCGTTCCTCCTATGACGCATGGAATAAACGGGGATACCAAGACAGTGGAACCGCCAATTTCTGGCCATCAGCGAGGTCTACGGTGAACTGATCTTCTAAAAATTGAACTTGCACGGCCAATGGTTCTGACTCAAAGGGCAAACTCGTCATCTCATATAGCCTCTTGCTCATGCTATTGATCGAAGATTGGGAAAGTGTTTGGGGTGATGGGCTTTTCGCGTGTGGGCGATACCTGACTGGTGCGATCGGGTGGGACAGGGGTTTCAGGATCGATTGGAGCAACGGGCGCGCTGGGTTCAGGGATATCGTTGAAGTCCGTGCTGGGAGCGGGTTCAGCGGGGGGCAGTTGGTCAATGGGGGCTTCAG
>JALOOP010000215.1 GCA_025454315.1 Oculatellaceae cyanobacterium Prado106
CCCCAACGACCTCCGCCTCTACTGCAACTCTCACCAGCTTCCTAGGGCTTTAGAGATCACCATTCTCAATAAGCCCACTTCTTGCGGTGACTAATTACATATTTTTAACACTCGTAAACGGGGCTGCGAACAATTTCATCGGGATTCTTCTAGTAGCGATCGCAACATCCGCTCCACTTCCTTGGCATTGCGAACGCCCTTAAACCCAATATCCTCCTTGCGTTCATCTCCCTCGCTATCTTTCCAGGCGCGAACGCCCAAAATCACATCGCCCATTCCCGATCGATATTCTCGTCGGTGAAGATTTTTAATCTCATGGGGAAAGAAACTGCGAATCTGGATTTTGCCCATGCCCTCGAAGGCGATCGCCCGTTTATTCGTAATCAGATACACATGGTTGCCCCGCTGATACCAAGCCCAAAACGGGCCCACCAACATGGCCACCCCAATGATCACAAAGGGCAACCCAAACAACCCAAAGAGAAACTGCATCTGAATTCCCTGTCGCCAGTCCGGCCAGCGAAATCCCCAGGCACCCCAGATCCAGAAGATCGCAAACCCTGTCCAAGGCACCGCAAAGATCCAAACCGCAACCACGGCGATGGCGAGTTCGAGCAAATTGCGAGAAGGACGCTCAATCCAGCGAATGGTTTCTCCAGGGTCAAGTTCGCGATCGATTCGCGATCGCATGAACTTGGGAATGGACGTTGAATGCGACATCATCATAAGGGCTTGAGGGAGATATTGGACATTTTTAGTATTTTGCTCTACAGCCAGTTATCCCTTAGCACGGTCGTTTGATATCACTCTACATACCAGCATGGTATCCTCTAGAGATAAATTTACATGTGGTTCACCATACCCATTGCCTTTGGGGATAGGCGATCGTTTGGGATCGACAAGGTTATCAAAGGATGATAGTGTGGTTCTCAAGCACTACCGTTAAATCTTCGTCCCCTACTCTAAACGCTTGGGAAAAACCGATGAAACGGATTTTAGCCTTATCTGCAAATCCCCAAAATACTGACCCTCTGCGCTTATCTGAAGAAGTTCGAGAGATCGATGAAGGACTAAAGCGATCGCCCCATCGAGATCAATTCGAGCTAGTCTCCAAAGGCTCGGTTCGTCTGCAAGACTTCTACCGTCATATGTTAGAGGTACAGCCTTACATTGTTCACTTTAGCGGACATGGGGCTGGAGAACATGGCATTGTTCTAGAAAACGACAGCGGCAAAATGCAGTTGCTGCCCACCGAACAGTTAGCGGCAATGTTCAAGCTATTTGCCTCAAACGGGTTGGAATGTATGGTGTTGAATGCCTGCTATTCGCAATCCCAAGCAAAAGCTATTAACCAGTTCGTTCCCTATGTAATTGGGATGAGCGAGGCCATTGGCGATCGCGCAGCCATCACCTTTGCCGTTGCTTTTTACGATACCTTGGGTGCAGGCAAAACGATTGAATTGGCATTTGAGCTTGCAAAGGCTCAGTTGATTGAGATTGATGAAGATCAAAAACCCATTTTGATGTTTAATCCCCACGTCACTCATTCTCATCCACCCCTACAGCGACGACCAGTCCGGTTGATGATGACGATCGGCGCTCTGGTGGCAACCTTCCTAATGGCAATCCTGGCCAAGCAAATTTTTACAGCAGGGGGGCAAAAAACACCTGATCCAGAGGCTCCAACTGCTCAGTTGGCTGCTCCGATTGCCTGTATCTTCACAGTAGAAAATCCCCAAGCCCCTATAGCCGTCTATGCAGAGTCGTTGAGGCTCTCCGGAGAATCTATAAAATTAAGAAATGGATTATCCATTCCGTTCACGAATGTCAGGCAGTTTGTTGTAACTAAAACAAACATCAGCCCGGATTTAGAAGTTGAGGTCATGCTGCGGGATGGTAAAAAAATATCTGATTCCATGAGTTTTCAACGAGAGTTATCTGGTGCCACAGAATTCGGCAAATTTAGTAAAGGTATTAGTGGAATTCAAAGAGTTGAGTTCAAAGAAAGGGATTGCTGAATGACTTGAAGCCACATAGAATCGAGATGGCCAAAACCCTTGCCAGATCTAAGAAGTATTCTGTACAGCTTCATAGAAAACTGGTATTAGAGAATAACACTTGGTCGAGAGAAATCTTGGAACTTTAGGTGATCTCTGAGAAAGAAAATCCCCGATTTCTTGTGATGCAGCCTCGCCACACCACAAGAAATCGGGGATTTTCTTTCATGGAAATGTCCTTCATTCAAAAGTGCGATCGCCCTTCAATGGAGAAGCACGATCGCACCTTGGGAGGAGACTAAAATTCGCTCATCAGATCAGGAATGTCGGCGAAACTAGAACAAAGTCATTTCTCCGCAACTCAGGGGCTCCTGACAGGGTCGCAAAGTGACCACCCTCAACGGTATCGCTGGCAAATCCAAGCTCAATGCCGTTGGGATTATAAAACAGTTTGCCATTTGTGGAGTTGTACACAATATCAGCGCGGCTGCGGGCTGCCTCTGCATCCGCACCGACAATAGCAAACTCAGCAGGGTCACTAAATCCGATCGTGCCTGCTTCGCTGCTCCGGCTGCTTAAGGTCGGAAAGGAGGCGATTGATAGCTCGATTTTGTCACCGCGAGAAAAATCTCGAATCATATCAACCCCGAAGTCCGCCCGCCTAAAGCTAAGCCCTGATCCAAACACAAAGCGATCGTCCCCCGTTCCCCCGGTTAACACGTCATTTCCGGAACCTCCACTCAAGCGATCGGTGCCAGTCCCTCCGACCAGTTGATCCCCATCGGTGCCTCCAATCAAAGTATCATTACCGTCCCCACCTTCCAGAATGTCGGCACCAAGCCCGCCATCCAGGAAATCCTCGTTCGCGCCGCCCTGGAGTAGATCGTTGCCCCCTTCGCCAAACAGGTTATCGTTGCCGCCTTCGCCGAGGAGGGTATCCACTCCATCCCGTCCAAAAAGCTGATCATTGCCTGCCCGACCCTCCAGACGATTTCGTCCCGAATTACCCCGAATAAGGTTACCCAATTCGTTCCCTGAGCCGTTGATATCGGCAGTACCCGTCAGGGTCAAGTTTTCGACATGATTGGTCAAGGTGTAGGTAATTGATGCCTCGACGGTATCCGAACCTTCATTGAATCGTTCAAGGACAACATCACGCGCGTCATCAACAACGTAGGTATCGTTGTCACTGCCGCCTTCCATCCGATCGCGCCCTTTGCCACCATCGAGGCGATCGTTCCCTTCATCGCCATATAGGCGATCTTTGCCGCCGCGCCCCGCCAGGGTATCATTGCCGCCAAACCCCCGAATAATATCCTCCCCATCTCGGATCAAGCCTAATCCTCTTGGATTGCGTCCTACTAAAACATCATCATTGGGAGTTCCATTGATTCGCTTTGCCATGGTTCAAAACCTCACTTTAGTGGTAGTAAGTTTGCTTTGAATCCACTTTGACAAAGCCAACTACCCCAAAGCTAAACTCCGCTGTGAAACGCTGTAAGGCTTACCCTAAAAGAATTAGAAGGTTACATAAAAACATTAAGTTTGGGGTATCCCCAAACTTTTGACTCTTTTTTGAGAATGAATGGGGTTTCGATCGATTTAAGATATTTTTTGAAAAATAAAATCCCAATTTCAAGGGGGAATGTGCGGATTCGCCGCGCACTCCCCCTTGAAATTGGGAATATTACTTCCTGAGAACCGTCTAATCTGCAGAGCCACGGTGCTACAGACTGGATCTCTCCGCTTGGGTTCATAGTAAGCGCTGAAAGGGATGCTCAGGCAGCTTTTCCCTTAATAGAAGGTGTCTACGAGTACAGAGTATTTAAATTCTGCATTGTCATATATCACTCTGATTACCGTATTTGCCTGCTTTGGATATTTACCCTGATTGGACAAAGTCGAAAAGGTAAAAGTTTGTTCCTGTTGCCCAGCCTCAAAATAAATGGCACGGGGGAGATCTGCAAAATAAGGATGGTCGCTTGTCACGGCAATCTCCACGCCACCTGCTGGGGCGGGAGCATTTAATCTAAGCTGTCCTGTCAACGGATCATTTTCCCAGTAGACCAGTATTCCTCCATTAGGCCGAGTTGGGTAGCGTGAGCTTAACGTGAATGATGCCAAGGAAACCGTAGGGACTGCATCTGGGGGAGTCTCCACTTGATCCGGGTTTCCTCCTGCATCAGTGGGATTACTAGAACCAGGCTCAGCAGATCTGTCATCTGGGTTGGTCGTTGGATTCCCTTCTCCGCCAAGAACAGTCTGCTGTCCAGTCTCATTAAATCTGGCATCTGAGTTAGTCGTTGAATTCCCTTCTCCGCCAAGAACAGTCTGCTGTCCAGTCTCATTAGATCTGTCATCTGGGGTAGTCGTTGAATTTTCTTCTCCTTCAGGAATAGTCTGCTGTGTAGTGGAAGAGTTGGGTTGCGCCATTTTTCCACCAGATCCAGGAGAGGCTCCTGGCGAGGAACCCGGCAAGGAACTTGGTGAGGGGCTTGGGCTTGGGGAAGATTCCGACAACGAACTAGAAGAAGCGAGTGGGGATGAACTTGGAGAAAACCCCGGTGATGGGCTTGGGGATGGTTCCGGCGATGGACTAAGGGAAGGAAATAACCTTTGACTGGAAAGGAAGAATCCAAAGGTTAAACAGAGCATTGCTCCTCCTCCGATTAGCAACCCTTTAGGAACACGGGAAGTAGGGATTACACGCGGTTGAGGAACTGATTGTGACGGAGGGAGCGGAATGGGTGGAATGGCCGTTAGAAACTGTAGGTTGTGGGTAGTGGCTTCGATCGCCACCCGATCGCCCAGAGACTCCCGGATCTGAAGGGCTTGTGACAGGAATGATTGAGCCTCCGTCACTTGATTGAGACAGAGCGATCGTGTTCCCAACTCATGCAAAGCAAATGCCTCTGTTGCTTGCTCTCCAGTGGCTCGTGCTGCTTCCAGTACGGATTGAAGAACGGTTTCCCATGTGCCCCATTGTCCATTCAGTGCCAGTACACCCTCAAGCGATCGCCCCAAAACTAAAGCATCGGACCACTGACCTGCCTCTACTGCCCATTCCAACGCCCTGAGAATGGCATCTGATTCTTGCAGAATGGCCTCGGGCAAACCTTGCTGTTGTTGAACCCACTGGGTCAGGAAATGAATCGACCGTTCCCGATAAGGCGTTAAATCTGAATGCTTTTGCAATGTCTCAAGGGAAGAACAGGTCAGGCGGACACAATCACCCTCCATCTCGATTAAATGGCGCTGCAGCAACGTCTCTAACACAGCCTGGACATTGGGTAGATGGGTGATGCCTGAAATGATTTCTGCACCCAAGGCCACATTTGTTCCCAGTATGGTCAGCAGCGCAATGATCCATCGCTGGGGCTTAGACAGTGAGCTAAGCAGAAAGTTTGCCCAATGGCTGGGTTTGGCAGCGAGTCGCTGGACGATCGCGGCTAAGGATTGTTTTTCTGCCTGTATCCAGGCGATCGCCTCTAAAATCCGTAACGGATGTCCTTCCAAAATAGTGCAAAGCTTTTCTGCATCTGCTCGCTCAGCAGGATTTAGGTCATGGCCAATGGCTTGGGTGACAAGTGCGATCGCCTCGTGCAACGCCAAACCTTGTACCCCAACAGATTTGACATGACTCCATGCACAGCGATCGCCTGTCGCAAACAGAAAGGTTAAGTCGGGTAATTCATTTAATAATTGGTCTATATCCTCTCGTTTGAACGCTAGACCATCTAAAATGACTAGCGCCTTTCTACTGGCTAACGCCTGACGGATTTGCAAAGTAGTGGCTTGGAATCGTGTCTTGCTCTCGTAAAACGCATCAAACAGAACCTGGAGGAGATCCGTCACCGTCTCACCATAGCGTAGTCGATGGTAGATAATGCCATCCGTGAATGCAGGTGCGATCGCAGGGTGATGCGATAAATGTCTTAAAAGCGCAGTCTTACCAACTCCAGCAGAACCATAGAACTCAATGGAGTGTTCATAAGGCAGAGTCCCTAACGCAATTTTTATTTCTTCTTTGCGTCCGATTAACAGTGGAAAAGAACGAGGCGTTAATCGGACTGGGGTTGAACGAGGGGTGGGAGGGATGTAAAGATCGGAAGACGAGAGGTTAATAGTACTTCCGGTTAGAGAACCAATCTCAACTTTGAGAACGCCATCGACCGATAAATTTTCAAGATGTCCAATGTGACCAAATTGAACAGCATGATCACCAGCATTCAGAGAAATTTTTGGGAGCATAACCTGTTCCTCATGAGCATCAGAGATTAATGGTTCCAGCTTGCTCGATGTACCCAATTTGTTTAGCGTTGTCTCCAGCCTGCATTTGAATATTCATAGAATCGTTTGGGTCAGGCTTTTGCTGGATGGATTTGGACGAGTCCGAGGGATTCGGATTCTTCGTCGGTTGGGTTGAGGCGGGTGGGCGAATTGCTGTTGAGTTGATTAGAAGAACCAGCTTCTGATCTTCCTGAAGTCCAATCAATTGCGCCTTAGCCAGTTTGAAGGCAAAATCTACGGTTCTACCCGAACCCAACGTATCGTAAAAAGCAACTGCAAAGGTAATGGCTGCGCGATCGCCAATGGCCTGATTCATCCCAATCACATAGGGGATAAATTGATTGATCGCTTTCGCCTGCACTTCTGAATAGCAGGCGTTCAGCACCACATATTCCAAACCCTCACCCGCAAATAGCTCAAACATCCCGGCTAGCTGCTCGGTTTGCAGAAATTGTGCCTTACCGCTGTCATTTTCTAGAACGAGACCGTACTCTCCACCCCCATGTCCACTGAAATGCAGAATGTGAGGTTTAAATTCCAGCATGTGGCGGTAAAAATCCTGCAAGCGCACAGCCCCTCTGGAAACCAGTTCAAATTGATCTCGATGGGGCGATCGCTTTAACCCCTCATCAATTTCTCTAACTTCCTCAGTCAACCGCAATTGGGCAGCATTTTGCGGGTTCGCAGATAGTATTAAAATACGTTTCATTGATTCGCCAAGGCTTTAACGCATTTTGAAAGTTACGACACAGTGATTTTAGAACCGTAAATAGGAGCAATCTATTCCCCTGAAGGGTAATTTCGCGTAATTCGTACCCTTTCATACCATTTAGGCTCATTCGCGGAATACGCTTTCAGCGTGCTGCATTTAATCTCGTCAGAGGAACTATCTCAAAGCCAGCGACGGAGATTTTTGGCGGAAACCCCCTTAAAATCAAAGGGAGAACACATAGGTCAGGGAAAACAGTTTGGGGGCATTGCTTAATCTAGGGATGAATTTGTGTGTGGCGGCTGCGCCGCCACACACAAATTCATCCCGTTAATCACCAACCCCCAGTTTGGGGAATCCCCAAACTTTGCAAGGGAAAAGTCAGCGACACTCATGGCAAGACCCAACTACGGCCCCCAAACCAAACAGCGAACAAAACGCCTGCTGGAGGCGCTGCTAACCTATGCAAATGAGGATTGGGAAACTGAAATTCGGTTGCCGATTCGCCTCAACTGGCAAACCGAACGGCAGTTGGTGGTCAGAACAAAAGTTCGATTTCTGGTGGAATTAACCGCCCAAGATACTTATCCTGGGAAGCTAACCCCGGAGCAAGTGCGAGAAGCGCTCAAGCGGCTACAAGATTTCGTTGGCATGTTAGAAGATAATCGTCCCGCAACTCAGGGGTCAGAGGACTGGCATTTCACGCTAAAACTATGGCATCGCAGACAGGAACGCACCGCCAATTTACAAAGATTCGATACCGAATGGGAACAACGGCGATCGCTCAAATCCAAACAAGCCACCCACGAAGTCCAACCCAGCCACCACATTCCCCAGCAGGATTGGGCAGATGCGCCTGAAGTCACCGCATTCTACGGAAGAACAACTGAGCTAGACACTTTAGAACAGTGGATAACGGCTGACAATATTCGCTTAGCCCTGATTTTAGGGATGGGAGGGGTCGGCAAAACAACGCTGGCCATTAAAGCGGCAGAACGGGTACAAAACCAGTTTGATACGGTCATTTGGCGATCGCTCCGTAACGCGCCTCCCATCGATCGCCTGCTCGCGGACTTCATCCAGGTTCTTTCAGCGCCCGATCGCCCCCTCGCTGACACCTTGGATGGCCAGATCATTCAACTGCTCGAAAGTCTGCGCCAAACTCGCTGTTTGATGGTGCTTGATAACCTGGAATCGGTTCTGCAAGGCAGTGACCGCACGGGCACCTATCGAGGAGGATATGAAGGCTATGGGCAATTGCTGCGCTGTGTCACAGAGAGCCAGCATCAGAGTTGCATTTTGGTGACCAGTCGAGAACAGCCGCGTGGCTTGATGAAAGGCAACCAAACTGCGGCTATGCGAGTCCTTTCCCTTCCAGGTCTAACGCCAGCAGAGGGGAAGGCGCTGCTTCAGGCTGAGGGACTTTCGGTGACGACACCCCCAGCCCAGACCCTCATCGATCGGTATGCCGGAAATCCACTGGCACTGCGCCTTGCAGTTCCGACGATTCTGGAGCGATTTCAGGGAAGAATTGGGCAGTTTCTGGAATATGGTGCGATTGTTTTTGGTGATATTTCAGATTTGCTGGATCAGCAATTCGATCGCTTATCGCCCCTAGAACACCAGGTGATGATGGCGATCGCAGTCAATCGAGAGCCGATCGCACTCACCCCCCTACAGCAAGATTTTCTTCCTCCCATTTCGCTCCAGACTCTATTGGAAACCATTGATTCCCTGTGTCGTCGATCGCTCATCGAACAAAGTGCTGTAGACGGGTCTGACACTGAAGATAGAATGGCGTTTCTGAGTTTTACCCAACAACCTGTTGTCATGGAATATGTGACACAACGGTTGATCGATCAGATGAGTGAAGAGATTTTGAACTTAAAAGTGGAACAATTCGATCGCCAGTTTCTCCTCAATGCCCAGTCCAAAGACTATATTCAAACCGCTCAAATTCAATTCCTGCTAAAACCGATCGCCGAACGACTCCAACAACAATTTGGCAATCAACCCAACACCATCCATTGGCTCAATCAGTATCTGGCTCAAATTAAATCAACTGCAACCCAGAAAACAGGATACGCCGCAGGCAATCTCCTCAATCTCCTCTGGGTGATGGGTGCAGATTTATCCGGCTACGATTTTTCTCGTTTAGCCATCTGGAAAGTTTACCTTCAAGGAATGCAACTCCATCGCGTCAATTTTCAACAGGCTGATTTGTCAAAATCTGTTTTCACGCAAATCTCCGGCGATATTCTCTCTGTCGTTTTTAGCCCCAACGGAACGCTACTGGCCACCGGGATCGATCGCTCCATTGTCATCTGGCAAATTGCAGTCAGCCAGCAACGCTTCAGCCTGAAGGGACATACAGCTTGGGTAACAGCGATCGCCTTTAGCCCCACTAGCCAAAGCCTCGCCAGCGGCAGCCACGATCAAACCGTGCGATTATGGGACATCGAAACTCAATGTCACAAGGTCTTACAAGGACATACCAGTTGGGTGCAGGCGCTCGCCTATAACGCGACAGGCACCCTTTTAGCCAGTGGCGGAAACGATAAAGAAATTAGACTATGGCAGACTCAAACGGGAGACTGTATCCAGATTTTGCGAGGTCATACAAGCCGAATTTTGTCCGTCCTGTTTCATCCCCAAGAGCCAATCCTCATCAGCAGTAGTGGCGATCGCACCATCAAACTTTGGGATATTGAATCTGGACGATGTTTACAGACGTTTGAGATTGCAGTGAATTGGGCGTTGGCATTAGCCATTCATCCCGAAGGAAATGCGATCGCAACGGCCAACGACCAAACAAAAGTACAGTTCTGGGATTTGAAAACAGGAACAAATATTGGAGAATTGTCCAACTACCAAACATTAGTTTGGGCAGTGGCTTATCGTCCAGATGGACAACAACTTGCAACCGCTGGAGAAGATAAAACCATTCGGGTATGGGATAGCGAGACAAAAAACTGCCTCAAAGTTCTGTCAGGGCACCGCGATCGCGTTTGGTTAGTGCGATTTAGCCCCGATGGTGAGACGATCGCTAGTGCCAGCGATGACCAAACGATTAAACTCTGGGATACTCAAACAGGACATTGTTTGAAGACGCTGAAAACCTACAGTCATGAGGTTCTTTCCGTTGCTCTACCGCCAGTCGATCAATACTTAGCCAGCAGTAGCAGTGATGGCATTATTCGTCTCTGGGATTTAAAAACGTTGACCTGTGTGCGACAACTGCGGGGACATACTCAGGTGGTAGCGGCGATCGCCTGCGAAAAAAATTGGCTCGCCAGTGGCAGTGATGATGGCACCGTGCGACTCTGGAACGTTCAGACCGGAAATTGCCTCCATCAATTAGCAGGACATACCCATTGGGTACAAACCATCTGCTTCAGTCCAAACGGACAGAAAGTACTGAGCGGTAGTCATGATCAAACCCTCAAACTATGGGATACCGAAACGGGAACCTGCTTGCGAACGTTTCAGGGACACCATCATCGCGTCAAAGCGGTTGCCTTTCATCCCTCTGGAACGCTGTTGGCTAGCGCCAGTGATGACCAAACGATTAAATTATGGCAGCCGGAAACAGGCGAGTGCTTGGACACCTTGCAGGGACATATTGACTGGGTGCTGGCGATCGCATTTAGTCCCTGTGGAACCTGGCTGGCCAGTGCCAGTGGCGATCGCACCGTTAAACTCTGGAATCTCCCGTCTAAAGAATGTCTTTATACCTTAGAGGAGCATCAAAACCGGGTGCGATCGGTTGCCTTTAGCCCTGACGGGAGATGGTTAGCAAGTGGCGGTGAAGACGCAGTGATTTGCCTCTGGGAGGTCAGTACAGGCACCTGTTTAAACATCCTATCCGGACATACTCAGATTATTTGGTCGCTGGTTTGGAGTTCAGATGGGCAAAGGCTCATCAGTTGCAGTGAAGATGGCACGATTCGAGTTTGGCAGCCTGAAACCGGAGACTGTTTGCAGATTTTGAGGAGCGATCGCCCCTACGAGGATCTGAATATTGCCGATGTCACAGGACTAACGGATACTCAGATTGCAACCCTCAAAGCCTTGGGAGCCGTGGAACAGTTCTAAGGTTCAGGACTGAGGGGCTTCCGGATGGTTGGGGTCGCCTCATCTGATCCGTTTTGGTCTAAAGCCTGCATGATGACCTCCAGAGGAATCGGGCGCTCTGTTTTCGTTGGAGAGCGATCGGCGTCATCGTCTGTTGCTTGAGATTGCTGTTGAGGTGTAACCAGATCTCTGATGAGTGCAGGTTCTTCGATCGGTTCTTCAACTTTTGTCGAGTCTGATTCCGTTTGTTTCGCCAGATTTGCATTGGGGCTTTCGGCTTCGTTCATCATCTACTCCTCACTTGCTTTGCTCTGGATAATGCTTCTTTTATCCACTCAATAAAATTCACAATCGTACAATAACATAGGTAGCTGTCTATTTTCCCAGAGGTGATTTTTCCCCAGAAGTGTGATAAGTTGCAGAACAACTGCTCTCAGTTGATGACTTGATCACCCCCATGAAGC
>JALOOP010000216.1 GCA_025454315.1 Oculatellaceae cyanobacterium Prado106
ACCATGATCCCTACCTCATGAACATCACCTGATCGATCTTGATCCATCTATCGTGATCTTGCCCTTGATTTAATCTTTTTTTTAGAAATACGCTCTAAATACTCGCAGCCCAATAGCACCATCTATTTCAAAGTCATGTGCCAACCCCAAAACGTCATTTTTCAAATCAAAGATGCAGGCATTGGGATTCCCGAAGCGGATCAGCAGCGGTTGTTTGAACCGTTTTATCGGGCGAGCAATGTGGGCGATCGCCCAGGCACAGGCTTGGGGTTGTCGATTGTCAAGAACATTGTGGAATCTCAGGGAGGGGCGATCGAGTTGATGAGCCAGGTGCAGTCGGGGACTACCGTTTCTCTGATGCTGCCAATGATATAATCGGTGGATCAGATCAGTGGATCAGGTAAAGGGTTAGACAAGTCGGCTGAGTCATGGTTAACATCCTACCCACCCCATCGCAGCAGGCAAAAGATTCCTGGGTTTTCGCAACTTGGGAAGAATTTTTGGTAGCGTCTGGCAATGCAGAACTGGACAAAACGCGATGCTACTATGACTCCGGCTGGATGAGGATTGAAACGATGGGCGTTGGGTCAGGTCATAGCCAGGACAATACGTTAATCTCCCAGGTCGTTAGTCTCTACGGCATTGTCAAAGGTCTGGCGGTCAAGGGATTTACCAACGGCAGCTTTCGTCGTGAGGGAGAGCGGGAATGCCAGCCCGATATGGCGTTTTACTTGGGCGAAGAGATTCCCAATCCCTTTCCACCCAAAACCACCGAAATCGTGGATGTCGATCGCTACGGTGCGCCCACGCTGGTCATTGAGGTCGCCTCTACCAGTCTCAACGATGACCTAGGCCGGAAGCGTCTGCTCTACGAACGCTTAGCGGTGCAGGAATACTGGATTGTTGATGTTTTGGGGGGTAGTATTTTGGCGTTTGCGATCGCCGATCGGGGCAGTCGGGAAATTCAGATTTCTCAAGTCTTACCAGGTCTATCCATGAGCTTAATCGAATCTGCATTACGTCGTAATCAAACCGAAAATGATACAGCGGTCAGTCAATGGTTAATGCAGGAATTTAGTTCACTCTGAGCATTTTTCGCTCTACTCTTACCCATTTGTTACAAACTGTGCGCTCAGCCACAACGCTTTAGGGGAACAGTGCCATATTACTGATAGATGGCCATGAACAGACCCCCTACAGCGAGGCACAAATCCGATGAAAACCATCGATTCGATCGCCACTTATTCGATCGCCACTTACCTGATCCGCCGACTCTCAGAGTATGGAGTAGAACATATTTTTGGTGTTCCCGGTGACTTTGTGTTGGGCTTCAACCAAATGCTGGAGGAAAGCCCGCTGGTAGAATTTATCAACACTTGCGATGAGCAGGGCGCAGGATTTGCTGCCGATGCCTATGCCCGCCTGCGGGGACTGGGGGTCGTCTGCGTCACCTACTCGGTGGGAGGACTCAAAATTGCCAACACCACCGCCCAAGCCTTTGCCGAAAAATCTCCCGTCGTCGTCATTAGTGGCGCACCCGGCCTGCATGAGCGTATCAAAAATCCGCTGATCCACCACAAAGTCCGCAACTTTGATACTCAGTACAAGGTCTTCCAGGAACTCACCGTCGCTTCCACCATTCTCGACAACCCCGATACAGCCTTTGCTGAGATCGATCGCGTCCTCGCTGCGGCTTATCGCTACAAGCGTCCGGTTTACATAGAACTACCCCGAGATGTGCTGCATCTTCCGGGTAATCCCCAGTACCAGCCGACTGCAACGCCGCAAGATAGCGATCCAGAAACCCTCACCGAAGCATTACAAGAAGCGACCACGCTGATTAACGCAGCCCGTCAACCCGTGATTCTCGTCGATGTGGAAATTCATCGTTTTGGCTTGGAAGAAACGGTGTTGCAGTTTGTCGAAAAAACGAATATTGCGATCGCCGAAACCATCCTCGGCAAGTCAGTCATCAGCGAGTTTCATCCGAATTACATTGGTCTCTACGAAGGTGCGATGGGCAGTGAATTTGCCCGTGACTATGTAGAGTCCAGCGATTGTTTAATTATGCTGGGCGTCATGCTAACGGATTTAAATTTAGGCGTTTACACCGCTCAAATTGATCCAAAACGCTGCATTGCCGCCACCAGTGAAAAACTCTCGATTCGGCTGCACCACTACGAAGAAGTGCATCTCCAAGATTTTATTCAAGGCTTACTCCACACCGATATTCAGCGTCGAGAACTGACGATTCCTCCCCGCATTCAACCGCCGAATTCCTTTACGCCCATTCCCCAAAAGCCCATGACCGTGGCGCGTTTGTTTGAATGCCTCAATCTGTTTCTTAGCAGTGATCTGGTGATCTTGGCCGATATTGGCGATGCGCTCTTTGGTGGAGCCGAAATGGTGGTGCATCAAAAAGCGCTGTTCCTTTCTCCCGCCTATTATGCGTCGCTGGGGTTTGCGGTGCCGGGGGCGATCGGGGCACAGATGGCCGTTCCCCATGTGCGTCCGCTGGTGCTGGTGGGCGATGGAGCCTTCCAGATGACGGGCATGGAAGTTTCAACGATCGCCCGTTACAACCTCAATCCCATCATCGTCATCCTCAACAACGGCGGCTATGCCACAGAACGTCCGATGCTAGATGGCAAGTTCAATGATGTATTGCCCTGGCGCTACAGCCGGATTCCCGAGCTGCTGGGTGTGGGACTGGGTTTTGAAATTTACACCGAAGACCAGCTAGAAGCGGCACTGGCAGACTGTCGATCGCACTCTGAAAGCCTGTGTATTCTCGATGTCCACCTTGATCCAAAGGACATCTCACCCGCTTTGAAGCGATTAACCCAAGCACTGGGGGAAAAGGTTAGCAGTTAGCGTCCTAATGTCTAACAAAGTCCTCGAAATACTCATAAATCGTAGGTTGTGTGGAGTATTTGCGAAGCGTTTCCTTGGAAACAGTAAAACCCAACACTCCATTAAAGCGCTTGGATTAGGTTCGCTGATTCTGTCATTGAACCAAGGTTTATGGTTGCGATGTTGGGTTACGCTGCGCTCCACCCAACCTACAGTAAAAGATGAGCCAGGTAGTCGGTTTAACTTACAAGGATTGATTCAATTGCATCAGGAACTCAGAGAAGTGCTGCATGTCTCTTGTTAATTTGTCATAACAGTTAGGCAATTCTTCAACCAGCTCTTGAATCCGTTGGGGATGCAGTTCAAATCCATAGCGATGGACGACTACGTGACGAAAACCTCGATACTCGTTGAGTTTCGCTAGCGTGTCTGAACGAATGACAGGAGGACGGATCTCTGGAATTTCCAGACCCATCTGCTCTAAAAGCGCACGATGAGAATTTGCACCTGTCGGTAATGATTGATCGACCCGTTTTGCAATTTCTTCAAATGCTTGTTCTACGCCCATATAGAAATTTTGCAAACTCAGTGCCGCAGCCTGAAGATAGTCCAAATCACCCGTACTTTTTGCTTTGTTAAGCTGGGACACTGCGGTATCAACGACAGCCTGAATTTTAGTCAGTTCCTGATTTAATCTGGCAATCAAAACATTATACTGACTCATAATTCAATTCCTTGCTCGATCGCCGCTAAGATCGCTGGACTGGCATGTTGAACTTCAACCAGGTCAATGTCAAAATCACTCAACGATAGAAGCTGAGACACAGCCTTAAAATATAATTTTTCTGGCAAATCCCAAACGGCTAGATCAATGTCTGATGCTTCATGGAAATGATGTCCTACTAACGAACCAAATACAACGACCCGAGAAGCTGAAAACTTAGCTTTGAGAAGGTTTGCTGCCTGTTTAGCAATTTCTAAACCCTCTTCTTGCCGTTGGCGAAGGGCATCTTGCCGCTGCTGCTGCCGAGTTTGAGCGGTTCGGATATATTGCTGCATTTTTTCGGGTGGCAGGTTCAACATCTCGTCTCTACTCTAGCTTTGGAACTGGAATGATTAGGGTTTCATTATTGTAGCTTGTGGGTTGCGATCGCATCTTATGCATCAAGAACAATGAATCTGAGCCTGATGCGCGATGGCCAATTGACGGATCATAGAGTGACTTAGGATACCGACTGAACTCCTATTCAAGTCCCAACGAAGCCTCTAATTCTTAAGCGCTTCTTTATTTTCCTTCCGAATTCTTGGCGTTGTTGCCACGCTTAGGTTACGCTTTGGGACAAAATCGATCTCGTTCTTTCTGATGATGGCTCTTTAGGTCTGGAATCTTTCTAACCGCAGAGACGCAGAGACGCAGAGAGAAGAAGGGGAAAGGCGAAAGGGGAAAGGCGAAAGGGGAAAGGCGAAAGGGGAAAGGCGAAAGGGGAAAGGCGAAAGGGGAAAGGCGAAAGTTTATACCCATCTCCCCATCTCCCCATTCCCCCATCTCCCCATCCCCCCACCTCCCCATCTCCCCACCTCCCCACCTCCCCATCCCGCACCCTATGGACCCTATTACCCTCACCTCCTTCCTCGCCCCCTTCCTTCCCGTCCTTCTAAATCTGGGCACCAAAGCCGCAGAAGCCCTTGCTACTAAAGCCGGTGAAACCGTCGGCACCCAGGTCAGCGAAAATGCCCTGAACAAAGCCAAAGCCGTCTGGGACAAACTACACCCCAAAGTCGAGGCCAAAGAAGCCGCCAAAGAAGCCGCTGAAGATGTCGCCAAAGCGCCCGATGATGCCGACTCTCAGGCGGCCTTGCGGGTACAAATCAAGAAAATCCTAGAAGCCGACCCGGAGCTAGCAGAGGCGATCGCCCAAATTCTCCAAGAACCCGCCCCCGACGGCACACCAGGGTTGCAAATCGTCCAAACCGTCACGGGCAACAATAACCAGGTGATTGGACAAGTCACAGGCGGCACCCTGTTTGGAAATGTGTCGGGGAATGTCAGCTTGTAAGCTAGATCGCGGTTGAGTCTTTGATACTTGTGGTCGAGTCTTTGATACTCGTCGCTCAGCTTTTGAGTTTCATTGACCAGCGGCTGTCCCATCCCGGAAGAACCCTGGATGACCGGGAGGAAACTAGTAGCAACATCGACTAGCAACATCGACCTCCCGAAACGGTTGCGAGCATAAGGGGACATAAGGAATCCTAGAAGGTTCATTGAATTCAAAGTCCCCCAAGGGTGGGGATTTAGGGGGCGAAAACCCTTGGGGCGAAGCCGATCGAGACTTGTGTGTACGATCGCCCAAACTTCCCACCATTAGACAGATAACGCTAATAGCTCTCTCCTGGAGAGCATTTTTATATCTTTGTGCGGATGTCTTTCGTTGAACTGCGATCGCTATAATTTGTAGTTGTTGATACACAATTACTGCTACAGCATCAACTTGCCGACTTTTTGGGATATTGCTTCTGAGGGTACTACTGTGAATTAGAAAGGAAATTCCTTCAACCCTGTCTACTCCGCAGGTTGTAGATATCAACAACATCGAAGAAACAGTAGTTAAGGATGGTTTCTTAACCAAGCAACAAATCTGTCAAGGATTACCCAAAGGAACGGGTAAGTTCTGCCCATAATCACAAATTAATGAGAAGCAACACCGAAATGATGTAATGTGTTGGTAGATGCAATGCATCACATCATTTGGTAGATTACGTTGATGGATTGGTGATGCATTACGCTAACGCATCCTATAAATTCAGTAAAACAAGCAATCGCGTACACATAAGTTGCGATCGGCTTCGCGTCAGGTGTGCGCGCCCCCTAAATCCCCCAACTTTGGGGGACTTTGAATTCAAGGAATCTTCGGGGATTGCGCTTTTGGAAGTTCCTTGTGCAAACTCACTGAAGCCTCCTGGAGAAGGCTCGGCTCCCCCAAAGTTGGGGGCTGGGGGGCGCAAAACCTGGGAGGAAAGAACAGCTAATTCATTCCTAAGTTCAGCCTCGATCGCTTACCCAACTTCATCCAGTGCCTTATCCAAATTCCAGGCTGCGCTAATCAAGGCTAAATGCGTGAACGCTTGGGGATAATTGCCCAATTCTTCTCCGCTGACGCCAATTTCCTCAGAATATAGTCCCAGAGGATTGGCATAGCTGAGCATTTCTTCAAACATCAGACGGGCTTTGTCAAGTCGCTGTGGATCTTGTCGTCCTGCCCGCGTCAGCGCTTCTACGAGCCAAAAAGTACAGAGGTTAAAGGTGCCCTCGCTGCCACTCAGGCCGTCTCCCTGACCCGGAGAATAGCGATACACCAGGTTGTTGGCCACCAGTCCACCTACCTCCGGCGGACGATTGATCGCATCAATGGTTTGTAGCATTCGCGGATCGTTCGGCGCAAGGAAGAACACAAGCGGCATAATCAAACTGCTTGCATCCAGCACATCGCTGCCATAATACTGCACAAAGGACTCTAGTTCTTCATTCCAGCCTTGAACCATAATCGATTCATAGATCTGGTCACGCACTTTGACCCAATAATCGCGCTCCGCCGGAAACGATCGCTTATCCGCCAACCTCAAGCCGCGATCGAGCGCCACCCAACACATCAGCTTTAAGTAAACGATCGGTTTTCGTCCATCTCGCGGTTCCCAAATGCCCTCGTCATCGCGTTGCCAGTTATCACAGACCCAATCGAGAATCTGCCGTAAGCGACACCAGAGGTCATAGGAAATAGGCGAACCATACTTGTTGTACAAATACACCGCATCCATCAGTTCACCGTAAATATCAAGCTGTAACTGGTGATAGGCCGAATTGCCAATTCGCACCGGGTAGGAATCTCGGTAACCTGAGAGGTGGTCTAAAACTTCTTCGTCTAACTGCGAGTGGCCTTCAATGCTGTACACCAACTGGAGTGACCCGGTGGGTTTAGGGGCATAACAGCGATCGCTCAACCACTTCATAAACTGTGCGGCCTCTTGGGTAAAACCAATCCGCAGAAATCCATACACCGTAAACGCTGCATCTCGAATCCAGGTATAGCGATAATCCCAGTTTCGTTCACCGCCAATATCCTCGGGCAGTCCACAGGTGGGTGCGGCCACAATGGCTCCCGTAGGTTCATAGGTCAGCAGTTTCAGCACAAGAGCAGAGCGTTCTACGACTTCCCGCCATCGCCCTTTATAAATACATTTGGATAACCAACGCCGCCAGTAGCTCACAGTTTCATCCATAAGTTGTGAAGCCAGGGTGAGCGTCTTTTCATCTCCAGAACCATTCTCAGTGAGATTTCCAGGAATGTTGTTAGAGATATTCCCAGAGCTACTGCTAGAAGCATCTTCTGAGGACATCTGGGCTTGACGCAGCACAAATGTCATAGATTGCTCTGGCTCTAGTTCAAAGTCAGCCCAAACCCCGCGATCGTCCTGCTGTAGAGGGATGTCGGTGACTAACTTGAGGCTGAGATCGGGGGATTGAAAATAGGCTCCGTTGTGGGTCAAGGTTGTGGTGTGGCGATCGCGAGCATAATTGAAGGCCGGATAGCAGGTGAGCCGAAAGGTCATTTGGCAGCGAATCATGCGGACTTGACGTACCAGCCACCGACAGTCCTGCGCTTGCGCCGCCGAACCCACGGGCATAAAGTCAATGATTTCAGCCACCCCCACCGGAGAGAGAAAGCGCGTCACCAAAACATTGGTGCTGGGGTAATAGAATTGCTTGTATTTCAGATCAGCCATTTGGGGCGCAATCTGGAAGTAGCCTCCTTTGTGGCGATCGAGAAGGGAGGCAAACACACTGGGCGAGTCATGGTTGGGAAAACAAAACCAATCGATCGAGCCATTCTGCCCCACTAGCGCTGTGGTTCGCATATTGCCAATAATGCCGTAGTTCTCGATCGGTTGATAATCCATCCCTTAAGCTCCATCAGAGAAACACGCGAAGGTATCCACTTCGGTCAGATAATTTAATCTAAACGATTAATTCGCGAGTTTATCTATCTCTGAAGGTAGTTTTGGGACACGATTATCGTGAAAAGTGAGGTATCGTGAAAAGTGAGGTCATTGATTGAGCGATCGCCTAACTCCTTCCATTCTCAAAATCCTCAATCATTCTTCCCACCTCATCTTCAGCTATTCCAGTAATCTGAGAAATTTGCGCGATCGCCATCCCCATTCCCTGCAAGTTCACCACTGTTTGCCTCAACTTCAACAGCGCCGCCTCCGTATCCGTCAATATTAATTCTCCATTCTCATCACACCAGCGCAACCAAGCCTTTGGTCTTCCGGCAAACACGCCTTGCCAGATGGCTAACCCAATCTCTAAATCAGCAATCCAAATGCGGGGATTGGATGCTGCAACAGGCTGTTCTTGATAAGAACCCCTCACTCGTTTGAAGTACCGCAGAGCGCGATCGCGCTTATTAAACACAATGCAATGGGGTACTTGCAAAATCTGCTCGTAGACAGTGAACTTGGAGGGCGGCGAGTTAGAAAGCTGGGGTTTAGGAGGCTTAGCAAAGAAGTGCCCCAGATCTTCTGCCTCAGTGCCGGGTGAAAGAAACTCTACGACGATCGCTGGACTCACCTGCTCTTGCCAGATCACATAGCTTTCTCGATCGCCTTCTCCATCCGGGTGCAATAGGGGTACGCCCACCATGAGGAACCAGTCCGGGCGTTTGTATCACAATGGATAGGCAAGATCATCGTAAAGATTGAGATCAGAAGCCGTGTAAATCTCTTGCTCACGGTAACCCGAAAGCTTCAAGGTACGGCTCAATAGCTGGGGATGGAGTTCGTGGTAAGCTAAACGACTTTTAGTTTGCACAAACCAGATTCTACAACCGTGCCACGATAAGGGAAAAGCTATCAATCTAGATGTTAATCAGCTTAATGGTCAGACCAACCAGGCTCCTCTAGGTCTTCGCTGGAAAGGTCTTGCAGGGTAGGGCAGGCAGATGAGCCAGTCGAGGGTTATCTGTTTCAGAGAAGGAACTGCGCTGCTGCACGAGTTTGCCATCACCAAGGAATTACTTCTGCATATTACCAAAGCAAAACGGATATAGATTTTCTCAGCGATACCCGTTTTGCAGTCAAAGTGAGACGTAGCTAGTAAGCGTAGGATTGGTAGATTTCAGTAGATTGATCGTTTAAGGATTCGACCACGGGATTGAACCGGAGAAGATGACGGGCGCGATCGCTCAAAGTATCCAGCATTGGATGGGGTATTTGAATGGAAACTTCGGGGCGGAATAACCAGCGACGACTATAGCCAATGACCACCATAGGACGCGGTGTCTGAGTACGATTGGGCGTTCCCCGGTGTAAACCTCGTACATCTCGGATCATGACATCGCCCAGGTTTAAGGTGATGGGTTCTAGCTGGACTTCTCCGGCTTCTAGGCGACGCAGTCCTTCCTCTTTGGTCATCAGGTGAGTGCCCCGTGCGACCTCAAAGGGGCCATTCTCTAAGGTGACATCGACTAGGGGAAAGTTGACGGCAAGCTGAAAGGGGGGTGTTTCTTGGGGAATTTCTGGGAACAGCGGTGGCGCGTCGCGGTGGATGGCTTGATAGTCTGAACCCAAGAGCGGCGTATCGGTGGCCAGTTGACACATGACTGCATCTTCGCCGACTAAGCCTGCAACGATCGCCAACACAACCTCATCCTCAAAAATCTTGGGATTGGCAAAGGGTGCGGTAAACGGCAGGGTGACGTAGTAGCGCTCTGCACCTCGGTTCTGGCGATCGCCCTCCCGTGCAATATGATCTTCAAGTAGGGGCGTAAAAGCTTGGTGCCAAGCTTGTAAAATCTCACGAGAAAAATGATTTCTGAGAACACAAAATCCATCTTGAAGGACGGCTTGTGTCAACGATTGAATCAACGCTGCTGGGTAGTGTTGATCCAGGTTAGGTTGACCCTGTTGGGGTTGATGGTGAGGATGATAAAGGGCTGTCATAAAACGAGAGTTTATTATCAAACAACGTTTCGATTCTAGACAGCCCCGATCGCTTTGTGGGATAACAGTTACAAACTGTAGGATACATTACAAACTGTAGGATACACCTCTGTTACTCGTCATTGCTGTTATTCGTCATTGATTGCTGCTATTCGTCATTGTTATTCGTCATTGTTGGATCACTGTTTAGTCACTGAGTTTCAGAAGTATTTTTTCCTGGCAGTATCCTGATAAACGCACCCCAGGCAAACATCTCTGAGATGAACTTGAAAGATGAAGTTTAATGAATCAAAATTAACTACAAGTCCTGTAGAATGTTTAAAGTTTTGGCAGCCGCCTATGAGACCCAAACATCAGGGGTTAAAGTGGAACTCTTGCCCTCGTCTCAAACGGAAGGGGCGATCGCTTCTGTCAAAACTAATTTAGTTGATATTGGAGCCGTTAGCCGTCCCCTCAAGTCCGAAGAAGATGAGGGTCAAGTTCAATATCAGAAAGTAGTTCAGGATCTGTTGATGGTTGCCATCCACAAGAGTGTCACCGGAGTCGAGAATTAGCAAAGGTTCCTCCACTTCCCTCAGATGCAGGGTTCACGAGGGCGACAGGGGCGGGAGCAGAGTTAAGAGTTGTGCAAAATCCAGAGAGGAGCGCCACCAAAATGGGTGATAGACTCCATAGATTTTTGCGGAAAAATCCAAAGTTTGCTTGACAATCCTCAACATGAATTGCAATTTGTCTTACATTTAGTAGGAATTTTTCTATCGATCCCCTCTGAGAGGATAGCCCAGTCAAGATCAAGGCTTGAGCGTTTTTTGCAGCCGTTTCCAGGTTGATTCTCGGTAGGGAAAAAATCATACCGTTATCTATGCTACAGTCTTGCGATCGCCCCAAACACTATTCAATAGACAAGGTTAAAAGACAAATCAAAGGTTAAAGAACCAGGTTAAGGAACTAAGGTTAAACTCAGGAGCGAGGAAGACCCAAGATCGATCCACCGCCCAGGCCACGTATCAATTTCTACTTCAAGGTGAACGCGCCGTGCATATTGATCAGTACAATCCGGGTGATTTCTACGATGAGCTATTCTTGGCCGAAGGGGCTCCCCGTCCGGATGCCGTGCCGCTGATTGAGCGGATTCGATCGCTCTCCATGCCCGAGTTGCAGCAGCGACAGCAGGCGGCTCAAGCGGCGCTGTTTCAGTTGGGCGTCACCTTTAATGTCTACGGCGACAACCAGGGTACCGAGCGGATTTTTCCCTTTGACATTATTCCTCGGATTGTGTCGTTGTCGGAGTGGGATTGGCTCGATCGGGGACTCAAACAGCGAATCCACGCCCTGAATTTATTCCTGGACGATATCTATGGGGAGCAAAAAATCCTCAAAGATAAAGTCATTCCCGAGGAATTAATCTATTCAGCCACCGGGTTTCTCAAGCCCTGCATTGGCCTCAAACCGCCGCAGGGCATCTGGTGCCACATTACTGGGACCGATCTGGTGCGCGATCGCGATGGTCAGTGGTATGTCCTGGAAGACAATCTCCGCTGCCCTTCCGGCGTGTCCTATGTCCTGGAAAATCGGCGGGTGATGAAGACGGTGTTTCCGCTGGTGTTTAACAAAATGGCGATCAAGCCCGTCGAGGATTACGCCAGCTATCTTTTGGAAAC
>JALOOP010000592.1 GCA_025454315.1 Oculatellaceae cyanobacterium Prado106
AAACCCCAGCCGCAAAAGCCTTTGGAATATCAGCATACGGGCGAAGTCTTTCTAGAAATCTTTTGTAACCCCAATATTTGGTCGAGTCCTTTTGCGGCCAAGGTTTTGATTACCTTGCGGGACGATCGCATTCGGTTGACCACCGAGGCAGAACTAACGCGCATTGTGGAAGACATTAATCACTACTTAGAAACGGCAGGGTAGGAAATGGGCGATCGCCTGTTCAAGTAGAAAATATTCAGTGTATTGAGGTTGTAGCCCGAGCAGATAGGGCGATTTACCATTCCAAATCAAAATTAAAGATCCAAAATGAATCAAGTCTTGCTTGCAAAATCTCAAATCCCCCATACAGTTTAAACAGCCGATTTTTTGCAATCCTCTATGAATCCCGACACCCTCATTCAAAACCTCCAGAAGGGCTACCGCGTCACCATCGGCGCAACCGCCTCTCTGATTGAATCTATCCAAGATCCCCAACTTCGAGAAGAGAATTTCAACAAGCTGCGGCATGAACCTAATCAACTGATTGAAGAATTGGCCGTCAAAGGCGAAACCACCGAGCAGGATGCCCGCAAATTTGTTGATGGCATGTTCGGTCAATCTTCCTGGAATCAGGGTTCAAGCACGGGTACCACCGTTCCCACGACCGCAACTCCCGTGACATCGCCTGATATTCAGCAGGACTTGCAAGAGCTAACGGCTCAAATTGCGGCGCTGCGGATGGAGTTGGAGAGATTGCGATCGCAAAATCCCTAACAATCTGAAGTGAGCCGATCGCATTGCTTCAGAAACCTTAGAGTTGGAGTGAGGGCGATCGCAAAATCCTTCCGCTGCCAGAGAAGTTTGTCTACCTCTCTCCATTCATTAGAGTTGGGACAGTTTTATTTCAGCATATTGAAGGGGCGGCGCGACTCCGCAGATTTTTGATAACCCGTCATGCCACATCGCCATCTCCTGTTCTACAAACCCTACGATGTGCTGTGTCAGTTCACCGATCCCCTGGCGGATGTGGCCAATTCGTCGAATGATTTATCGGCTGACGAATCTTCGGCATCTACCCGTGCGACTCTGAAGGACTACATTTCGGTACCCGATGTGTATGCGGTGGGGCGGCTCGATCGCGATAGCGAGGGCTTGCTGTTGTTGACTAGCGATGGGCGGTTGCAGCATCGGCTGAGCGATCCCAAGTATGAGCATCCCAAAACCTACTGGGTGCAGGTCGAGCGGATTCCCGATGAAACTGCGCTCCAGCAGCTTCGTCAAGGGGTGGTGATTCAGGGGTATCGGACTCGGCCTGCCAAAGTCAGGCTACTTGACCAGGAACCTGACCTGCCGCCGCGCGATCCGCCCATTCGGTTCCGCAAATCGGTGCCCACGGCCTGGATCGAAATCACCTTGACGGAGGGGAAAAATCGACAGGTGCGGCGAATGACCGCAGCCGTGGGGTATCCAACGTTGAGATTGGTGCGAGTGGCGATCGCCCATCTTCACCTGAAAAACTTAGCTCCAGGCGAGTGGCGCGATCTGACTTCTGCTGAGATTAATCTCCTGATGAAGACCTTGGAGACGCGCAGAAAGCGATAGGTGCTAAGCTGATTGGCATCTAGATTGATAGCTTTTCCCTTATCGTGGCACGGTTTTAGAATCTGGTTTGTGCAAACTAAAAGTCGTTTAACTTAGCTGAGCTTAGATCTAGCTGAGCTTATACAGGGTTAAGACTCAATTAATCATTCCAGCCTGGGAAAAGGTTTAAGCTAGGTTTTAATGTTGGTTAATTTGGGGTTATTGGTTTGTTGAACGGTTTTGTCTGAATGGTTTCCGTCTTGAGGGGCATTGATTTTGCAGGCGGAAACTGAATAATCAGGATAGGTCGTTGCCGCTTTGAAAAAAGAATGAAAAGATGGGTGATATTTCATTTGCCTAATCTAATCATCTGCCTGATCTTGTTTCAGGGTTTGCGATCGCTTCTTGTTCCTCTTCGGTTGTCATTCTTGGACTACTGCAATTCTTGGACTATTGCATCTCATTGGGTTATCGAGCGAGTCGTTTATTTCATCCCCTTTTGACCTGTGCAATCCCACAAAGCCCACAAAATTGACTTTAAAGTCGCCTATCCCTGTCCCTGCCGCCGCAAGGGACAACTAACGCCGATCGCCCTCACCGATGCCTTTGGGTGCGATCGCTGTCAACAAATCTTTGTTGTCCAGGACAATGGCTTTGTTCTAGAGCAACTGTCCACCAATTATCCCTACAAACGCACCTGGCGTTGGACAGGGCACCAGTGGGTTGTGGCGAGATCGGGTCTAGGGCGCGATTATTTACCCATTGTTTTGGTCAGTGTTTTTGTGGTTGGGTTCTTGGTCTTACTCCTCATTCTCCAGTCTCCGCTCAGCGCCAATATGGCCTTTCGCGTGTTTGCTGCTGCGATCGTGCTATCGGTCATGTTGGGTTTAATGCTGTGGCTTGCCTGTAGGCGGTGAGTTCCTGCTAAAATCTGCGAGACGGGCAATTTTGCCTTGACCTCAGTGAATTGCAAGCTCAGGAACCTGCACCCACAGGAACCTGCAAGCTCAGGAATCTGCACCCACAGCCTAACCGAAAGAACCGCCTTTGAACGCTTCACCTGATTTAACTTCGACCGCTTACCGGGCTTATCAATCCTCCCTGTCATTGGCCGCCATGAAGGGGACGGATCGAAGTCACGCTCTCCAGCTTATGGCAGAGGCACTGCTGGAGAGCCAGGATGACATATTAGAAGCCAACACGCTGGATCTGGAAGCCAGCCGGGAAATGGCTGTCCCCGATCTGATTTTGGACTGGCTCAAACTTACCCCCGAGCGGCTGCAAATTGTGGGGCGGGCGCTCCAGCGGTTGGGCGAGTCTTCTGACCCGATTCAACAGGTGCTTAACATTCCGTCCTTTCAGGTGGATCAGTGTCAGACCTACTGTCAACTGATGCCGCTGGGGGTAATTGCCCTGATCTATGAAGCTCTCCCTGAACTGGGAATTATTGCGGCTGGGCTTTGTATTCGTACCGGGAATAGTCTGATTCTGCGGGGAGGAACGGAGGCAAGTCATTCTAATCAGGCGATCGCCACCACGCT
>JALOOP010000593.1 GCA_025454315.1 Oculatellaceae cyanobacterium Prado106
TTGCTGACACCATCTCCGGGGCGATCGCCTCCCCAAGAATTGGCAATGGCAAAGGTGGATTGGCCGTTTAGCACCATCGTGGTGGAAAATTGCTGAGCCTCCAGGACTGCCGAACGAGCTTCTAGACTCTCGACTCGACCCTGGACTACGGTCATTTCGGGTTGATAGGCTTCAATCAGCCGTTGGATGGTACGGAGATCGTCCGGTGATACGCCTGTTTCTAGGGATTGAGCCAGTTGGGTTTGCAGTGCGTCCAGGGTGGCGCTGAGGGCGGCAGCAAACTCGTAGCGGGTGAGGGGGCGATCGCCTTCAAATTGGCCGTTGGGCAATCCGGAAATGACCCCGTATTTTTCCACCAGGGATTGGAGTGCCTGGTAGCTCCAGTCGGTGGGCTGAATATCGGAGAGGCGATCGACGGAGGGGACGGGTGGTTCTTCAGTTTGAGCCAGGGTTTGATCGTCAACTACATTTAAAGACTGGAGCAAAGACGGATCGGTTGATGCCTCTGGGGATTGAACTGGAATCGGTTCGGGGGATGGGATCGGGATTTGATCCGCTGTTGGAGTCAAGGGTTGCTCTGATGGCTGAACCAAGCTTAATTCAACAGTTATTTCACCAGACAGTTCATGGTTGGGTGTCCATGGGACTGGCTGAGATGGGACGGTGAGAATTTCTGGGGAATCAGCAGCAGTGGCTGGAATAGGGGCGATCGCCATTGCGGCAAACCCGATCGCTGAGGAGAATTCGGGCTGGCTGAAGTCGGTGGGAGGGGCGATTGGTTCTAGCCCTTGAATTTTGAGGTGAGCGATTGTTCGGGATGCGTGGGGTACTGAATCTTCGGAGGTTAGACCGGGATTTGGGGGTGAGGAGAGGGCGATCGCAGGGGATGCCGCGCAGGAGACGGCGATCGTCACCGACACGGGATTTATCCACTTCAAGTCTTTTTGAGTCATTTCCCACTTCTCCTAAAACGCAGAGATCAAAGAGAAGCAGAGAGCGCAGAGAGGCACCCTTCCCTATTCCCCTTTCGCCTTTCCCCTTTTCCCTAACGATCGGGCGCTACCCCAGTTGTTAAAGTGCCTCGAAAAGATTGTCCTACGGGCGGTTCTTCTCCTCCCACATCGAGTACCTGGATGCGCGTTACCTGGCCGTTGCGATCGATCACGGTGCCTTGGGCATTGTTGCCGCTTAAGCCTGCATCGTTGGCGGTGCCTGCGTTGCCGTTGATGCGGATCGAGCGGTTGTCGAAGTCGATTTCAATTTCGGTGACGTTGTCATTGCCGTCGGCGAAGATGGCGCTGTTTTCTCCGGTGCGGGTGAAGATGCCGGGGGTAACGACCGGATCGATGATGGTGACATTGGAAAGGCCGCGCTGGCCGTTGAAGCCGCTGTCTGATCCGGTCAACGCATCTCGGAGAAACTGACTGGTGAAGCCTTGCCGATCTCGGGTTTGGCGGCGGATAGCGGCGATCGTCTCAATTCTGGCTTGGTTTAGGGTGGCTTGGACGGGAGTGGGCTGCTGCTCGACGATCGACTCCTGCCCTAAACCCAGTCCAGCAGCCAGCGGTACGGTACGGTAGAACGCGCCCAAGTCAAAATCCTGGACTCGACCGACTCGGCCATTCTCGATGGGCACGGTTTGGCCGCCCGTCAAGGGCTTGGTTTGACCGCCACTGACATCGGACACTGTAATTGCACCATCGGTTAGGGCAAAGACCTGGGTGGTGCGGGTTGCGGCATCGCGCGATACCATCACAACGCTGCTTTTTTCGGGAGGCTGTAATGTTGCTCCGGTGTTGTTTTGGGCGATTCGCCTTAAAGGAGAGGAATTAGATTCTGCATTTTTGGGCGAATTCTTAGGCGATCGCCCCTTCTGTGACCCATTTCGTGCAACCACACATCCGGCTTCGGGTTCACTGCATCCCGCAGAGGCGATCGGTTCTATCGCCACAATATTGATGCGGCCTTCTGGGGTTTCCACCTGGGTTGCGGTGCCGTTGGGGGGGACGATGAAGAGGGCAATGCCGTTTTCCAGGACAAAGATTGTTTCGCTGCGGGCAATGCGATTGGGCAATTCAAAGCGCCGCAAGCCCTGACGGAATCGAAAGGTGGTGTTTTCGTTGATGCGGGCGATCGACCCTTCATTGAAGAGGAGTTCGGCGATCGCTCCTGTGGCCGTTTGCAGCGAATCCAGAGGTACCAGCACATCGCCCAGGCTAGCGGCGCGGGGAGACTGGTCTTGCGGCAAGAGCTGCACCCGATTTTCGAGACGGTAGACTTCGGCCTGGGTGAGGGTGTCTTGCTGGGCAAGGTTCTGTTGGGGAATACCTTGTTGAGACATTGGGCGATCGCGTTGAACCTCGAAGGCGCTTATCTCGGGAGCGCTAGCGATGAGCGGTAGAGAACTGATGGGAGGTTGGGTGGCGATGGCTGGGAGGGGGAGGGCGATCGCTGCAATGCCGAGCCAAGTCATACTGCTGATCCCCTGACTGACCCAGCATGAAGTTGACTGGGAGCGCTGACAACCATGCCGCCACCCAGGATGCCCATGAGAATGACCATGAGAATGACCATGGAAATGGCCATGAGGATGCCAATGGCTCCAAAACCCAGTAGTTTTTTCCATAGGAGGGTTCTCGACGAAGGAATCAGCAAGTAATGTCCAAAAACAATACTCAGAAACAGTATCTAAGAAAAGAATTGCGGTATCTACCTCTTTCACCATGACTGCCAAAGCATCCGGCCAAAATCTGGCGAGGGAAATATACTGATTTCGGTGCCATCTTACCCACAATAAAAATTTCACACCCCTGTTCTTGAGAATTTGCAACCTTCAGCAGCCTAATCGCCTCAACCCGCGAACCTTTCTTGACCATTTCTTAGGCAGAAAACTCATACATCTCCCCCTAAAAACAGCGTTTTTTCACGCTAGAAATTGCTGCTTGAAGGGCGATCGCTCACCGTTCCCGAATTTCTATCTACACGGATAATTTCTGGAAAATTACCGTACTTTTCACCCTTAGCAAGTGACAAAAATTACAGCTTAAGAATATGAAGATATGATGAAGTATGCTACACTTGCGTGGAA
>JALOOP010000217.1 GCA_025454315.1 Oculatellaceae cyanobacterium Prado106
CTCCCCACTCCCCACTCCCCACTCCCTGAAATTATCTTGCAAAACTGAGTCGCGATCGCCGGATAACGAGATAATAGTGAAGGATCAAACTGGGTTATGTCCGCCCTTGGTATCAATGCGAATCCAAACCTCCGTGCTGGAAGCGGTGTTGCAGCGGTTGTCTGAGTTGCAAAGCTCCGTCCAGTTGCGCCCCCAAATTTATTTCAAATCTTCTTTAACGGCACTGTCTCACGCAATGGAAGACCAGGTGTTGGCGGGTGGTGCGAACCAGTTGCCCCTGGTGATTGCCAGTTTTCAGCGGGAGCGGTTCTATCGTCAAGAGGCCAATCGCTATGGGCGGATTGCGGCGCTCACACCCCATGTGTATGTGCTGGCTGCGCCCGAAACCAGCTTTGTCAGCGAGACGCGGGAGTATGAGGCGATCGCCTTTGACACCGACGATCAACTCAGTCAGGAGTGGCATTTGGTGGTGATTGGCCAGCAGTATGCGGCTTGTTTAGTTTGCCAAGAGCGGCAGCAGCAGCCCGCTGAGCAAAAATCAAACGACCTGCCTGCGATGGATCAGACCCGACGGTTTGAGGGGATTTGGACCTTCGATCGCCAGGTTAGCTGTATTACCGCAGAGGTGCTGCTCGATCGGATCTCGCGCTACCGCCCCGAATTGCAGGACAAGATTGCCGATGCCAAGCGATTGTTTTTGACCGAGGCTCCTTCGGGGTTGCAGGAGGTTGACCCTGATCCCTTTGCTCAGCGCCTGGTCACCTATATTCAGGCCAGCCAGTATAAGTTGCAGAAAGCCTATCGGTCGATCGCGGCCCAGGAACGGCGGCAGCGGCTGACCCATTCAATTACTTCGGCCATTCGGCGATCGCTAGACCCCTCCGAAATCTTCAAAGTTGCCGTCAAAGAACTGGGTGAGGCGATGGCCGTCTGTCGCTGCATCATCTATCCCTGCAAAGCCAATGATGTCGCCACAAGAATTACCGATGAGTCGCGCGCCGATGCCAGCATCCCGTCTCTACTGGGACAGTCCTGGCCTTTGCAAGACAATCCCCTGTTTCAAATTGCCGCCCAGCGCCAGGAGAGCGTGACGATCGTCGATACTCAGGCCGATGCTCAGGCATTGCCATTGTCCTTGGCGGGGTTGAGCGATCTGCTGGAGCGCTGGCAGATTCGATCCTGGCTGATGGTGCCAATTCTTTATCAGGGGCGATTGCTGGGCATGGTCGAGATGCATCATTGCCAGCCCGACCCCCATTCCTGGACGCTGGACGAACTGTCGCTGATTGAAGACATTGCCCTCCAGCTTGGTGTGGCCTTGATTCAGGCCGAATCCTACGCCAACCTGGAAGATCTCAACCAGCAGCTAGAAGCCCTGGAACGCACGCGCAGCAACCTAATCGCCATCACCGGGCATGAACTCCGCACGCCCCTTTCCACCATCCAGGTTTGTCTAGAAAGCTTGGCTAGCGAACCGGACATGATGCCTGAACTGCGTCAGGTGATGCTGAATACGGCGCTGACCGACGCGGAACGGATGCGGAATTTGATCCAAGACTTTCTCACGCTGTCGCGGTTGGAGAGCGGTCGCGTCCAGTGGCATTTGGAGCCGATCGCCCTAGATGAATGCGTCGATCTGGCGCTCAGCAGCATCCGCACTCGACAGGCGACCCAGGAGATTCCCCAGATTCGCGCCCAAATTCCCGGAGAGTTGCCCCCGGTGCAGGCGGACGGGGAATGGCTGGTAGAGGTGCTGTCGAAGCTCCTGGACAATGCCTGCAAATTCACCGAACCCAAAGGCCAGGTGCTAATCGAGGCCAAACCCAACGGCGGCAAAATGCTGGAAGTCACCGTCACCGACACCGGACGCGGCATTGAGCCGAATCGTCTGGAAACGGTGTTTGAGCGCTTTTATCAGGAGGAAGGCGCGTTGCGACGCACAGCAGGCGGCACCGGGCTGGGCTTAGCCATCTGTCGGCAAATTGTCGCTAACCTGGGCGGACGCATCTGGGCGGAGTCGCTCGGGCGTGACCAGGGCAGCAAGTTTCACTTTACGCTGCCGATCGCCCCCGAAACCCCGAAAGACAAGCCAGCTAAGGAACAGCCCCCCAAAGGGAAACGCAAAACCCGAGTCAAATCCTAACCTTTTGTCCGGAAAATCCTGCTGGAAGGGAGAAGAATGTAGTACAGGTGACTCCGTTGGTTCTATTGGTTCCGGCTTGATTCGGCAGCGATTCAGCAGCAGCGATTCAGCAGCAGCGATTCCGCCAGGGTTCTTCAAATATGCATTGAGGACTGGCTTTGAAGTCTATCCAAGATCGGCTGGGCTTTGTTCCCTCAGCCCCATCCCCTAATTTTCTCCCTAGCTATTCATTGTGTTCTCGGCCAACTTCGCTGATCCACTTTTCGGGATATCAGCGTCATTCTGGCATGGGAGGAACGAATCAAACCGTTTCCGGGTCAAGTGGATTGGCTTTACTCGTTGTTATACTTGACCGTTGTATGGTGGGGGCGATCGCATCCGACCCAAATTAAACGCAGAGACGCAGAGGCGCAGAGGGGAAAAGGGGGGAAAGGGGAAGGGGGAAAGGGAAAAGGGGAATCACTGAATTTGATAAGGAGAACTATGATTTTCCACTACAACAATTTCTTCGATCTTCTTTGATTCGATCTTCTTTGATCAGCCTTCTTCGATCCATCAACGAAAATCTCAAAGAATCCCCCCTTAAATTTCCTCGCTCAGCCTTCTTCGATCCATCAACAAAAATCCCAAAGCCCCCCTTTCCCCCTTCCCCTTTCCCCTTTCGCCCCCTTCCCCCTTCCCCCATCCCCACTCCCCACTCCCTCTCCATCTAGATGCAACCCCAAGCTCAGCGACTCATCGACTTCACCGTTCAAATCCGTCATGCCTTCACGGGTGACGTGGTGGGGACGGGGGTTGTGGCGTCGGTGGAGGGGGAGATTGTGACCTGTCGGCATGTGGTGGAAATGGCTGGGGTTGATCCTCGGAGGGCGACGGGGCAGGAGGTGGGGGTGGCGTTTCCCCGGACGCGCCATCGGGAAGAACGGGTGTATCGGGCGAGGGTTGCCAAGTGTTTTGTGGAACATGATGATGATGTGGTCATTTTGCAGATTACCCAGCCTTTGACCCTGTCGCCTGCAGAGATTGCCGTGATGGGCACTGCTGATGCCTCCGAGGGGAATCCCTTTCGCAGCTACGGGTTTCGGCAACTGGGAGAGTCGCCGAGCGGTTATGCTGAAGGAACCATCATGGGATCGGTTTTACCCTTCGAGGGGCAAACTCTACTGGTTGATCCGGTTGAACTGCGTACCCGTGATATTCGTCCGGGCATGAGCGGGGCGGGGGTGTTAGATATGAAACGCAACCTGGTGGTCGGTCTGGTTGCCCAACGCTGGAATCCGGGTGATAGTTCGGTGGACGATAATATTGCCTGGGCGGTGAATGCTTACGTGTTTAAGTTTGAGCCGATGCATCTTGAATTCCTTGATCGGGGTTAAACGCCATTTATGGGCTTCTATATCCACACCGAGCCATTGCCCCTACAACCGGGGCCACAGCCCAGCACCGATCTGGAGTTGGCGGGTCGGCTGTCACAAACGGGGCTGAAGCCAGCCCTGGAATTTGCGCCCCTGCCGATTGAAGAATGGGTGGGGCGGGAGGAGCTGCTGGCGCAAATTACCCAGGACTGGCTTGATCCGGAGTGTTGTATTACGGGGCTGATTGGCTTTGGGGGAGAGGGAAAGACTTCGTTGGCGCGGCGCTGGGTGATGGATTTACGCAAGGGGCGTTTGCCGTTTGTGCCGACTGAGCAAGCGCCTACCCTGCCTCAGCCTGATGGGATTTTCTGGTGGGGGTTTTATGAGCGCAATAGCGTGGATGAATTTTTTGAGTCGGCACTGACCTATCTCAGCGGCGGTTTAGTGAACCTGAGTCAGTTGCCCTCTGCCAATACGCGAGCTAATTTTTTAGCGGGAATGCTACATGGCAAACGCTATCTGTTTGTTCTGGATGGCTTTGAGGTGATGCAGCATGAATCGGGGGATGAGTATGCCCTGGTGAAAAGTTCGGATTTGTATGAGTTTTTGGCTTATTTTGCGGCTGGAGGACATGAGTCGCTGTGTTTGATTACCAGTCGTGCGCCGCTGCTGGATCTGATTGAGTTCACCAGCTATACCAATCGCAATGTCGATCGCCTCAGTGATGTGGATGGGCGATCGCTCCTCCGTAAATTAGGTCTCCAGGGGAGCGACAGTCAACTCGATCGCATTGTCACCGCCTGGGATGGCCATGCCCTAACCCTGAGTTTACTCGGTTCCTATCTCGTAGAACGGTACGGCGGCCAGGTCGATGATGTGGACGACATGCCGGAACCCTTGGACAGTGAGGATCGCTATAGTCGGGTGCGGCGGGTGCTGCGGCGGTATGACGAACAGTTGACCGAAGCTGAACAGGTGTTTTTGAAGATTTTTAGTGCCTTTCGATTGCCCTTGCAGCAGTCAGCCTTTAAGCAGGTGTTTCGCGATCGCACCCTCTCCCCAGCCCTCAACGCGGCATTAGCACAACTCGATCCGCCCACCTTCAAAGCGCTGATTCAGCAATTGCTCAAGTATAAACTCCTACGATTTAATCCGCGTACCCATTACTACAAGCTGCATCCCCTAGTTCGCAGCTATTACCTGAGACAGCTTGAGGAACAGGATCAGGGTCATCTCAAATCACTGTACCGTTCCATCAAAGACTACTATCTAGGACAAGCCGGAAGCCCTCCTTCGACACCAACCTTGGACGATCTCAGTCCACTGCTGGAGGTAGTTCACTATGTCTGTCAGATTGGAGCCTATGACATGGCATGGCAACTCTATTGGGAACGGATTAGCCAACGCAATCGCTATGTTTTAATTGCGCTGCTCTGTGCCTATGAAACAACGATCGCCACCCTCCAGGAGTTCTTTCCCAAGGGCGATACGGCCAGTATGCCGCTAGTCACCAGTGCCCAAGCCAAGTATCTGATCTTGGAAGAAATTGGCATTTGCTGGGTGGGATTGGGCTACCTCGACGAGGCGCGAACTTTTTACGAACGCGCCAAGCAAGTGGCTCTGAGCGCTAGAAAATGGGATCAGACCAGTTTAATTTACCAACGGTTGGCTGAGTTAGATGTGTTTCGAGGCGATCTCACAGCGGCGCTGGCTTCTGCGAAGGAATCCTTTGACTATGCCCAGCGCGGCAGAAATGCTTGGAGCCAGATGGATGCCTACATTCACCAAGCCATCATCTATGGCCTTCAGGGACAGCTAGAGGCCGCTGATAGTCTGTTTTTGAAGGCAGAAGCGCGTCAGCAAAGAATGCAGGAAGATAGCCGTCATTTGTTTAGCTGGCGAGGAATTGCCTATGCCAATTTCCTCAATCGGGCGGGACGCTTGGCACAGGCGCAGGCGATCGCCGAAGAAAACCTGCAAATTTGCCAGACCAAGGGCTGGCTTAACCTGGTGGGCAAAGTCAACCGCACCCTGGGCGACATCCATGCCAACGCAGGCCGAATTTCCACTGCTGCCAACTACTATAACAGCGCGGTTCAAATTGCCCGCAGCACGCCCCGCTTTGATGCCCTGATTGAAGCCCTCAGTTCTCGAGGTCGCTGGTCTGCTCGGCATGGGGATGCGAAAACGGCGCGGAGTGATTTGATGGAAGCGCTGCGCTATGCCCAGAATAATGGCTATCGCCTCTCGGAGGTGGATGTGCAGGTGGGTATCGCTTGGCTTTGTCTGGCTGAGGGAGACGGGGTGGGGGCGATCGCCGCTATTGAACTAGCTCAGCAAATGAGCGTGGAGATGGGCTATCACTGGGGTGAAGTGGATGTCCGGGAGGTACGCGATCGGCTGGATG
Organism: Oculatellaceae cyanobacterium Prado106; assembly: GCA_025454315.1. Taxonomy (GTDB): domain Bacteria; phylum Cyanobacteriota; class Cyanobacteriia; order Elainellales; family Elainellaceae; genus Prado106. The sequence goes on from JALOOP010000217.1 coordinate 5,906, forward strand.
CGAGTAGGCGCACATGATTGTAGTGGCGGAGAAAAAGCGCTTGAGCAATGCTCCAAAAGTGGTGCAAGCGGATATCCAGGAGCACCTCGACCTCAAGATAATCGCTACAATCATGAGCGATTCCCATCCCTATTTCCCCCTTCCCCTTTCGCCTTTCGCCTTTCCCCCTTCCCCTTTCGCCCCCTTCCCCCATCATGCCGAACGCCGAGGAACACCCCTACAGACCCTGGATCGATCGCCTCCTGGCTTTCACCTTGCTGCTATTGGCGATCGCCCTTCTCACCTTCGATCTGGGAAATGTGCCCCTGCGCGACTGGGATGAGGGCATTGTGGCTCAGGTTGCCCGTGAGATTGCGGCGGCTCCGTTTGAGTCTTTGACCTGGCTGCATCCGACGCTTTGGGGGAGTCCTTACTGGAATAAGCCGCCGTTGCTGCATGGGTTGGTGGCGATCGCCTATACCCTTGGCGGTGTGCAGGAATGGACGGCGCGTCTTCCCGGTGCCTTGTTAACGGCTTGTTCAGTTCCACTGCTCTACGGTGTGGGACGGGAAGTTTTTTATTTGCGGCTGCCTTCGGCTTTTGCGGCTTTGGTGTATCTGACTTCGCTGGCTTTGGTTCGCAATGGTCGGTTGGCGATGTTGGATGGTGGAGTAGTTTGTTTTTCGCTGTTGATGCTGCTGTGTTTGCTGAGGGCGAGACGGAATTATCGCTATAGCCTGGGCGTGGGGCTGGGGTTGGGGTTGCTGTGCTTGACCAAGGGGGTGATGGTGGCTGGGTTGATGGGGGCGATCGCACTCCTCTTTCTCCGCTGGGATACGCCGCGATTACTGCGGTTGCCTTACTTTTGGGTGGGGATTTTGGTGGGTTGTATTCCTGCTGCCATGTGGTATACGGCACAGTTGCAGCGCTATGGCCAGTTGTTTTTCATGCATCATTTACTAGATCAGTCGGCGCAGCGCGTTTGGGAGGATGTGGAGAATAACCAAGGGCCGCCCTGGTATTACCTGCTGGAGCTTGTGAAGTATGGGGTGCCCTGGATTTTGTTTTTGCCCCAGGGGTTGCAGTTGGCCTGGAAGAATCGGAACTTGAGTTGGGCGAAATTGGCGATCGTTTGGTCGGGGCTGTATTTCCTGGCGATTTCATTGATGGCGACAAAATTACCCTGGTACATTCTGCCGCTCTATCCGGCTCTATCACTGATCGTGGGCGCACAGGTGGCGACGCTGTGGCGAGGGGGCAAACATGTGGGCATCAAGCAATGGATCTTCAAGCCCTACTCGCCGCTTTGGATGGGAATGTTTGCGCTGCTGGCCTTGGTGGGCTGGCTGGGGATGCTGTATTACGGTTGGTGGAGTCAGCCCCTGGAAGCTGAACTGCAAAATACGCTGAGTGCGTTTGCGCTGACGATGACGGTTACGGCCTGGTTAATTGCGCGTCAGAATCCCCAGTTTTTGGCCGTGTTGATTTGGGGCATGTATGTGTCGCTGATGCTCTTTTTCCATTCGCCGCATTGGAACTGGGAGTTGGCCGAGCGCTATCCGGTGCGTCCGGTGGCGGCGATTGTCCAGCGGTTTGTGCCGCCGGGGCAAGAGGTCTACACCTCCGATCCCGAGACAAGACCTTCGCTGAACTTTTATAGCGATCGCCCCATCCTCCCCACCCCCGATCGGCGACTCCAAAGGTTATGGCGACGAAAACAACCCCAATTCTTCTTACTAGATCCCAAAGCGCAATCCCGACTTCAACTGAAGGATGCAAAAGTGTTGGGGCAGATGGAGGGTTGGAAATTGGTGACTCCGGCGAAGTCAGTTCAAAAATAACCGACGATTCGTTACCGACGGTTCACCTCATGACCGAAGGTCATTGGCTAATCACGCCCGATCATTGGCAACAAAATTCCGCTACACTCGTCATGAAACTTCACAATGAGTTAGCCCCACTTTGCCCATGCGCTGTCCGAAATTTCTTCGTGTGCTTTTGGCTCCCCAAAATGCCCTGGCTCTTTTTTGCTTAACGCTTTGTCTTTTTGCTGGCTGGCAGTTCTTGGCCAATGGGGGTTCCTTCAATCCTGAGCAAGTGATGCAGACCATTGGTCAATGGGGATGGTTGGGGAAGTTGGTCTATGCGGGACTGTTGGCGATCGCCGTCGTTTTCAGTCCCATCCCCGGCACACCGCTAACAGTTGCAGCGGGGGCAATTTGGAATCCTGTGACAGCAGCCATGTTCGGCATTTTGGGCGTGTTTGGTGGGAGTTTGCTGGCCTACTTTTTGGGGCGGACTTTGGGGCGATCGATCATTCGCGCCTTGACGGGCAAGATGATTTATCTATCAAAACATCGGGGTGAACCCTACCTGGGATGGCTAGTGTTTTTCAGTCACCTGTTCCCGGTGGTGCCCTTTGATCTGATCAGCTACGGTTCCGGAATGATTCGCCTATCCTTTCCGCTCTACGCCGCTTCGACGCTACTCGGTACCATTCCCGGTACGCTGATGTTGACCCATCTGGGATCAAACCTGAAGTTGAATCCTTGGGTGGGTGGGGCGATAGCCATTCTGTTCATCTTGCTGCTCGTGATTTTGCCCTGGGGCATCAAACGCCATAACTGGTTTGGGATAAGAGAAATTGTTCGTATTGAAGAATGACGAGTTCCCCTACCGCCGTCTCACCTTACTCACCATCTTGCGCGAGAACCTCAAGCCCATCTCTTCCTGCTCCGCCCAATCTTGCACAATGCGGAAGAAGGCTTGGCGGTCTTCGGCCTTGAGGACAGCGGTTTGGTCAGCGGTTTCAATGACATAGGGATAGCCGCTGCCGATGATGACTTCGCCGCGCACCCAGTCCAGGACGCGATCGACAATGCCCGCTTCGTACATCCAAAGGGGCATTTCCAGACGGGCGGGGAGGTTGTCCTGGTTGGTTTTGAGGTAGGTGAAGGCGATGCGATCGCGGTAACTTTGGTAGCTGCTGAGGATGCCGTGGCGCTTGCAGCGGAAGAGGGGAGTGCGATCGCCCCATTCCATAAACTTAGTGAGAATCTGGGCATCGTGGACGGCGGGAGATTCGGGTAAATCAAATAGCCGTTGCAGCATATTGGCCAAATCGTTCGCCTGAGTAGTATCCACATAGGCCACCAGGGGCACCCGGTATTCTTCACTGGTGTGCAGCAGTTCCAGGGCGCATTCCACATAGAAGCGACGGGCATCGTCATCAAAGCGATCGGCAAAGGTAACCACCAAAGAACCATCCAAAAAGACCAGACAATCCTGGCGGTTGGCATTGGCTTTCATATAGTCCACGAGCCGCTGGGTTTCCATTTCAAAGCGGCGCATGTTGACCTTGCGATCGGCCAGTTCCCCAGACTCTACCTTCAGATCCATCGGGGTCATGACATCCAGGGCAATGTCTTTTTCGTAGCCGCCTGTGGGCAGATGCAGATTCTCAAACCAGCCAATTTGCACCAGGGCAATGGGAATCGATAAATCCTTGCCGGGGTAGATTTGGGAACCATCGACGGCAAAGGTGGTAATTCCTGTGAGGCGATCGCGCACCCAGTTAAGGCTCTGCTCCCGGCTTTGCCAGTTGAGATTGCAAGAGATGACACCGTTAACAGACTTTTTCAGCGGTTCGAGCAGCCCTGCCCCAACGTCATTGGGCAAGTCGGCAAGGCGATCGATTAAGTCCTGTTCTTCGGGTTGGAGTCGGTCTAGAACCGCCCGATACTTCTGGAGCAATTGCCAGGTTTCCTGGCTAAACGAGGAAAAATCATCTCGTTTGCTATTGAGGATCTCGTGGACTTGGGAAGGCTTCAGCGTCATAGGTGCGATCGGGCGGAAGGGTAAACAACAGGAGAGCGGCAGAAGAATCTAAAGGAAAGAACCCATTGAAAAAGAACCTATTGGACAAGATAAAGCATTATGGCTTGATTCTCATCTTGCAAGGCTTGAGATTTGAGAGTTCTTCAATGATTAGTATCGAGAAAACCACGGGGTTCAGGGCAGCTTGCCATTTCCCCAGAGCAAGTCGATGTAGTCCATTGAATTCCTACAAAAGACCCGCTTTTAAATCTGCCCAAAGTGCCTCACCCCAAACCCCTAAAATCACGAAATTAATCTTTTCGTAAGATTCTCAGGGCTTTTAGATTTTCCTCGTCCTATTTCTGGTTCTCACGTAGACGAGAAGATGAATGCATCCCAGAAATGCCCTTCAGTCCCTTCAAAGTTCTTCACGGAACTTCAGGTGATACCCTTCGCAAATGGCATCCTTTAAACGCAGAGGGGCAGAGGAGCAGAGGGCGCGGAGGGAGATTTGGGGGATGGGGAGATGGGGGGATGGGTATTTCAAAAGGATGCCTTTCCCTAAACACAAGGAATTCTTCAAAAGCAGATTTCCTATGTTGCAAAAATTCCCCTCTCCCTCACCCATCCACCCATCCACTCATCCACCCATCCACCCATCCACTCCCCCACCCCACTCCCCCAATTGTTAAGCTCTATTGCAATTCCTGTGGATCTGTAATAAAAAACGGAGAAAGGCTGCAAAGCGCATGATACGATGCTGTTCGTAGCCATAGGAGAATTAGGAGAAGACCTTTGACACTAAGGGTTGCTGTTGTTGGATCGGGTCCGGCAGGCTCCTCAGCTGCCGAGACTTTAGCAAAAGCGGGTATCGAAACCTATTTATTTGAACGCAAATTAGATAACGCTAAACCTTGTGGTGGCGCGATTCCCCTCTGTATGGTGGCGGAATTTGACCTCCCCCCCGAAATCATCGATCGCCGCGTGCGAAAGATGAAAATGATCTCGCCTTCTAATGTCGAGGTCAACATCGGGCAAACCCTCAAGGATGACGAATATATCGGCATGTGTCGCCGAGAAGTGCTAGATGGCTTTTTGCGCGATCGCGCCGCCAAACTCGGCGCAAAACTGATCAACGGCACCGTTCACGCCATTGACCTACCCACCACACCCAAGGGTGAATACACGATTCACTATGCTGACCATAGCAATGGCAGTGTAGAAGGAACGGCAGAAACCCTACAGGTGGATCTGATCGTCGGTGCAGATGGAGCCAACTCGCGCGTGGCCAAAGCCATTGACGCAGGCGATTACAACTATGCGATCGCCTTCCAAGAGCGCATCCGTCTCCCCGAAGACAAAATGGCCTACTACCACGAACTGGCCGAAATGTACGTCGGCGATGATGTCTCCACCGACTTCTACGCCTGGGTCTTCCCCAAGTACGACCACGTCGCCGTCGGCACGGGCACGATGAAGGTCAACAAAGCCGACATCAAAAAGCTGCAAGCCGGCATTCGCGCCAGGGCAGCCAAGCGTCTCGAAGGCGGCAAAATCATCAAAGTGGAGGCCCATCCCATCCCCGAACATCCCAGACCGCGCCGCGTCGTGGGTCGGGTGGCTCTAGTCGGTGATGCCGCTGGCTATGTCACCAAGTCCTCCGGCGAAGGCATCTATTTTGCCGCCAAGTCCGGTCGCATGTGTGCCGAAACCATCGTGGAATATTCGCATCCCCACCGAAGCAGACCTCAAGGTGTACCTGAAGCGCTGGGACAAAACCTACGGTCTGACCTACAAGGTCTTAGATTTGCTGCAAACGGTGTTCTACCGCTCCGATGCCACCCGTGAAGCATTCGTCGAAATGTGCGCGGACATTGATGTGCAAAAGCTCACCTTTGACAGCTACCTCTACAAAACCGTAGTACCTGCCAACCCCTTGGTGCAGTTAAAAATCACCGCCAAGACCCTTGGTAGCTTGCTCAGAGGAAATGCGCTAGCGCCATAGTGCGATCGCCATTCCTCCTTGATCAAAATCATAAAGTCCCTGATGGAGTGGGAGTTGAGCAGCTTAGCTGCATGGCTTCTACTCAGTCAGGGGCTTTTTAGTGGATCTGCTGTTGGTCGCTAACATCAATATCCTAAAACCAGCTTGGGTGAAGTGGCGATCGGTGGTTACGGCATCTGTAATTTGATGGGTTTGCATGACAACAAAGGAAATGCAGTCTGTTAAGCCCCATGATTTATCAGAGTACTTTTGATACAACTTAAGTGCTTGAGTCAATAATTCAGTATCGACACTAACGACTCTAATATTTTGAGTGTAATAAGTTAAACGACTTTTAGTTTGCACAAACCAGATTCTAAAACCGTGCCACGATAAGGGAAAAGCTATCAATCTAGATGCCAATCAGCTTAGCACTGCTGGATGAATTGAGCAGTTCCTTCACGATTGAATCTGCTCAAGGCATTTCCAACTTCCACCAGAATCGCCTCTGTAATCCAGACTTCAGATGCATTTTGAATCCGAGGAAATAATGCTTTAGCCTGATTGTGGTAATCGTCCCATGAATTAAGTAGCGCTTGAATAAAAGCGGTATCAAGGAAAAGTCGATCTTGAGTCATTCAAAATTGATTTAGTGTTTAGGAGTCCCGTAAAGATAATGATGATGTTCCGCTGACCAATCAGCAGGGGCTTCAATAGTGCCAATAAGGGATTCCAACACCCCCCAGGCATCACCTTCTAGGGGTTGCATCTGTCGAGTGTCAGCAGATATTTTGGTTTTGGAGGCACCCAACACTTCATCCGAATGACTGAGTTCTTCTCGTGAATTTTCAGAGGTTTTGTTTCTTTTATTAGAGGCGGTTCTTTTGGAAGGTGTCTGTTTTTCTAAAGTCATAGATTGGTCTTGCAGATCGAATTCGCTGACGCGAATTCCTTTTTGCGTGAGGATGACAGCTAACTCTTTGTAGCTATAACCTTTGGCAAATGCATCCTGAAGTGGGGCACGAAGCTTGATTATTGCTTCTTGCAAAGAAAAAACTTCTTCAGAAGGGTTTTGTGAAGGAACCCTTGAATGTTTAGCAGATTCCATCTGAAACTTCTTGGAAGAGTTATGTAAAGATGGCCTTCTTCCTCTGATTGTCTTTGGCTGAGCCTGTGTGGTTTTAGAACGTCCTCCTGCTTTAGGCATGTTATATAAAACCTCACCAACTAGCATAAAAGTCTTTCACTTTAGTATAAATCAGACAACTGAATTTTAGAGAGTTTTGCCTAAGACGTTCGAGGGTTGCGATCTTTGGCGCTTTGGCGATCGCGCTCCAAAATCGGACGAATGGTTTCCATCTGCTGCTGCCAGTCTTCCCAATTCTTAGGCGCTTGGAAAATGACGGCTTCTGAGTCGGGCGATCGCCGGCCAAAGAGAATTTGTAGCGGCTCAAGCTCGTCCCGGTGAGTCAAGGCATAAGCCTTTAACGCTTCATTTGTCATCGCTTCAAAGTTTGGTTTCATAGAAATCTCCAATTGCCGTCAGGGAACAGAACAATTTGTAGACCTTCACCCACAATAACGCTTCTCCTCATGTCCTATCCATTTCAGTAAAGTCTTAGATTGCTTCATCAAGCAAAGATTCTGCAAGGCGACAATAAATCTAGGCCAATTCAAATCTGAAGTGCATCACCTAGAAGGTTGCTCTAGAGGGACTCATAGGGATAGTCTGATGTTTACGACAACAAAAAGGCACCCCCATG
>JALOOP010000218.1 GCA_025454315.1 Oculatellaceae cyanobacterium Prado106
AGCGGCAGCATTCGAGGAAGTCACACGCGGTTTCACCGGACGCAGTATTTCCTTTTCTGAACTGCTGCAAGCGCGATCGGCCATTACCCAACTCTATGTAGACAATGGCTATGTCACCTCCGGAGCCTTCATTCCGCCCCAAACCCTAGAAGGGGGCGTGGTCAAAATCCAGGTGGTGGAAGGCACCCTCGAAGACATCAATGTGACGGGCACCCGGCGACTGCGCCCCAGCTATATCAGCAGCCGTATCCGTCTAGCCGCCACCACGCCGCTCAACGTGCCGCGCCTGCTCGAAGGGCTGCAACTGCTGCAACTCGACCCTCTAATTGAAAATATCTCTGCCGATTTGCAGGCTGGAGCCCGTCCCGGCACAAGTCTGCTGCAAGTGCAAATTGCCGAAGCCGATACCTTTACCGTTGCGCCTTCGATTGATAACGGGCGATCGCCCAGTGTCGGCAGTTTCCGCCGCCAAATCAACTTCACCCAGGCGAACCTCCTAGGTTTCGGCGATGGCCTCAGCGTGGGCTACACCAACACCGACGGCAGCAACGGCATTGATGCCAGCTACACCATTCCCCTCAATCCGCGCAACGGCACCCTGCGGCTGGCCTATGGCACCACTTCCAGTTCCATCATTGACCCGGACTTTGAAATTCTCGACATCGATTCCAACTCCCGCTACTACGAACTCACCTACCGTCAACCCCTGTTCCAATCGCCCTCTGAAGAATTCGCCGTAGGACTGACCGCGTCCCGTCAAGAAAGCAAAGCCGAATTCCTCGAAGACGATCGCCCCTTTCCCTCCCGTGGAGCCGATGCGGAAGGGCGTACCCGAATTTCCGCCGTGCGGTTGTTCCAGGAGTGGACGAGACGCAGCAGCCGACAGGTGCTGGCCGCGCGATCGCAGTTCAGCCTCGGCCTCAATCTGCTAGATTCCACCATCAATGACAATGCCCCCGATAGCCGCTTCTTTGCGTGGCGTGGCCAAGGGCAATGGGTTCGACTGCTGGCACCCGATACACTGCTGCTGGTGCGAAGCGATGTCCAGTTCGCCGATGGTTCTCTCGTGCCCCTGGAGCAATTTGGCTTGGGCGGTCAGGAAACTGTTCGGGGATACCGTCAGGATGCGCTGCTGACGGATAATGGTGCGCTAGTTTCCGCTGAGGTGAGGGTGCCGATTGTCCGAGTGCCCAGCATCGATGGCCTGCTCCAAGTTACGCCCTTTATTGACCTAGGAACCGCCTGGAACAATGGCGGTGATGACCCCGATCCGGATACGTTAATTGGGGCAGGGCTAGGGTTGCTCTGGCGTATGGGCGACAATTTTACGGCGCGGGTGGATTGGGGCATTCCGTTGGTGGATGTGGAGTCGAGCGATCGCACCTGGCAGGAGAACGGCATTTACTTCTCGGTCAGATTCGCACCTTCGTTCTAGAGATGAACAATGACAAGCAGAGTCAAAATTTTTGAGGGAGGTGCAGCGAAATTGCACCTCCCTCAAAAGTTTTATTAAAACCCAGATCCTAAGCGGCATCCACTAGCTGCATTTCGCGACGAGTAATGGATTCCCGCATTTCTAGCTTTAGGGCTGAAAATTGGTTTCGCAATAGGTTTAAATCAATGTCGATTTCGGTGCGGCGATCTTGTGCCATCAGCAGATTGTTTAATGCCCTGCGGTAATCGGGAGAAGCCATTAGCTCTAGCCGTCTGGCCTTGCGCTGGGCATCGTTTCTGAGTTCGGTGTCAAAGGCGATCGCCGTATCCACGCCTGCGGTCAAATGGTTGACCACATCTTGCAGGCGGCGGATTTGCTGCTCGGTTTGCAGGAGTTCGCGTTGTTTGTGGGCGATCGCAGTTGGATAATCAATCAGTTTCATGGATGACAATGGGGTAGATGGAGCAGGGTTGCAGGAAATGGAGTTTTTAAGCGGCGATATGTTTTTTGTTGGATTGGGAATGGTCTTCGATCGGGGGTTCGGGATAGGGTGTCGGGGAAAGCGTGGCTAGAGGGACAGAAGGGAGCTTATTCAGTTGAATTTCAAAGGCTCTGCGGTTGAATGCGGTGGAGCGATCGCCCTCCACCACATGGAATAAAACATCATCAACCAGGGCTTCAACAGAGAGTTCTAACCAGTTCGCTAAGGCTTGCTCCAAGTCCTCCACGCCGTAGAGTTCATCTGTTTCACGCATGAGATGACTTTGCAGATCCAAAGCTGCCTCACTGATCTGTTCATTCAGTGAGTCCGTATCAATCACAATTCTTGTCATTGACTTGTTCTTAAAGGGAGTGAATGGGGAGATAAAAAACAATCTGAAAATTGGTCAACGTACAGCTTAAACGTGCAACTTAACAAATCACCAAAGCCGACCTAAACAGCGAGTAAAGTAGTAAAGCTTTTGGTCAGTTTCACCTGTATTTCTAGCGGCATTTACGTATTCATTCTAACCTTTGGGGCTATAATCGACAACATCGCTAAACCCGCCCAATGATTGATCTCAAGCCTTCTAAAAGTTGATTTCTCAAGGCATTAAGCAAGCCATCAGACAAGCCATTACATCAGACATTAGATTCGGGAAACCCGTCCTTTTGTATAGGCAATTTCTACCCAGCAGGCTAGACGATTTCCAGAACCGTAGCGTTAGCAAAGCATCGATCCACCGATGCGTTACGCTCCGCTAACGCATCCCACAATTATGGGCAATCCAATTTCCAATTATGGGCAATCCAATTATGGGCAATCATAGGCAGTCATGGACATCTTCAGGTTGAATGGGTGTTAAAGGCCAAAAATCTTAGAGATGTTGGCGACCGACCTAGAAGCGAAAATTCAAAGATAAAGCAAAGTTTCAGTCCAGCCTTGTTGGCTTAACTCTGCTATAGAATGACAGAGGTTTTGAAGTTACCGTTTTGAAATCCTCTGCAACGAACATTTCATGCAAGATCCCTCCCTGTTGACCGGGAAACAACGCCAACTGGTGCAATTCCTTCAGACCCAGTCCCAGATCTCTAGCCTCCAGGAATTCTGTCAGCAGCATCCTGAACTGGACTTTAATTTTGTCAAAGGGTTTCTCCTCAGTGGTGCCCTCGATCCCCATGTGGAACTACAAGAGCGCACCCAAGGACAATGGGTTTTGACCAGCAAAGGGCAGCACCTCAACGGGCAGATTCCAGGAGCAATTCTGGCTGAGAAGCTGATGCAGGGTCTGGTTCAAGTCGAGCCACTGCAAGCCGAACTGGGATCAGACTTCAGCCTCAACTACGGCGCACTCCGCAAAGAAAACGCCGTCGATATGGTGATGCAAGACGACACTCGCATCATCACAATTCTCGATCCCACAATTCTCCAAACGCTTCAGCAACGACAACGCCAATTCAGCAAAATTTTCTCTGATGCGATCGCCACAGACCCGACAGACCCGACAGACACAACAGGCGCTACAGCTACGACAAATGCCGACTGGCAATGGTTTGAAGAACAGGGCTGGGTAGAACGACAGAGCGGACAGGATTACCAAGTAGCGATCGCCCCCACCCTCCAAACCCTCTCCGTCCCACCCCTCGTCACCACCCTTACCAGTGACCTGCTGATCTCCGGCAAATGGCAAGAGGTGGAACTCAAACCCTACAACATTCAGGATCACGTCCCGGATGTGGCCTATGGTCGCCCCACCATTCTCAGTCAGTGTATCCAGCGACTACGAGAAATCTTCCTGGGCATGGGCTTCAACGAAATGTCCGGCTACCTCGTCGAATCTGCCTTTTGGAATTTCGACGCTCTCTTCACCCCCCAGGATCACCCCGCCCGAGAAGTCCAGGACACCTTCTACCTGGCCAATCCCCGCACCGTTCCCCTACCGTCCGACCTCAACCTGCGGGAGCAGGTGAAACAAGTGCATGAACAAAACTACGGCGGCACCTGGACTGAAGCCGAAGCCAGCAAAGCCATCTTGCGCGCCCACACCACCACCTCCACCGCCCGCAAGCTGCACCAGCTCCAGGGACAAAGCGGCAAATACTTTTCCATCGACAAAGTCTTCCGCAACGAAACCGTCGATCGCACCCACCTCGCCGAGTTCCACCAAATCGAAGGGGTTGTCATCGGCGAACTGCTCAGCGTCCGCACCCTCATGGGCTATCTCAACTATTTCTACCAGCAGCTTGGCTTCCAAAAACTCAAATTCAAACCCACCTACAACCCCTACACCGAACCCTCCCTGGAAATCTACGCCTACCACCCCCCCAGTCACAAATACCTGGAAGTCGGCAACTCCGGCCTCTTCCGCCCCGAAATGCTGGCACCGTTGAACTGCGATCGCAAATCCACGATCGCCTGGGGACTCGGCCTAGAGCGCATCGCCATGATCCTCTACGATGTCGAAGAACTTTCGGATTTGGTTGGTTCAGAGATTAAGTTTTTGTAGGGGTGAGGGAGTGGGGAGTGGGGAGTGGGGAGTGGGGGGGATCTTGGACAGTTTTTTTGTGGAATCTTTCTGTAGAATTTCTCTGTAACAGAGAGCGGAGAAACCTCCCTGTCCTTCTCAAGTTCGTTTCATGCTGCCCCTTTCCCCTTATTCTTCCTCTGCGTCTCTGCGGTTGATTCATCTGCGCTCATCTGTGTGCATCTGTGTTCCCCTTTCCCCCTTCCCCTCCCATGCCCACTACCACGTTTCCCCTCGAATACCTCTCCCGTTTGACAGCGATTGCCCCTCAACAACTCGAACAGCAAGCCTTCAACTATGGGCTAGATGCCCTGCTGCAAGGGGACGCGCTGGAAGTGGAGGTGACGGCGGAGCGTCCTGATTTATTGGCGGCTGAAGGATTTGCTCGGGCGATCAATATCTACAACGGAGCTTCCAGAAGCTTGCCGTCTGCGCTGGCTCCCTCCGATCGCACCATCACCGTTGCTCCCGAAGTGCTGCCGCTGCGCCCGTTCATTGGGGCACTCATCGTCGAAGAGGTGAACCTGGGAACCGCCGGGTTAGAGGCGCTGATTCAGTTCCAGGAGAAAGTGACGCAGACCTTTGGACGGCAGCGCAAAAAAATTGCCATCGGCATTTACGATCTCGATCGCATTCAGGGCAATTTGCATTACCGGGCTGCCCATCAGGATGAGCTAACCTTTCAGCCGTTAGGGAGCGATCGCACTCAGCAACGCCCCATGACGGCTCGTGAAATTCTGACCCAACATCCTTCGGGTCTCCAATATGCCCACACCATTCCAGCAGGCGATTGGGTTCCAGTCCTGCAAGATGACCTGGGACAAGTGCTGTCCATGCCACCCATCATCAATGCCGAGGGCATCGGCAATATCCGAGACGCGGCCTCCCGTCCCAAGGCCAGACTGTTGATTGATGTCACCGGAACGGTCGCCAAAGCCGTTCTAGAAATGGTTAATATTTTGGCACATAACTTTTTAGATCTGGGGGCACAGGTCAAAACCGTGACTATCGTTACCCCGACCGAACAAACCCTGACTCCTGACCTTCAGCCCAGAGCGATCGCCTATTCTGCCCGCTTCCTCAACGAAATGGTCGGCACCCACATCGCCAAAACCGACCTGGGCACTCACCTCAGCCGCATGGATTTACAGACCACTGGAACCGATCACGTTCTCGTGCCCACCTACCGCACCGATATTTTTAGTCAGATTGACATTGCTGGGGATCTGATGGTGGCGATCGGCATCGACAACCTCCAGCCCGATATCGGCGTGATCCAGTTCTATACTGGAACTGCCGATCCCCTGAAGCAGTTCGCGCATCAGGTGAGCGACTGGGCGCAGCGGATGGGGTTAATGGAAGTGAAAAGCTTTATTTTGACCGATCCCGATCGGCTGCGTTGGTTTGGCGATCGCTACATCCAGGCCGACAACGCCAAAAGCCGCACCTATAGCGCCACCCGCACCACCCTCCAGGCCGGACTCCTGGAAATCCTCTCCCGCAACATCAGCGCCCCCAAACCCATCAACATCTACGAAATTGGCGAAGTGCTTCACCTGACAAACAGCGGCGAGGTCGAAGAAACCCTCTTCTGGGGCTTTGCCAGCCTCGACTCCCGCGCCTCATTCGCCACCGCCAAAGCCTACCTGCAAACCCTCCTCAAAGCCCTCGCCCTTCCCTACCATCTCACCGACTGCCCGGAGACGCGCTACATTCCCGGTCGAGCCGCTACGGTGTGGGTTGGCGATCGCCCCATCGGCCACTTCGGCGAAATCCACCCGGAAATCCTCCATGCCTTTTCGTTCCCTGAACCTGTTTGTTCTGGGGAGATTGATTGTCGAAATCTTTGGGGAGTGGGGAGTGGGGAGTGGGGAGTGGGGAGTGGGGAGACACTGGGGCATCATTGAAGATTTGGGGTCGTGACTTAGATGCTAGGACTGCAATTTCCAGGGTGTGGCTCTATGAGATTGTCTAGGGTTTTCCCAAAGCGCTCACTCATACGCTTTCCTTGGTTCCCACCCTAATCCCCCATTTTCCAGACCAAAAAATCAGATCAATAAATCCATCCCAGATCCACCTTGGATCTCTTCTGCGTCTCCCCTATTCCCCACTCCCCACTCCCTCCCCTAAAACACTTGCCGAATCAGCGGAATACGATTCTGAATATAGTCCTGCATGATTCTAGATTCTTCCCGGCTGAGGGACTGCTGTTCGCCAATCTGCTGGGTCAGCCAGAGAACCAGGCTAGAGTCGTCTAATTGTTGTAGGAAACCGGCTTGGGTTTCATCCAGCAGCTTCCAAAGTTGGTGAATTTGATGAGGAAACATAGCAGCCACCGCCAAGGACGAGGAAGGACGAAAGGAAAGTTAATAATTTAATATTTTCTTTAGATTTAACTCTCCTTAGCTTAGGACTGGATACAGACTCCGTCAATCTAATCCTGGATATATTGATTATTCGTAATGATTATGTTACAAAATCATTAACAAGGCATTTACCTCAAAGGTTTAAACGGGCTTTCAGCCCCTTTTAGCCCATCCTTTCTGCCCATTGTTCCGTCAATTTTCAGCAAGAAATGAGATTCCATTCCAAACAGCTTGAATCTGGCCGATGGGGCATCTATCAGGATGCTCAGCTACTGGCAACGGTCGGATGTTCAGAGTCTTGTAAAGAAATTTTGAATAGCTTAGAAAAGCGAAAATTCACCCGACGCAAGCATGTCAAACGCAGTCTTGCGCCTGTGTCGCCGATCGCCCTCTCTTTCCCAGCAACCGTTTTATCTTCTGCATCTTCAGAGGCTTATCCAACTACAACCACTCCAATCACTGCTCAAATGGCCGCTCAAATAACTGCCCCAATCCAGCGACCTATAACGGCTCAGTCTATCCCATCCTAAACCAGATGTCTCATCCCAAAACGCGCTGTATTAATTGGTGAAAGGCTTGTTGAATGGCCTCTTGCAGCAAGATTGGACGAGTCGTATTTGATGACGGCATCGAACCCTCGATCGCCTCTTCCTGGGAAGCCAACTCCTTAGCAATCTCGATCGCCATCTGCTGAAGGGTTTCATCCGTCAAGGTCTCAGACACAATCCGTCCTTCCTCGGGGTGCAGTTTCAGCGACAGCAAAATGGCCTCACCCCGATCCAAATGACGAGCGACCTCCAGTAATTCCGGCGCAAAAATTTTAGGAACACGAATAATCTGAGTTTCAGGATGATGCCAACTTGACTTTCGTCCTGCCCCAGCCCGACTTCCACCACGCTTCATGCGATTAACCTATTCAGCAAGAACATCTTGACTCCCCTTGGTGTTGCAGTTTGGATTGATCTCTAGACTCAACCTTGATTCTGGTTCAGTCACCACTTACAATCCCAACTCCAGCCTGGGATGAGCAGCCAAACCTGAGCCTTGCCCCGAACGATTGCGGGGAAGACCCCAAGCTTTGGATTACCCTCTTAGCTTGTTAATGCTTGTTAATATACACGAAGAAAGATGAACTACTAGGCTGTCTTTAAGCTTGTCTAAAGGTTCTGAATCGACCGGAACCTAAGTATTAGCAAGGCTTTTACCTCTGATTAAGTGAACTAATTAGAGAAGGGCGATCGCAATCCATCAAAAACGAACCCAAAAAAAATGCACCAAGCGAAACGGTCAAGTTTCCTCTGGTGCTTCCTGTTAAAAAATTAAGCGTCTGAGCGCTTGCAAAAATCGAGTCAGCCTAACCTGAAAAGTCAGCGATCGCGCTCAATAGGCGGCTATCCAGGACGACCTGGCTCCGACGTTCCAATGCTCCGCTTCGCTAAGCTACGACTCTGCCACAGATTCTTTAAACTGCTTTCCAGCGGAGAAAGCAGGCACCGTTGTCGCAGGAATGGTAATGGTTTTACCCGTTTGGGGATTGCGCCCTTCCCGTTCTGCGCGTTGGCGGGCTTCAAAGGTGCCAAAGCCAACCAGAGTCACCTTTTCGCCAGAAGCAACCGCATCCATGATGGTTTCAAAGGTTGCCGTGAGAATGGCATCGGCTTCCTTTTTGGTGGTCTGGGTTTTTGACACCACCGCGTCCACTAATTCGCCTTTGTTCATACGTTTAAGGGATTCGTCCTCAACAAATGCTCTGAATTCTAGTGTATTTTTGCCTCGAATTGTAAGAATTGAACGAATTGTAAATTGTGCCAGTCCTAGAAATTAGGAAGCGTCAACGGCAACCCGACCAGATAACGACCGTAAACCAGAAGCAACACTAACCCCACTAGAGAAAGTGTGGCTTGAATATCTTGTCGAATACAGGCTAACCCTTCTCGCGATAAGCCATACAGGCTACAAAGATAGGGCGGAATATTACTAGCTGCGACCGCCATGACTGCACCCGGAACGCCCCAGATTTGGAACCCTAACCAAATGCCACTGGCCATAAAGACAAAGCTGAAGAAGTTCCCTAGGACTACAAAACGGGGGTTACCCAATGCATATAGCGCCCCTTCTAGGGTGCTGGACAGCATGATCGGCCAAAGCCCGATCGCAATAATCGGCAACATCCAGGCAGCATCCTGGTAGCGGTTATCGTAAAGAATGGAGATGACGATATCGCCAAAGCTAATCATCAGGGCTAAACCCACGACCGCCCCAACAAGAATTAACCTCCTCAATTTCTTAATCTTGCTGCGAAACTCAAGGCGAGGCAGATCGACCAGTTTGGTGTAAGTCGGAAAGACAACCTTAGAACCGATCGCCATCACCACTTGCTTGGGAATATCCGCTAGTGTAAAGGCAATGCCATACACCCCCAGCACCTCTAGGGGCAGCAGTTTGCCTAGCATCAGTCTGTCCGACTGGGTTGCAAAAAAAGTCAAAATGGTCGAGATAAAGATCCATTTACCAAAGGAAACAATCTCCCGCATGGAATCTCGATCTAGGAGGAATCCGTCCGGCTGTTTGTTGGCAATTGCAAGGCGATGGCTCCAAAGCATCTGCACAATGGATGAGATGACACTACCAATCACCAAAGCCCAGACCGTGGGATAAAAATAGGCGACTGAGATTGTCGTTACCACCCCGACAATTTGCCCCAGCAGGTCAAACTGAGCAATTTTTTTAACCTCCATCCCTCGTCCCAGGTTATACAACGAGGTGGAGTAAAACCCGCTGACAAAGGTGGTCACCCCGACCGCAGGCAACAAAAACAGCAGTTGGGAATTGCCGTAGAAATGGGCGATGGGAAACGCAATCAGACAACACCCTGCCCAGAGCACCACACTTCGCATCACCTGAAGAGTCCAGGCTGTCTTCTGAAAAGTTCGTTCGCCCCCCCGTTTGTTTTGCAAGACACTGGTATGGATGCCAATGTCAGAAAACATATGCATCCCTGTAATAAAAACATAGACCAGACCCATCAGGCCAAAGACCTCTGGGGCAAGCAGCCGGGTCAAGACGATGTTGGAACAAAAACGGATGATGTAACTTGCGCCATAGCCCGCAACCGTCCAAAACGTGCCCCGAATCGCAAGTTGTTTAATAGAAGTCATGGGTGAAATCAGCCAAAAGGTCGTTCAAATTCACAGACCCAGTATTCACTGAATCCTGGTTATAGAATCACCCCCCATTTTGGCAAATCCTGAAACTGCCGGAGGTAAAGAAACGGTAGGGATTTTGGGAGGAGTTTGTGAGGCGAGGGGGAGGAAGGGGAAAGGGAAAAGGGGAAAGGGGAAAGGGTGACAAAGGTTCAATCGTTGAAAAGTCCTGACTATTCACGGGTTGCTGTTCCTTGTCCCGCCCTTCGCCTTTCGCCCTTCGCCTTTCGCCCTTCGCCTTTCGCCTTTCGCCCTTCGCCTTTCGCCTTTCGCCTTTCGCCTTTCGCCTTTCGCCTTTCGCCCTTCGCCTTTCGCCTTTCCCCCTTCGCCCCTTTCCAAACCTGACTAAGCTGCCGCCCTGACTCGTTGACCGATGACTTTGGCTGGAACCCCTACGGCGACTGAATAGGGTGGGATACTGCGCGTGACGATCGCCCCAGCCCCAATAATGCTGCCCCGGCCAATGGTAACCCCGTCTAGGACTTTAACCCCGGTGCCAAGCCAGCAGTCGTCTTCGATGGTGATGCCCTGTTGGGTGGTGCCTTGGGTCATGATGGAGCGATCGCCGGCTGCAAAGATGTGATTGTTGGCAAAGATTCCAACTTGGGCGGCAATCAAGCACTCCGCCCCGATCGCCACTCGACCTGGCCCTGAAATACAGGTGTAGGGACCAATGTAGCTGGCTCGACCGATTTTGATGGTGCCATCCTGGCAGGCCGTGATGTCGGTGCCGCGATCGAGGGTCACCAATTCGGCCAGTTCAACAACACCCCGACAGCCTCCATCTTGAATGCGGACGTTGGGGTGGAGGAAGGTGCGATCGCCCAGTTGAATACGGCTGCCCTCATGGACAACCTCTAGTTGAGTCTGCCGACCGATCGTCGCTCCATGGCCAATTTCAATGCGATCCATCCCTGAAAATTCAACTCCAGGATTGATGTTTACCCCGTTGCCCAGGTAACCCAAGCAGGAGGCGTAGCCCCAACGACGCAGTAGTATTCCAGGTTTGCGGGGAATCCAGCCTAGGCTTTCTAGGATGAGCATGTTCCAGATCGGTTGCCAGAATGAGGTGGAATGGGGAGCGGAACCGTTGGGGCTTGTTGTGACTGGGAATTTGTCAACGTTGAGTTTAAGCATGTTTTGAGGGGCTGGTAGACGAAAATCCAGAATTTTGAACAGCACAAAGATGAACACGAGCGTTTTTTGCTCCTGTTGGGTCTTGTATTGAGACAGTCTTGAATCCAGGGACGAAAAATTGTGAATGCCTAAGGGGAGGCCACTAAGTCAATGAAAAGATTGTGTAGGAATGGACGACTGCGTAAATTACATTGCGGAGGAAACAGAGGGCGATCGCAAACTCCAAACTTAAAACAGCGAATCGAAAATTCATAGTTAAGAAAACGCTGCTCAGTACTTGTAAAGCCGAGAGCAGTGCGTATCTTGACTCTTGCATGAGCCAGCCTAAACGGCTGCCTAAATAGCTGCCTAAATAATAGATTGAGGCGAAATAGGGAAATTCAGGATTGAGTAGGGGAACTGATGCAAATCACCCATTGAGTCCATCAGCCCATCTCGAACAGAAGCTTGAATATTCTTCAAAAAGAACATCCTACACTAACTTGAAATTGCGAATGAGTGGCGACAGTTGCGCCTCCACAAACCCATTCATCTTGAGAACTCAACAATTCCAAAACCTGCTGCTGTAAAGATCTTGCTGCAAAAATTATGTTTGCCCCTGAAGTTTTGGCATATTAAGGTTGCCAAGCAAAAGTTGTTATCTCAGATCTCAAGACCGTTATCTCAAGACCGTTATCTCAAGACCGTTATCTCAAGACCGTTATCTTAAGACCACTATCTCAAGACTGTTATCTTAAGACCGCTATCTTAAGACTGTCGCTAGTAGGCTTCTGTTTGAGTCTATCGGAAACAATATATTTGTACAGAGATTATTGCACCTTGTATAGAATTCTACCAGACCTACCTAAAGGGTTCTGCAAAAAAATCGGAAGAATATCGAGAGATTTACCGCTGTCTTTAGAATGCGGCTCAGTCCACCTGTTTCATCCGATAGCCCAATCCGTGAACCGTTTCAATCAGATCTTCGGGGGCACCGACGGAGCGGAGCTTCTGACGCAGTGTCCGAATATGTGCCTTTACGGCATCTTCAGTGGGGGTGTCATTGTTAGACCAGAGTCGCTCAATGATGCCGGGACGACTCAGCACGCGGCGGCCATTCATCACCAGGAGTTCTAGCATCTTAAACTCCTTGGGCGTGAGGGCAATAGGTTCTCCTTTATACCGCACTTCGTAGGTACTGGAGTTCAACGTCAAGGAGTCCCACTGGAGGTCTGTTCTCAGCACTGCATTACCGCGCCGCAGCAACGCCCGTACCTGTGCCAACAGTTCCTCCAGGTCAAAAGGCTTGACCATGTAGACATCGGCACCCGCATCCAAGCCAATGACCTTGTCTGACACTGTGTCTCTGGCGGTCAGCATGAGGACGGGAACGGTGGAGGGGCGATCGCGCAATCTCCGACAGAAGTAGATACCATTCAGTTTAGGCAGGGTGACATCTAATAAAATCAGGTCATATTCAACATGCTCCACCCAACTCCAAGCCGTCTCCCCATCATGGGCAATATCCACGACATACTGACAATTGGTCAACGCCTCCGACAGCATGTCAGCGATTTGAGTATCATCTTCAACGACTAGGATTCGCATGGTTGAGGGAGTAAGGGAGTAAGGGAGTGGGGAGTGGGGAGTGGGGGAAGGGGAAGGGGGAAAGGGAAAAGAGTGGATGGGTCGCTCAAGTGATTCATTTAATAATCAAAAATTTCCATAGGGGCAGATTTCTAGATCCTTAGATGAGTCGCTCTTTCCTCACCCATCCACCCATCCACACCCTACTCCCTCATCATCTAAGTCTTGAGGATATCCTCCATGCTTGATCTCAGACAATGGCTAAACCAGATTTATTGGAAAATCTCATTGGGGGGGCGTAGCATTACCCTGGGGTTTATGGTGGCGATCGCCACGATTACCGGAGTCAGCATGGTTTCTTTTCAGAATGCGACTGAGCTGACGGAAGATGCGGCTCATATTCAAGAAACTTATGAAAATTTAAGTTTACTCAACGATATCTCTACGCTCCTGATTGATGCTGAATCTGCGCGGCGGGGCTATTTTCTATTTAACCGACCGACTGAACTCCAGCGCTATCAAGCCGCAGCCCAAGACATCCAGCCCAAGCTATCTAAATTACAACAAGCATTGGATGATCCTCAAAGTCAAACCTACATGCAGCAATTTAGAGCATTGACTGAACGTCGTCTCCAGTTGTTTCAACAAAGCATTGATGCTTACAAACAGTATCCGATTGAATTTACCGATGAGAATCCCCTGTTTCAGGAAACCTCTGGCAATTGGCAGCAATTCCAGCAACTCATTACAGCCTTTCAAAACTATGAGAAACAGCGTCTGCAAAGGCAGCTTGCTGGGTCGCAGCAAACTTTGCGATCGCGCATTCGCCTCGAACTAATTGGCAGCTTGCTAACGTTAATCATTCTGCTGGCCATGTATTTTATCCTCCGACGGCAGCGGATTCGACGGCAGCAAGCCGAGGCCAAACAGCGAGTTTTAGCCCAACAGAAAGAACTCAGCGAAATGAAACTGGAATTTTTCTCCATGATTTCCCATGAGTTTCGCACCCCCCTCAGTCTGATCCTAGGGTCTGCCCAGTTGCTCAAGGATGCGTTGAGGGCGATCGTTGAACCCGCCAAGCTGAAGAATCTTCAGCGCATCCAGTCTTCTGCCAAATTTATGAGCCAGCAGTTAGAAGATGTCCTGGTGGTCGCCCGAGCCGATGCCGGCAAGCTAGAATTCCACCCCAAACCCTTGGAAATCCAGACTTTTTGTCTCAACCTGGTCGAAGACTTCCAAACCTTCAGCGATCCCAAACGCCTGATCAAATTCACCCAACAGGGATTCAGCGATCCCAAACGCCTGATCAAATTCACCCAACAGGGACAAGCCACCCACGCCACCGTAGACGAAAAACTCCTCTACTCCATCCTCAGCAACCTCCTCACCAACGCCATCAAATATTCCATTCCCGAAACCCCCATCCATTTCACCCTCCACACCAACCCCAACGCCGTCACCTTCCAAATCCAGGATCACGGCATCGGCATCGCCCCAGAAGACCAACCCCACCTCTACGAACCCTTCCAACGCGGCAAAAACACCCAAGGCAAAGCAGGCAGCGGCCTGGGTCTCTCAGTCGTCAAAAAATGCGTTGATCTCCACCAAGGCACGATCGAATTCACCAGCGAAGTAGGCCGAGGCACGCTGTTTACGGTGGTTCTGCCTAATTGGGAAGGGCGTTTGGGGTAGGGGAAAGGGGAAAGGGGAAGGGCGAAAGGGGAAGGGCGAAAGGGGAAGGGCGAAAGGGGAAGGGCGAA
>JALOOP010000219.1 GCA_025454315.1 Oculatellaceae cyanobacterium Prado106
AATTTCTTCATAAATTCTTTCCGGGTGGAATAGGGCGACTACCAGCCTTGGCTGTGGCTTTCTAAGGAAATTTCTGGAAACCGGATCGGGTTGATTCTTCATCTAGACTTCAAAATGTCTTGATAGTCACACTGACCCAGTTCCAACACGATGCCGTAGAATAATGATTATCTGTCGCTGTGTACTGTTTCCCATACGCTTGAATGCGGTAAGGTATTCAAAACTACCTAGCCCTAGGTGGAGATTCCGTGAAATTACCTTATGTGCCTGAAAACCCTGTGTGATGTTGTGCTGGGTTCGTCTACCTCCTTCCAGGCAAACTTCAGAATACGTTGAGATGGATAGCGAAAATCGGCAGTTGTATCAGGTTGTCACCCCCGAGACTTCTACCTCCATTTGCTCTATCCAGGACAATGACCTGGGTCGAGGATCTCAGCAAGCAAATCTATTGGGAGGTAAGGCTGTGGATGCTCAGCCATCAGTCCAGCCCATCAATTCATCCACCCATTCACCCTCCGTTGTCGAAGGTCTAGAAACAGACAAAATTCTAGACATGATTCACAGCGGCCAACTTTGGATGGTCAATAGCCGTCGTCGCAACGGCCTCATTCTCTGCAAAGCCTACCATGCCGAGTTTGCTGGCCCTGGTGCTGCCGTGGGCGGCTTCTTCGATATGGACTGCAAACAAGTTATCCCCGTGGGCAACCTCTCCCTCCTTCGCCCCGAAAACCACGAAGAGCGCCAAAAAGCCTACCTGATTCGACGGCAATGGGTGCGTCTCACCCAGCAGTTCACCGACCAATCCATGCCCGTCCAGCGCGCCCAAATGATCCTCAACCAGTTTGAAAACTACTTCGACCAGGAGACGATCGCCCGTATCCCCGACGAAGCCTTTGCCCAACTCGTCGGTGTCCTCCCCTATTCAGTCCGAATGGCCAGACGTAAACCTGGTGTCTTGAATGTGAAGCTGAAGACCCAACCCTAGCGATATTTACTGGAAAAGCGATCGGGGATGCTGCGCGTTGTGCGGCATCCCCGATTTTGATCGACCCTGTACACACAAGTCTCGATCGGCTTCGCTTCCAGGGTTTTCGCCCCCTAAATCCCCCAAACTTGGGGGACTTTGAGTGCAATGAGTCTCTAGGATTGCTCTTTTGAAGGCTTCCGTGAAGACTCCTCGAAGGCTTATTGAAGGTTCGGCTCCTCCAAAGTTGGGAGCTGGGGGGCGCGACATTCCAGAGAAGTTGCCAAAGATCTGTCATCGTGAAAATACGGAGGTCATTGGCCTTTTGTCTTTTTTTTATCCTGGAGGCATTACTGATTTTCTTATCATTCAGTCAACGTACTATTGTTTAGTCACTATAAAATAATTACTGATTCTTGCTAAAAATACTATCTCAGTCAAATTACTACGGTTAGTCATGAATACATTGAGTTACGTGTAAATACTTACTTTTTTCAGAGATATCCAGTATCATTTAACTCATATCCTGCTGCATTTGAGTCCTGACCAACCCTTAATGAGTTGGTCAGGCTATTTTTTTTGTAGCCATTTGTTTTCAAGAATGCTTGCAAAAACTCTTGCAGCCAGTCCTGCAACAATCTACCCAGGCAAGATTTGGGTCAATCGTGCTTGAGTCCGCTGATTTTCGGCTGGGCTGCCGATGGTGATGCGGAGGCCACCGCTGATGTGGCGCACGAGGGTTCCTTGGGCTTTAAGCTGTTGGAAAAGCTGGGTCAGTGCAGCATCAGCCTCTAGATTCCAGCTTTCAGCGACCCAGGGTTGGAGTTTCACAAACAGGAAGTTGGCATCGCTGGGGAAGACTTGCAGGGCAGGATTCGCACTCAGGGCTTGCAGCAGGTGCGATCGCCCCTCCAAAATCTGCGGAATCACGCTCAATAATTCCTGACGATGGTTGAGCGCCAGCAGGGCTGCCGCCTGTGTGGTGGCTGGCAGGTTGTAGGGCAAACGCACCTTTTCCAGGGCAGCGGCCAGTTGGGGATGGGCGATCGCATACCCCACCCGATGAGCCGCCAACCGAAACGCCTTAGAAAAAGTCCGCAGCACTACCCAGTTAGGCCGCTGCGCCAGTTCTCCCACCACCGTCCTCTGACTAAATTCAAAGTAGGCTTCATCAATCACCACCAGGATCTGTTCCGGCAAACTCCTCAGCCAGTCCAACTCCGCTGGAGTCAGCGCATTGGCCGTCGGCGAGTTAGGATGCACCATAAACACCGCGCGAATCGGCGGCTGAGTCGTTTGCTGAATGGCTTGCGCTGCTTCATCCAGGTTCGTTTCAAAAGTTTGGGGCGATCGCCCAACCGTCACCACCGGAATCCCCAGCGTCTGCGCCAAAATCCGATACATCGAAAAAGTTGGCTGCGCCACCAGAATCGACCCTTCCCTGCCCAGACAAGTCGCAATCAACAGCGATCGAATCAACTCATCAGAACCATTGCCGATCGAGATTTGCTCTGCGGAGATAGCAGCGGCGGGAAGATGGGCGGACTCGGTGATGTACTGGGCGATCGCATCCTTCAACCCTCGCTGTTCGCCGTCGGGGTAGCGGTTTGCGGCGATCGTTTCCTGATACGCCCAGGCCAGCTTTTGTTTGAGCGCCTCGGGCAGATCGTAGGGATTCTCGTTGGTATCTAAAGGATCGACAATCGGGCGTTCCGAGACAGTTTCAGCGCTAGCCTCCGAGGTTCCAGAGGCTCCACCCGGATGGGGAGTATAGGCCACAAGTTGGGTCAAGTCGGAGCGAAGAAAAGGCAGCATAGGCGAGATGAGGCGGAAATCAATTCTTTCCATCACCCTATCACTTAGCCATCAACCTCTAAATAGATCGCCCCCCTAATTTCGGATTTTCAATCACCGTCCCACCCACCCAAACAAAGAAGCCATCCCCCTCTGCGTCTCTGCGGTTTAAATATTCCGAAGCTTAGCTGAGATCAAAGAATCTCTGAGCCTGATCCCAGATCTCTCCGATAGCATTGCCCAATCCATGATCGCTCTCCAGTTCCACCAATTCCACCCAAGGCCGCTCAGCCGCATATCGACGACTCGCCTCAACCGGGATCACCTCATCATGCAGCCCATGCAGAATCAGCATCGGAATGGGTCGCTGAAGTTGGCGATCGTCATACTGTTCTAGATCCAGCAAGAAGCGATCGCCCAAAGGCAATTTTCGCTTTGCCCCATAGTGGTAAAGGGGGAGCGATCGCGCCTGCCGCCAAAGAGCCACCTGCTCATCGCCCAACTGGGGCAACCAATGCTGCAAAAATTCAAAGGCTGGAGCCAGCAACAGAATCCGTTGAACCGCAGGATTACGCTCTGCTAACCAAGCTGCCGTTAACCCACCGAGGCTAGAACCAATCAGATAAACAGGCTGCTGATTCAGCGGCTGATTCAACGGCTGATTCGACGGCTGATGCAATAAAGCTTCCACCTGCTGAATTTGACGGGTCAGCGTCAGGTTGAAGAAATCACCTTGGTTGAAGTCGGGGCAGGTGCAGGGAATGTGGCGGGACTGAAAGCGATCGCGCAACTCAACCGCCTTGTAGGATTGTGGGCTAGAAGCCAAGCCATGCAGGTAAAAGTAAGATATCATCAATACCTTGAGTCTTCTTGAGTTCTACAATTCCCATCATGTCTCTTTTGCTGAGTGCGATCGCCATCACCCCCGAAAACTTCCGCCCCTACGGACAGGTGATTTTCGCGGCGCAAGATGGCAAAGCCTATGACCCAGAAGATGCTCAGTTGAGTCTATCTCAGGGGATTCCCCGCTTTTACATTATGCGGCTGAAGCAGCGAGGCCAGAAGTTCACGCGCATTACTCGTCATCGAAAATGCACCCAATGTCTAGGATCGTTGGAGGGCAAAGACTGGTGGCTGGCTGTAGCGCCACCGGGAGCAGCAGAAGTACCGGAAGTAGAAGCGATCGCCGCTTTCCGCATTCCCGGCAATTGCTTCGTCAAATTAGAAGAAGGCACCTGGCACGCTGGGCCTTACTTTGAGCAAGACTTTATTGATTTCTACAACCTGGAACTGAGCGACACCAACGAAACCGATCACCATACCTGTGACCTTAAAGCCACCTATGGTATCGAGTTTGAGATTCACAATGCCGCCCAAACTTCCTAGGGGTTTTCAGGCTCCGTAGGGCGATAGGGTTGGGCGATCGTTCCGAACCCAATCATGAGCCCAACCCATGATCCCAACCCATGGTAAAGCTAACAGTAGTCACGAGCCATACCCGTTGACTACTAACTAATGTCTAATTCCTAAAAAATTGCATCCCTGCTTATCTCTCATTTAAGGAGGATGGATTCTGAGCATTCTCTTCTGGGAAAAGCCATCTCAGCAAAATCCTTCCATCAATTTCCATTCACCAAGCTCAACAGCTTGTGCAGCGAAGCCTTGGAGGGCTTGACTTCCAAATAAAACCGCAGGGGTTCCGCAACACAAATGCCATTGACTTCGACATCGACTGCACCACTCACATTCATGGCGACATTGACCAGCTTGATCAAGAAGCGCTGACTCGTAACTTTGCCCAACAGCACCACCACGGCACCCCGCTGGCTAATGCGTAAATTTTCTAATTCTTCGGCCTGAAAATTTTGCTGAAAGGCCACCCTGACGCGCTTGGCAAGACCATCGTGGTCATACTCACCATTCAAGCCCACCCGCTCCGGCGGGATAGTTCTAAAAAGGGAGTCAGACTGACACATCGGCATTCTTTCGCATGGGATCTTTGCAAGGTTGGTAGAAACATGAAGGACTGGATCTGGGTTCAACTCCGTCTTTAAGATAGCCGTCACCAAGCGTACCTCCTAAACCCCTAATGATTCTCTTCGCTGGCTTTAAGGTGCTTCGTGGTAGGTTAAACAGACTTTATTATCAGTCAACCTTTCAAACAGCAGCATCTTGAAGTGTGATGAGATGAAGACAAACACTCAGATCTCCTCAAAGAACGGATGGCGAATCCCTGATTAAAGCTTGTGTGAACTTCGTAAAAATTTGATGAGGTCTTCGTGATGTCTTTATAAAGTTATAGCCAATCTAGCATAGAAAGATGTTTCGGATACTACAAGAATTACCTAGATACTGAAGACTCTAAGTACAGGTTTTTCAGGTAATCCCGACAACTCAGTAAATTCCGTCTTCGCTAAAACTCTTTTCTGACAAACTTTTCAATCCCAGGGAATCCTGCCGAATTGATTATGAAACTTTTTAATTTTTTCTTAAAAAACTTGCAAATTTGTATTAGAAACGACCAAGCATCTCCGTAATTACCGAGGTATTTTTGCTTGCATCTCACGCACAGCAAATGCCTCGGAAGCTCCGAGTAGAGGGTTAAGGGCAATCAAAGATGCGCTCACAACTTTGTAGAAGCGCCTAGAGTTGCTTAAGCGTGAGTTGAACCGTCAGGCATAATTACGCCCGTTAATCTTGCGCCAGTTAGCTTGACCATGAGGCGATCGGAAACGCCAACCTTTGCACCGCGCAGATCTGCACCCCGCAGATCCGCCCCGCTCAAGTCAGCCCCAATCAAGTTTGCGCCCTGGAGATTAGCCTGACTCAGGTTCGCCTCCAGCAGATTTGCACGAAACAGGTTGGCCTCACTCAGGTTCGCTCCCGTCAAATTCACTTTATGCAGGAAGGCATCACTGAGATTGGCCTTTTGCAGGTTTGCATGGCTCAAATTGCGACCCGAGAGATCCTTCTCCTTGAGGTCGGCTCCAGCCAAGTCGGCACCCGTTAGATCCGGCGGCTGTTTACGAGGTGGTGCCTGGGGTTGGGGCGGTTGCTGCCAGGATGCCTGATCCCGAGGTTGCTCTCGATGGGTTGAACTTTGGTAGGGATTTTGACGATGACGCGGGTTGCCCGTAGAAGCTGCTCCACCGTAGTGATGGGAGCCATGGTGAGAACCATAGTACGACCCGTAGGAACCATAGTTTGACCCAGCCGACCGGGTGCCATTGGCCGCCTGAGAACTGCTCGACGGTGACCCGTTGGTTTGCGAGTAATGGGTCTGGGAGTTGCTACTGGGGTTGGAGTAAGCGCTGCTGTGTGCCCCATTGCTAGAATGCGACCCATTACTAGAGTGTGAGCCGTTGCTGGAATGTGACCCGTTGCTGGAATGTGAGCCATTGCTAGAGTGCGATCCGTTGCTGGAATACGACCCATTGCCAGAATGTGACCCATTGCCAGAATGTGACCCATTGCCAGAATGAGAACTCGTCGAGGATGATCCCTGCGATGATCCTGGAGTGGAGCCTTGGGAGCTACTGGAGTTCTGCGAGGTCTGGTAGTCGCTGTAATGGGGACGGGGCGGCGATTGGTAGTAGCGGTAGCGGGGTTGAGCGGTGTGGTGGTGCGTCCGGGATGGGGGAGAGGTTGCCGTTTGGGCGGCTTGGGCAGTGCTGTTGGCACGGTGCGATCGCAGTTGATCCCGCGCCTGGTTAATTTCCTGGAGCTTTTCGTGGGCTTTTTCTTGTAGCCGAGGATTATCTTTGGGGAGGCGATCGGGGTGCCAAATAAACGCCAGATCGCGATAAGCCTGGTTCACCTCATCCAGTGAGGCACCAGGCTCTAACCCAAGGATTTTGTAGTACCGGTCTAAATCGCTCATGGATTACACGATAGCGCACTAAGGTGGACTGGCAGCATTCAAACCATTATGAGTTCATTTCCATCAACTTTGCTATATAGAAAGAGTTAAAGATACATTGCTTATCTTTTTCAAGCAGAGATATTACGAAAGAAGTGGGGGGGAAGGGGGAAAGGGGAAAGGGGGGATTTTATAGAACGCATCTTTGAGAGTATTGGGGAAAGCTTCCTTGTTACTCCCGATGAACGATTCCCTGTAGCGAACCGAGATTTCCCTTTCGCCCTTCCCCTTTCGCCCTTCCCCCTTCCCCCTTTTCCAAATTGCGATAGCATTGTTTAATTCTCTCTTAACATCCTCGACAGGAATTCCCGTTGCGCTCTAGACTGGAATATCCGAGCGTTTTTTGCAGCATCTGATACACAAGTGATACAGAAGCCGCAACGGATACAAAAGCAGCAACGGATACAGAAATCATCCCTCCCCCTACTATGAGTCAAGTTCTTCCGGTTCCGCCTCAAACTGCTGCGCTTCCTCAAACTGGACTGTCGGCTTCACCGGAAGCTGCCGTTCAAGTGACGGGCGCATTTGCTCTAATTGACAGCTTGCGCCGCCACTGCGTTAAGCATATTTTTGGATATCCCGGTGGTGCCATTCTGCCGATCTACGATGAACTGTATCGGGCAGAGGCGGCGGGGTTCATTCAGCATATTCTAGTCAGACATGAGCAGGGGGCGACCCATGCAGCGGATGGCTATGCTCGGGCGACAGGGCAAGTGGGCGTGTGTTTTGGCACTTCAGGGCCGGGCGCAACCAACCTGGTCACGGGTATTGCCACGGCGCAAATGGACTCGATCCCTATGGTAATTATCACCGGACAGGTCAGCCGTGCAGCCATTGGGAGCGATGCCTTCCAGGAAACCGACATCTACGGGATCACGTTGCCGATCGTGAAACATTCCTATGTCGTTCGCGATCCCAAAGACATGGCTCGAATTGTGGCGGAGGCATTCCATATTGCTAGCAGCGGTCGTCCCGGCCCAGTTCTCATTGACGTGCCCAAGGATGTGGGTACCGAGAAATTTGATTATGTCCCCGTGGAGCCGGGAACTGTCAAGCTGCCTGGATATCGTCCCACGGTCAAGGGCAATCCCCGTCAGGTGGTACAGGCGATTAAACTCATTCGGCAGGCGCGTCGGCCTTTGCTGTATGTGGGGGGAGGGGCGATCGCCTCAGCCGCCCATGCCGAAATCCAAGAGCTAGCCGAGCGCTACCATATTCCGGTGACCACGACCCTCATGGGCATTGGCGCATTTGACGAAAATCATCCTCTGTCCGTTGGCATGTTGGGGATGCATGGTACGGCCTATGCCAACTTTGCGGTCACCGAATGCGACCTGCTGATTGCCGTCGGGGCGCGTTTTGACGATCGCGTAGCGGGCAAACTGGACGAATTCGCCGCCCGCGCCAAGGTCATCCACATTGACATTGACCCCGCTGAAGTCGGCAAAAACCGCGTCCCCGAAGTACCGATCGTGGGCGATGTCAAACGAGTCCTCACCGATCTGCTCCAGCATGATGCCAAGAGCGGCACCCCAGCCAACCCCAACCAAACCCAGGACTGGCTCCAGCGGATTGCTCGCTGGCGGCAAGACTATCCCCTGGTGGTGCCCAGCTACCCCGAGGTTCTATCGCCCCAAGAGGTGATTGTTGAAATTGGCCGCCAAGCGCCCGACGCTGTTTACACCACCGATGTCGGTCAGCACCAAATGTGGGCGGCTCAGTTCCTCAAAAATGGCCCTCGTCGCTGGATTTCCAGTGCGGGTCTAGGCACGATGGGCTTTGGGATGCCTGCCGCAATGGGGGCAAAAGTGGCAGTCCCCGACCAGGAAGTGATCTGTATCAGCGGCGATGCCAGTTTCCAGATGAACCTCCAGGAGTTGGGCACCCTGGCACAGTACGGTATCAACGTCAAAACCGTGATCATCAACAATGGCTGGCAGGGCATGGTGCGTCAGTGGCAGGAAGCCTTCTACGGCGAACGCTACTCCTCTTCCAACATGGCTCCTTCCATGCCCAACTTTGAACTCCTGGCGCAAGCCTACGGGATCAAGGGCATGGTGGTGCGCCGTCGAGAAGATTTGGCAGATGCGATCGCCGAAATGCTAGCCCATGATGGCCCGGTTCTCATGGATGCCCAGGTGAAGCGAGACGAAAACTGCTACCCCATGGTGGCTCCCGGCAAGAGCAACGCCCAGATGGTCGGCCTTCCCACGCCGCCTGCCCCCGAGATCCCGGTGGCTACCATCACCTGCACCAACTGCGGCGCGGTCAATGCACCCAGCCACAAATTCTGCCCCGAGTGTGGCGTTAAGCTGTAGGTTTGGAAATCTAACAGTAGCAAATCTATCAATAAAGACAAGGCAATAACGATGAGGCGAAGGGTTAGACATCCTTCGCCTCATCTTTTTTTTGGGAAAATCTGGGGTTGCAGATCGAGGAGGGTAAACGGGGCACCACACCTTATTTCATCACTAAATTTAGCAATGATGAAAATCTTTGATTGGAGCAACTAGAGAGTTTTAGGATGAAATCTCGTCAGGGTTGATTCCTAATGCTCGAAGTTGAGCAGCCAACTGTTCAGCCCTTTGTTGCGCCAGATCGCGTTCCTGTTCAGCCAGAGTTCGTTCTTGTTCGGATCGAGCTAAAGCCTGCTCTACTTCTCGACGGCTGAGTAACTTGGAGCCAGTTTGACGGTCATAGAAGCGGAGTTCTCTAGGCAAAGGAGCAATACCTACTACAGGTTGGCTTTGGGTTTGCAGTTGTAAGTCTAGCCCCAGAGTTTGGCTGTAAATGAAGGAGGTATCGGCGTTGATTGGTTCTAGCGGGATGGGTTGATAGTGTCCCTCAATGAGGCGAAATCCTTTGAGTTGGGGATTGAGATAGTCGGCTGTGGGATCGTATTGGAAATATTCGGTTACTCCTAGTTGAGCGTAAAGTTGGGGCTTTTCTACCTCGTCTTGTTTTTTGGTGGTCATGGAGGTGATTTCTAGGATGAAGGACGGGAGTTTGCCGCCTTCCTGCCAGCTTTTGTAACTGCGGCGATCGCGATTACTCACCCCAAAAATAACAAACACATCGGGAGAAATAGAGGCTCTGTTATTTCCTTCTTCGTAGTAGATAAACAGATTTCCAGAGACATAAATGTTACGCCGACTTGCAAAATGGAGGCTAAGCGCTTCAACAGCATAAAACAAATAATGACGGGTGGCATCACTTTCGGCGATAGGTTGCCCGTCCGTTTCAGGGTAGATTACGGGACTAGCATTGAATTTCATGATGTTTTGTCCTTGTTCTATACCATTGCCTTCAGTCAGTGTTCTAGGCGAGTGGTTTTGACAATGCTGATGCCTTGAGGATTAAGCGAAAACCAGTTCGCCCGATCCGGCAATGACAGTGCCGATCGCCCATCCCATCATCTCCTGTTCTGCAAACCAGCGGAGGGTTGATTCAGCTTGGTCAGGGGGGACGATGACGACAAAGCCAATGCCCATGTTGAAAGTGTTGAACATTTCTAAGGGTGCGATCGCCCCTTTCTCTGCCAGCCAATCAAACAACGGCGGATGAGGCCAACCCTGGGAATTAAGTTGAAGAGACTGATTTGCGCCCAAACCACGCGGTAGATTCTCCGGTAGACCGCCGCCTGTGATATGCGCCATACCGTGGATTTCTAAGCCAGCTTTGCGAGCCGCCAGAATCGGTTTGACGTAGATGCGGGTGGGGGTGAGCAGGGCTTCGCCGAGGGAGTGGGGGAGCATGGGGGGGCGATCGCTCAGTTGACTATCGGTGGTTTCGAGAATTTTCCGCACCAGGCTAAAGCCATTACTGTGAACCCCACTGCTGGCTAGACCAATGGCCACATCCCCGATTTGCACCTGGGAACCGTCCAGGATCTGGCTTTTTTCCACAATGCCGACACAGAATCCGGCCAAGTCATATTCACCGGGCTGATAGAATCCCGGCATTTCAGCCGTTTCGCCGCCCAAGAGCGCACATCCGGCCTGCTGGCAGCCTGCGGTGATGCCGAACACGACATCCGCGAGTTGTTCGGGGTTGAGTTTGCCGGTGGCCAGATAGTCCAGGAAAAATAGCGGTTCTGCGCCGCAGGTGAGGACATCGTTGACGCACATGGCGACGAGATCGATGCCTACGGTGTTATGGCGATCGCACTGCTGCGCCAATTTTAGTTTGGTGCCAACGCCATCGGTGCCCGATACCAGGACGGGTTCCTGATAACCACTCGGCAACTGAAAGAGGCCACTAAACCCGCCCAATCCGCCCAACACTTCAGGACGACGAGTCCCCTCGACCATGGCGCGAATCCGCTGCACAAAGGCTCGTCCTGCTTCAACATCCACCCCGGCTTCCCGATAGTCCATTGGTGCGCTCCGTTCTGCTTGCAATACCACCGGGAATTTTAGCGCGAAATGGGGGAGGAGTTGGGAGGAAGGGGAAAGGGGAAAGGGGAAAGGGGAAAGGGGAAAGGGGAAAGGTAGGGAGGTAGGGGGATAGGGGGCTGGGGAAGGGAGATTATGGAAGTGAGCTGTGGAAGGAGTTGATGTAAATTTCCTATTTCCCTCATGGTTCGATTCAATGAATCTATCCAAGACTCCCCCCCACTCCCCACTCCCCACTCCCCACTCCCTACTCCCCATTCCCCATTCCCCACTCCCCACCCCCTACAAACGAGTAGTCAATATAAATTTAGTGTTGACTACTCATGAAATTAC
>JALOOP010000220.1 GCA_025454315.1 Oculatellaceae cyanobacterium Prado106
AGTTGGGACACCAATCGCAGCAGCAATCGAGACAGTTACAACCGAGATAATTACAACCGAGATAATTACAACCGGGACAGCTACGATCGCGACAGTTATAGCCGGGATAGTTTTGGCCGGGGTAATTCTGGCCGGGACAGCAACAGCCGAGACAACTACAACCGAGATAGTTACAACCGCGACAGCTACGATCGCGACGATTACACCGATGATCTCGATCGTCGAAATAACCAAGATTTCGACAATAGTTTCGACAATCGCGACCCCTATAGCAGCAGCAATCGTCCCAACCGGGAAAGCGCCAACCGAGAAAGCACCAGCCGAGATCCGTACAGCCTAGGCAGCGCCGATCGAACCAATACCGATCGCACCCCACCCGCCCGCGATCCCTACGGTCAGGAGCCACCTCACCCCCGTTCTCGCCAAACCCCGCCGTCCGACGAACTAGAAGACTACTGGGATACAGGCAGCACGCCCAAACGCAGCGGACGAACCTTTGGCGAAGATGATGTTCTTCCCGCAGACCCCTCTGGCGATCGCCCCGCCCGCAATCCCGCCCCACGCAGCGATCGCGACTCTTCCCCCAGCCGCCGCCCAGACGAGGACGGGGGCAACCCTCGCCGATCGCCCAATTCAAGTCCCGATCGCAGCCCCACTCCCAGCCCCGATCGCCGCGACGACTACGACTTCTACTCCGATCGCCCCACCAACCGGGACACCCGCCGCGACGATCGCGACTCCCCTCGCAGTGGCCTCACACCTCCCGATCGCAGCACCCCCACCAAACGCGACGCCTACAAAGCCAGCCGCAACCCAGACGACAGCCCTCGCAGCCGCGATCCCTACAGCAGTAGCGATCGCCCCGCCAACCGAGACAGTGCCCCTAGGAGCGATCGCCGCCCCCCCAACCCCAACTCCCGCCTTGAGCGCTATAGCAACGCCGCTGACGAGGAATGGGGTGATGAGGATGAATGGCTGTAACTAGGGAGAAGGGGAAAGGGAAAAGGGGAAAGGGTAATTCCAGGATCACTTCACCGTAGAAACTCCAATGGCTGTTTCGAGGTTCCCCCCTTTCCCCTTTCCCCCTTCGCCTTTCCCCTACTCCCCACTCCCCACTCCCTCCCACCCGCAGCCTATGCAAAACTTCCGAAATTACTACTCCATTTTGGGAGTGCCCCGCGACTCAACCATCGAAGAAATCAAAAAAGCCTATCGCAAACTCGCCCGTACCTACCATCCTGACCTGAATCCAGGGGACAAGTCAGCGGAGGAAAAGTTCAAGGATTTGGGCGAGGCGTATGAAGTGCTGTCCGATAGCGGCAAGCGCGCTCAGTACGACCAGTACAGCCGATTCTGGAAGCAGGGTGGCTTCCAGGAAGCGACTCCCCGCACACCCGCCTGGGGTAACCGAGGCAATCGCTCCGGAGTCATGGACTTTGGCAAATACCGGGA
The DNA here is from genome assembly GCA_025454315.1 of Oculatellaceae cyanobacterium Prado106. GTDB lineage: Bacteria > Cyanobacteriota > Cyanobacteriia > Elainellales > Elainellaceae > Prado106. Next base: position 1,453 of record JALOOP010000220.1, read on the forward strand.
CTTCAACTCCTTTGTCGATCAGCTCCTCAACCGCGACGAACCCAAACGCCGGGAACCGCAGCGTAGCGACAGCTCCAAACCCGAAGCCCGTGACTCCTACCAACCGGGAACCCGCAAGAAAGCTTCCCCCGCCTCCACCGCTTCCACCGCCAGCCCTCGCAATGCCGAGGCTCAACTCACTGTGCCTTTAGAGCGAGCGTTTACAGGCGGACGGGAGCGGATTCGTCTGGAAGATGGGCGATCGCTCGAAGTCAACATGCCCCCCGGAATGTTTACGGGGCAAAAGGTGCGCCTCAGAGGCCAGGGCATTTCAGGCGGTGATCTATATTTGCAAATCGAAGTTTCTCCCCATCCTTTTTTCCAGGTGGACGGAGCCGATATTTACTGTCAGTTGCCTGTGACACCGACGGAAGCTGTTCTGGGAGGGGCGATCGAAGTACCCACCCTAGATGGTCTGGTCAAGATGATGATCCCGCCGGGGGTGCGATCGGGACAAAGGCTGAGAATGGGCGGCAAGGGGTATTTGGTGGATGGCGATCGCGGCGATCAAATCGTCGAAATTCAGATCGTCACCCCCAAGGAATTAACGCCCCAGGAACGAGAGCTATACGAAAAGCTCAGACACCTGGAAGCCTTCAACCCTCGGGAAAATTTACCCGTCTAAATCAGCTCATGTTATGGATGTCCATTGAGTCCTCAATATCCAATGCACAGCCCCATCGCATCCGGTGCTTCCAGGAAAAAATTCTCTGGTTGACTTTTCATCGGTCATGAGGAAAGTTGAAGACTTATCCCTGTTCAGATTGCTGATCTGAACAGGGAATTGTCATGGATTTCCTCAAGCAAGTCGCGCAACCCAAACATTCCCCCTCCCCCTTTCGCTCCTCCCCGTTCTCCTATCCCCATTCATCCGCATTCATCTGTGTTTATCTGTGTGCATCTGTGTTCCCCCTTTTCCCTCTTGCCCCCCACCGAAACCTAAAGACTTGAATCGAGAAAGTCAAAACGAATCCGGTAATGCCCTTAAAATAGTTTGGATTTAGATTCCCCCATTAGATTTTCCAGATAGATTTTCCAGATAGATTGCCCAACCCATTCTCACCCTTCGCCCCCTTACCGATTTGCCCTATGCCTCGCCGTAATGACCTGCACAAAATTCTGCTGATTGGTTCTGGCCCGATCGTCATTGGCCAAGCCTGCGAGTTTGACTATTCTGGAACCCAAGCCTGCAAAGCCCTGCGAGAGGAAGGCTACGAAGTCGTGTTGGTCAACTCCAACCCGGCCACCATCATGACCGATCCCGAAACCGCCGATCGCACCTACATTGAACCCCTCATTCCCGAACTGATCGAAAAAGTCATCGAAGCCGAGCGACCGGATGCCCTGCTGCCCACGATGGGTGGACAAACGGCGCTCAACCTGGCCGTCAAATTGGCCAAGAGTGGTGTCCTCGACAAGTACGGCGTTGAGTTGATTGGGGCAAAGCTGCCTGCGATCGAAATGGCCGAAGACCGCAAGCTTTTCAAAGAGGCCATGCAGCGCATTGGCGTTGGCGTTTGTCCTTCCGGACTGGCCGAAACGATGGCCGAAGCCAAGGACATTGGCCATCAAATTGGTAGTTATCCCTTGATTATTCGTCCCGCATTCACCCTCGGCGGCACAGGCGGCGGGATCGCCTACAACCAGGAAGAGTTTGAGGCGATCGCCCAATCCGGCCTCGATGCCAGCCCCGTTTCCCAGATCCTGGTCGAAAAGTCGCTGCTGGGCTGGAAAGAATATGAGCTAGAAGTGATGCGCGACCTGGCCGATAACGTCGTCATCATTTGCTCCATTGAAAACCTCGATCCCATGGGGATTCACACCGGAGATTCCATCACCGTCGCGCCTGCCCAAACCCTGACCGACAAAGAGTACCAGCGCCTGCGGGATGCCTCGATCAAAATCATTCGAGAAATTGGCGTAGAAACGGGCGGGTCGAACATTCAGTTTGCCGTCAATCCGGTGACGGGCGAAGTGGTGGTCATTGAAATGAATCCTCGGGTGTCACGCAGTTCGGCTTTGGCTTCTAAGGCCACCGGATTCCCGATCGCCAAATTTGCCGCCAAGCTGGCCGTCGGCTACACTCTGGACGAAATCCCCAACGACATCACGAAGAAAACGCCTGCTAGCTTTGAACCCACCATTGACTATGTGGTGACCAAAATTCCCCGCTTTGCCTTTGAAAAATTCCCCGGTTCCAATCCCGTGCTGACCACCCAGATGAAGTCCGTGGGCGAAGCGATGGCGATCGGGCGCACCTTCCATGAGTCGTTCCAGAAGGCATTGCGATCGCTAGAGATTGGCCGAGCCGGGTGGGGCTGCGATCGCAACGAAAAACTCCCTAGCCTGGAGCAAATCCGCGCCGGACTGCGAACCCCCAACCCCGATCGAATTTTCACCGTCCGCCACGCCTTCCAGATGGGCATGAGCGTGGAGGAAATTTTTGAACTGACGGCGATCGATCCCTGGTTTCTCGACAAGCTCCAGGAACTCCTAGAAACCGAAAAATTCCTCAAGCGCACCCCGTTGAATAGCCTCAGCCGGGATCAGCTTTATGCAGTGAAACAACAGGGATTTAGCGATCGCCAAATCGCCTACGCCACCAAAACCACCGAAAACGAAGTCCGCACCTATCGCAAAACTCTCAACATCATTCCGGTCTACAAAACCGTCGATACCTGTGCTGCCGAATTTGAAGCCTTCACGCCCTACTACTATTCCACCTACGAATCCGAAGTGATGGCCACGGCGGAGGACAGCGGTTCTGCGGTGGAATCTGAAGTGTTGCCCTCGAATCGGCGCAAGGTGATGATCCTGGGCGGCGGCCCCAATCGCATTGGCCAGGGCATTGAGTTTGACTACTGCTGCTGTCATGCCTCCTATGCGCTGCAAGCGGATGACTTTGAAACCATCATGGTCAACTCCAACCCGGAGACGGTTTCGACCGATTACGACACGAGCGATCGCCTCTATTTTGAACCGCTTACCCGAGAAGATGTCCTGAACATTCTAGAAGCCGAAAACCCCGAAGGCGTGATCATCCAGTTCGGCGGACAAACCCCACTGAAACTAGCCGTTCCGCTCCAGGAATACCTCAACGACACAACGACGACCGTCTCCACCAAAATCTGGGGTACCTCGCCCGACTCGATTGATGCCGCCGAAGACCGGGAGCGCTTCGAGAAGATTCTCCGAGAACTCGAGATTCAGCAGCCTGCCAACGGCATTGCCCGTAGCTACGAAGAAGCACTGCGGATTGCCCAGCGGATTAACTATCCGGTAGTCGTGCGCCCCAGCTATGTCCTGGGGGGACGCGCTATGGAGATTGTCTACTCGGACACGGATCTGGAGCGCTACATGACCTACGCGGTACAGGTGGAGCCAGACCATCCCATTTTGATCGACCGATTTTTGGAAAATGCGGTTGAAGTCGATGTGGATGCGATCGCCGATCTCCAAGGCAATGTGGTGATTGGGGGCGTGATGGAACACATTGAACAAGCGGGCATCCACTCCGGCGACTCTGCCTGCTCGATCCCAACGGTAACCCTGCCCAAAGAAGTGCTAGACCGCATCCGCACCTGGACGGTGCAACTGGCGAAGGCACTCAAGGTCGTGGGCTTGATGAACATCCAATTTGCAGTGCAAGGCGATCAGGTATACATCCTGGAAGCCAATCCCCGCGCTTCGCGGACGGTACCCTTTGTCTCCAAGGCGATCGGCATTCCCCTTGCCAAGATGGCCGTCCGGGTCATGGCAGGCGCAACCCTGGAATCCCTTGGCTTTACCCAGGAAATGATTCCCAAACATATCTCGGTCAAAGAAGCCGTCTTGCCCTTCGACAAATTCCCTGGCACCGACACCATTTTGGGTCCCGAGATGCGATCGACGGGAGAAGTTATGGGCATTGACACCGACTTTGGCAAAGCCTACGCCAAGGCCGAACTGGCGGCCTATCAGAGCCTGCCGCTATCGGGCACCGTGTTTGTGTCGATGAACGATCGCGACAAAGTCTCCGCCGTCCCCGTGGTTCGCGACCTAATTGACCTGGGTCTAAAGGTGGTGGCTACATCCGGTACCCAGAAGGTCTTGAAAGAACATGGTCTAGAAATTGAGCTAGTCCTGAAGATCCACGAAGGCCGCCCCAATGTGGTGGACTGGATCAAAAATCAGCAAATTCAACTGATCATCAACACCCCCATTGGTGAAACCGCTCAGTTGGACGATCGCTCCATCCGCCGGACTGCCCTCAACTACAAGATCCCCACGATTACCACGATCGCCGCAGCAAAAGCAGCAGCGGCGGCTATGCGATCGCTCCAGTCCCAACCGCTCGATGTCAAGGCCATCCAGGATTACATCATGGAGTAGTCAGAACCTTCGACAGCGTTCTTCGATTAGCACTAGGCCAGCAATAGGCCAGCAATAGGCAGAACTAGAACCAGAAGAAATAGAGTGGAGCCATCTTGCATCCGCTCTATTTTTATTTGTTTTTATTTTTATTTGTTTTTATCTATGCGATTCACTTTGGCGATTCACGAGACTGTGGAGCGCTAAGGACGTTTCTACGAAAGTCTAGGATTCTCTCTCAGAGGTCACCGAAAAATGGAATGAGAACAGCCCCTTGTCAATTTCTACGCAGACAACGCAGCACCTATTAGGACTTTGCGAGCGGAGATTTATATTTAGCTCTCAGAAGGGGAATTCTATGCGAATCGTAATTTTATGAACTAAATTTGCGATGTTTAAAACCCCTTCAGGAGTTAGAGCATGTACGGATTAGTCAACAAAGCGATCGCCGATATGGTCGTCACCCAATTTGGCTCAGAAACCTGGGATGAGATTCGACAAAAGGCTCATGTAGAAGTCGATACCTTCCTCAGCATGGAAGGCTACCCCGACGATGTCACCCATCGATTAGTCAAGGCCGCTAGCGCCGTTCTCAACCTCTCTCCGGCGCAGATTATGGAAGCTTTTGGGGCGTTTTGGGTTCAGTATACGGCTCAGGAAGGCTATGGCGAAATGCTCGATATGAGCGGTGAAGATCTGCCCGAATTTTTGCAAAACCTGGACAACATGCATGCCCGAGTCGGCGTGAGTTTTCCCAACCTAAAACCGCCCTCCTTCGAGTGCAACGAAACTGAGGAGCGAACCCTCAGCCTGGAGTATCGATCACAGCGAGAAGGACTGGCTCCGATGGTGGTTGGATTGGTCAAAGGGTTGGGCACCAGATTTGATACTGAGGTGGACGTGACCCAGATGAAAGATGAAAGATGAAAAGCCGAGAAGAAGGAGCTGACTATGACGAGTTTTCGATCAAATATAAACCCAACGATTAACCTGGCAGTCAAATAACCCGGCAGTCAAAAAGAGAACACAGGTGCATTCCGTTAGACTAGGGCGCATCCATGAAGATTAAGAGAATAATCGGGGATTTGTGGGATAGGCGTCTCGCCTGTCCTAGAGCGCGAACAGGCGAGATGCCTATCCCAAAAGGATTACCGGATTTAATTTTCAGCTTCTATGCGCCCACAGAGATTACTGGATTGGCGGTTCAGGGAATATTTCAATAGCTTAAATATTTCAATAGCTTATGAGGCAAGGTTATGCCCCTGTCCGATTCTTTATTGCCATTAGTTGCCATCAATAGGATGAAGTGAATCGGATATGGTTGCTCCACATCTCAGCTTACCGCCGCAGTTGGTTGCGACTGCTTTTCCTTTTCATTTCGTCTTTGACCGAGCGCATCAGATTATTCAAGCTGGAGAAGTGATCCAGCGGGTTCACACAGGGACGCTGATTGGCAGTCAGGTCAATCAAAATTTTCAAATTAATCGCCCTAAAGTGGCGGTTGAGTTTGATGCGATTCAAAAGCAGATGCGATCGCTTTTCCTCCTGGAGTCGATTCACACGGGAATGCAGCTCAAAGGACAAATGATGTATCTAGCCGAGGAGGATGTGATGTTCTTCCTCGGCACTCCCTGGATTACCGAAACCGCTAGTTTGGCACCTTTGGGCTTGAAGCTCAAAGACTTTGCCATTCATGATCCAATTGTTGATTTTCTCTTTTTATTGCAAGCCCAACAGGCGGCTTTAGACGAATCTAAAAAGCTCACCGATGAGTTAACCCAACAGCGATCGCAACTCCACAGCGCCCTACAAATCCAGGAAAACCTGGCTGATATCGCTGAGGCTCAAGCGCTTAAGCTGACAACAGCCCTGAAAGAATTACAAAGCACGCAAGCCCAACTGATTCAGACAGAAAAAATGTCGAGTCTAGGGCAACTTGTAGCTGGAGTAGCCCATGAAATCAACAATCCAGTCAACTTCATTCATGGCAATGTCAAACATGCCAAGGACTACACTCAGGACTTACTCAACCTTCTAAGTCTCTATCAGTCTACCTATCCTCAGCCGACGGCAGAACTGGCTGAGCTAATGCAATCGATCGACCTGGATTTTCTGCTGGAGGATTTTCCAAAGACTCTGGATTCCATGAGCTTGGGAACCGATCGCATTCGAGAAATTGTCCTGTCGCTGCGAAACTTCTCTCGCCTTGATGAGGCAGAAATGAAACGGGTCGATATTCATGAAGGGCTAGAGAGTACCCTGCTGATTCTGAAGAACCGCTTTACTGCTGCCAATGCTTCTGAGGTCGCACTAATTAAAAACTATGGCGACTTGCCCCTGATTGATTGCTATGCAGGGCAACTCAATCAGGTCTTTATGAATTTGATCAGCAATGCCCTTGATGCCCTTGAAGAATATCGCAACCAGCAGGTCTTTGACGGTGAAACGAAGCGCTCCAGCCAGATCACTATCACGACCGAAGCTGTACCCAACAGCGTATTAGTCCGCATTGCTGATAATGGTGGCGGCATTTCTGAAGCCATTCAAGCCCGACTCTTTGATCCATTTTTCACGACAAAACCAGTGGGCAAAGGAACCGGATTAGGCTTGTCCATCAGTTATCAAATTGTTGTAGAAAAACATCAAGGTGCGCTCACCTGTATGTCTAAGGTAGGCCAAGGGACTGAATTTAGCATGGAAATTCCTTGCGCTTTGTCTACCCAAAGGCCAAGATTACCAGAAATAGTGACCCCTTTGACTCAAGGGCGTTAGCTGACCAAAATCAGTCAGATCTATTTCAAGGGCTGTTTTAAATTCTCAAACTCTTCATAGGCTGCAACAATGCGCTGCACCAGCGGATGCCGAACCACATCGGCTTTCGTCAATTCACAAAACGCAATCCCATCCACTCTCTGCAAAATCCGCTGAGCCACCGCTAAGCCAGACTGTTGATAGGATGGCAAATCCGTCTGTGTTATGTCTCCCGTAACGACCATGCGCGACTTAAAGCCCAACCGCGTCAACACCATTTTCATCTGGGAAGGCGTGGTGTTCTGGGCTTCATCGAGAATGACAAAGGCATTGTTCAGCGTGCGTCCCCGCATGTAGGCCAGCGGCGCAACCTCAATCACGCCCCGTTCCATCAGGGCAGGAATCTTTTCAGCATCGATTAATTCGTACAGCGCATCGTAGAGCGGACGCAGGTAGGGATCAATCTTCTGCTGCAAGTCTCCCGGCAAAAAACCCAATTTCTCGCCCGCTTCAACGGCTGGACGAGTCAAAATCAACCGTTCATACTGGTTCGACAACAACGCCTGCACCGCCACAACTGCGGCCAAAAACGTCTTGCCCGTCCCCGCAGGGCCGATGCAAAAGGTCATATCATGGCTGCGAATCGCCTGGATATACTGCCGCTGGCGAAAGGTTTTAGCCCGAATTTCTTCGCCCCGCCGAGTCCGTGCCAGCACATCCTGCTGGAGTGCCTGGAGTTCGTCCTGGCGCTGGCTGTTGAGGGCATGGCGTGCCGTCAGGATATCGACCCCGGTAATGGCTTTGCCTTGACTCCAGTAGGGTTCGAGCGATCGCACCAACCGCCCCACCAGTTCGACCTGATTCTCAGTGCCCGATACCACCAGATCCTGTCCACGTAGGACAAGACTAGCTCCTGTCTGTTGTGCAAGGAGCTTGAGGTTGTCTTCCTGATTGCCAGCGAGGGCGATCGCACTATCAGGGCTAGGTAATTCGATGGTTAAGGATGTTGCCATCCAGTCAACACACAGATATAGGGTTTCATTATGATTCTACCGAGCAAGTGTGGCTAGCGGGTCTGGCTAGCGGGTTCGGGGTCTGGGAGGGCGACGGGCATTGTCTCCTTGGGAGCGAGGTGCAGAACGGCGATCGTCCGAGCCGCCTTCGCGTCCGCCTTCGCGTTCTGGCTGTCCACCAAAGACCTCCAGGTGAGCCACCTGCCCCGCAGCTTGAGCCACCGCTTGAAGCACCGTCCGCACCGCCTGAATGTTGCGCCCGCCTCGACCGAACACCCGTCCTTTGTCTTCACCCTCAAACGCTACCCGCACCAAAATTCGCGCCGATCGAGAGACTTCGCAATCGACCTTGAGCGAATCGGGGGATTCCAGAAAAGGCTTGACAAGGTAAGTCACTAGCCCCGGATAGTCTGGGCTAATGCTAGGAGTGGAGGGTAGGACGGAGGTATCAGTCTCAGACACGGCGCACACCAACGAGATCAGGCAAGAGAGGAAGGGGTCTTCAAGTGGTCTTTAGCTGTTCGTAAACCTTGGCTTTTTCGAGAATGCTGCGAACCGTTCGGGTGGGCTGTGCGCCTTCTTGCAGGCGTTTAATCACAGCGGGAACGTTCAGTTCAACCTGGTCGGTTCTGGGGTTGTAGAAGCCCAGTTCTTCCAGCGGACGACCATCGCGGCGAGTGTCATTTTTCATCGCCACAATCCGGTAGCTGGCTTCAAATTTTTTGCCGAAGCGCTTTAAGCGAAGCTTAATCATGCCTGAAAATCAAACTCCTATGAGTACGTAGAGCGGTAGTCTAATTTCTAATTCTAGACTCCAAAGTTCAGATCATATCACTTAAATGGGTGAATGGATTGGATTCTCTTGGGGAGTCTGGTTGGGCGAAAGGGGAAAGGGGAAGGGGGAAAGGGAAAAGGCGAAAGGGGAAATCACTGGTTCCTCTTTGAAATCTCCATAAGATCTCTAGGACTTCTTCTTGAGATCTTTCCATGACTTCGTTCTAGAGATCTCAAAGCCCCATCCTTTCCCCTTTTCCCTTTCCCCTTTTCCCTTTCCCCTTCTCAGATCTGAAGCACCCCCTGCGGATTCACCGAAAGGAGCGATCGCCGCTGTACCCCTTCTTGATGGAGAATCTCGTTGGCGGCCAGGAAGCCGCTGCTGATGGCGCGTTCCATGAGGCCGCAGGGGAAGGGCATTTTCACCCAGTCGCCGGCAAACATCAGGTTGGCGGCGGCGGTGGCGGACATGGGGCGGTTGGGGTAGCTGCCGGGGGGGAATCCGGCGAAGTTTTTTTGGTTGACAAGCTCTCGGTGGAGGAGGGTTGCGCCCTGGAGTTGGGGGACGATTTCGTAGAGTTCTTGCTCGAAGGTGGTGAGCAGGGCTTGTTGGGTAGGGAATTCCTTTTCCTTGTAGCAGTAGGCGTGCAGTTCGACGACACAGCCGCCCGTTTCGCTAGCCCAAGCGATGTAGTCTTCCTGGATGCGGTGGTAGAGGGTGATGCTGTCGGTGAGACGGTAGCCGGAGAAGGAGGTGAAGTTGCTGTGCGGCCATTCAAAATCGCGATCGAACCAGAACCGGACAACTGCAAAGGGATCGGCGACCTGGAGTTGATCGACTTGCTGGGTCAGTTCAGCCGGGACAGAACCTTCGGAGAGATGGAAGAGATGCTGAATGCCGGGAATATCAGCGGCAAAGACAAAATAATCGGCTTCTAGGGTTTCGCTGGTGATGCGATCGCTCTCCTTAGCCACCAGTTGCACCTGGTCATCCTGCCGTTTGAGAA
>JALOOP010000221.1 GCA_025454315.1 Oculatellaceae cyanobacterium Prado106
CCAACCGTTCCTGATTGCTAGGAATCAACCCCGGCGTAAACGGCAGCTTTCGTCCCCCCAGGTACAGCGCCTTGTAAGGACGAAACAGCATCTTGATGGCAATGTCATTGGTGAAGTAGCCAATAATGCCGCCAACGATGGGAGGGGATAGGAGTAGCCAGAATTGAGGGGGGTTCAAGGGGAAGTGGGGAGGTGGGGTGACAGGGGAAGGGCGAAAGGGGAAGGGCGAAAGGGGAAAGGGGAAAGGCGAAAGGGGAAGGGCGAAAGGGGAAAGGGGAAAGGCGAAAGGGGATTGGTTTTGTGGCTGGGGATTCCCTAAAAAATTTCAGAAACTTTTAGATTACGAGGGAAATTTGGATCAATTTTGGACTTTTCAAGGGGGTTCGGTTTCTTCCCAAGGGGCAAGCCGTTGGGGACTTTCAGAGACAGGATAGCCTTCTGCTCAGAAAATCCAGAAAACAACTGATGGGTAGAAATGGGATGGGTAGAAATGGGATGAGTAGAAACTTCCCCTTTCGCCTTTCCCCTTGCCCCTTTCGCCTTTTCCCTTATCCCTTTCCCCTTCCAAAAGAATTGTCCAGATCCTTCCGGATCGCCCCTTAAAAGGTACGGATAATGAAGTGGTAGATGCACCCTATTCCATCCCTGGCTTTTGGTCGGGGATTTTTTATTTTAGTGGGGATTTTGTGGGGTAGCGTCCGGGGTAGCGTCGCCTTTGGTTGCAACCAATACGCCCATCATGCCACCCGTGATCGGGTAGTGCGTTGCAGTGGAAAATCCTGCATCCAGAGCCAGTTTGACCTGTTCTGAGCCGATGGGGAAGCGATCGAGGCTAGCGCTAATATAAGCATACTCCTCACGCAGTCCGAGCCGTTGGGCGGTTGGCACTACCCAATGGTCGAGATACCACTGCTGAAAGGTGCGAAAGAGCGGACTTTGGGGACGGTGAAAATCTAGGATCGCAACTTTAGCCGTAGGCTTCAGAACACGGTGGATTTCCCGGAGGCTGCCGGGAATGTCCACGAGGTTGCGGAGGCCATAGCTTAGGGTGGCCGCATCGAAGGTCTGGTCGTCAAAGGGCAGGTGCAGGGCATCGGCTTCGATCCAGGTGACGGGACGAATCGCTTGGTGCGGGTGGGATTGAGCGATCGCCAACTGTGCCGCTGCAAAGTCAACGCCATACACCTGACCCTGTGCCCCGACGCGATGCGCCAACAGACGCGCCACATCGCCGCTGCCACAGCAGATATCTACGCAGGTATCCCCGATCGCCGCGCCGCTCCAGCGGACAGCCATCTGTTTCCAAATGCGATGTAGCCCCAGACTCAGACCATCGTTGAGTTGGTCATAGCTGGGAGCAATCCGGTCGAAAAGAGCCTGAATCTCCTGGGCTGGAGGCGTTGTTGGAGAAGTCAGAGGAGTCGCTGACGAGGTATCTGAGTTCACAAGTTTAAAGGAAACCGATTAAGGGAAACCGACACTCCGATCCTACACCGCTAGCCCTGTTTCGGGATTAACCCCGTAGATTGGAAAATCCCTCAACTTGGCGAGTACTAAAGGTATCGCACTGGTTCACATCTCCGGTTTTGAGTCCTCTAGCAAACCAGGTGACTCGCTGTTCTGAAGATCCATGGGTAAAGGAGTCGGGGACGACATAGCCTCTGGCCTGGTATTGCAAATAGTCATCGCCGATTTGGGCAGCGGTTTCCATTGCCGACTTAATCGCCTGATCATCGACCAAACCTCGCTCTGCGGTGGAATGTCCCCAGACCCCGGCGAAACAGTCGGCCTGGAGTTCTTGTCGAACTGACAGATCATTGGAGGTGGCTTCATTGGAGCGAGATTGGAGGCGGTTGACCTGCTCGGAGATGCCTAGCACGGTTTGGATATGGTGGCCGATTTCATGGGCGATCGCATAAGCCCGCGCAAAGTCTGCATCCTCTCGGGCGGCAGCTTTGACCTGCTGGAAGAAGCTCATGTCGAGATAAACTTTGCGATCGCGCGGACAATAAAACGGCCCCATCGCCGCCTCAGCAAAGCCACAGGCCGAATCGACTGCACCACTAAACAACACCAGTCTAGGCGGCTCATAGGGTCGCCCAATTTGCTGCGGAAAAATTCGCCCCCAGGTATCTTCGGTGTCGCCCAGGACAGCTTTGACAAAGTCGGAGTCGCGATCGCCAATGGGAGCCACTTGTACCTCAGCGGGTGGCGCAATGCCGCCGCCCTGCTGTAGCCCCACCAGCACCGTACTGGGATCAACCCCAAAGATCAAACTGGCCAAAAGGGCAATCACAATACCCCCAATGCCAATCCCCCCAGCGGCTCGACCGCCCCCTCGTCTCGCCCCCCGCACATCTTCCACATTGGAACTGCGCCGCATATTCCGCCATCTCATGATGCGTCTCCCCAGATTACTAAAGTGTTGCGCTACTACGAAAAAGCTACTTGAAGAGAATCATAGGGGAACTCAGCCTTCTGGGCTAGTCCTCGCGATCCGGCGCTATTTTGTGGGAAAAGAAGGAAAGGGGAGAGGCAGGGGAAGGGGGAAAGGGGAAAGGGGAAGGGGGAAGGGGGAAGCGTGGATGGAGTCCAAAGAAATTCTTGGAGGTGATGGAGTAAGGGGCGTTGTTGGTTTTCAGGGAAGAGCTAATCTGGGACTCATATCTGGGAATGGGGCGCTAGACTGAGGGAGATGTCCTCTGTACTGGCGATCGAGTGATGGTTGCATCATATTTTGAATCCGATGTTGAATCCAATTCTTCGTCTATGCAGAAGGATTTGCATCGATTGCCCCCCACAGGCATAAGATATTAGATTGAATGATTGCGATTGAACGATTCGACTGGACGGTTCAGTTGGACGGTTCGAGTGAACGGTATTGGGCGATCGCTCCCTGATTTTGCCCTTCGATTGGCTCTGGGTAAGTTCAGGATATTTCAGCCCCTATTCAAAAGATTCCATTGAAAGCATTACGAGGAGAGCGTTTTGGTTACTACTAGCCTTAAAACCACCAGATCAGAAGAAATCTTTGCAGCGGCTCAAAAACTCATGCCGGGTGGCGTTAGCTCTCCCGTGCGAGCCTTCAAGTCCGTCGGTGGACAGCCGATTGTGTTCGATCGCGTCCTGGGTGCCTATGTTTGGGACGTAGACGGCAACCAGTACATTGACTATGTTGGCACCTGGGGGCCTGCCATCTGCGGCCATACCCATCCCGAAGTGGTCAGCGCCCTCAAGGAAGCCCTGGACAAAGGCACCAGCTTTGGCGCTCCCTGCTACCAGGAAAATGTGCTGGCCGAAATGGTGATTGATGCCGTCCCCAGCATTGAAATGGTTCGCTTCGTCAACTCCGGCACAGAAGCCTGCATGGCCGTTCTGCGCCTGATGCGGGCTTACACCGGACGCGACAAGGTGATCAAATTTGAAGGCTGCTATCACGGCCATGCCGATATGTTCCTGGTCAAAGCCGGGTCAGGCGTTGCCACGCTGGGACTGCCGGATTCCCCTGGCGTTCCCAAGAGCACCACGGCCAATACCCTGACCGCTCCCTACAATGACCTGGAAGCCGTCAAAGCCCTCTTTGTCGAAAACCCAGATCAAATCTCGGGCGTGATTCTAGAACCTGTCGTGGGCAATGCAGGATTCATTACTCCCGATGCTGGATTCTTAGAAGGCTTGCGCGAACTCACCCGCGAACATGGCGCTCTGTTAGTGTTTGATGAAGTCATGACTGGATTTCGCATTGCCTACGGCGGTGCCCAGGAAAAATTCGGCATTACCCCCGACTTGACCACGCTGGGCAAGGTCATCGGCGGTGGCTTACCCGTTGGAGCCTACGGCGGCAAGCGCGAAATTATGTCCATGGTGGCTCCGGCAGGCCCTATGTACCAGGCCGGAACGCTCTCGGGCAATCCGCTAGCCATGACCGCTGGCATCAAAACCCTGGAACTGCTGCAACGTCCCGGATCTTACGAACAGCTCGATCGCATTACCAAAAAGCTGGCTGAAGGGATGCTGCAAATTGCCAAAGAAACGGGTCATGCGGCCTGCGGTGGCCAAATCAGTGGCATGTTCGGCTTCTTCTTCGCTGAAGGCCCAGTGCATAACTACGAAGATGCCAAAAAAGCGGATACCGCCAAGTTTGCCCGCTTCCACCGGGGCATGTTGGAGCATGGTGTTTACCTTGCGCCCTCGCAGTTTGAGGCAGGATTCACTTCACTAGCGCACACGGACGAAGATGTGGAGCGGACGTTGGCGGCGGCGAAGGCGGTGATGACGGGATTGTAAGGGGAAGGGGGAAAGGGGAAAGGCGAAAGGCGAAAGGGGGGATTGCTAGTCATTTCCTTGCGATCGCTCTGGTTGCTTTTCCTCGGGTGATTGATTCTTGAATCAAGTTCTGAATCAACTTTCTGACTTTCCTAATCCATTCAATTTACAAACCAATTTACAAAAAGGAGGGGATGATGCAGGTCATGCATCATCCCTCCTTTTATTTGACTATTTGATTGATTCGCGATTTAGCAGCTAGAGTTAGCAGCCACAGCCTTGGTGGCCGCAGCCTTGGCCGTTGGGGTGGCCGTTGGCACAGGCTTCGCTGCAATAGTGTTTGTTTTCTTTGGCGATCGCATCTGTCAGCGAAACGATACACAGACAGGATTCGCAGGCACATTTCATTTGGGTCATGCTGGTCATGGAAGTCTACCTCGATTCAAAAACTCATCTACTTCTCTCTAAGGTAGCATAGATTTTAATATCTGAACAGGTATTCAGATGTTGGATTAAAATTGAAGATTGGGGGCGATCGCTCTACCCCAAACGGCTTGACCCCAATTCACTTAAAACGGCAAGTGCTGCTTGAGAACGGCCAACCGGGAGCAGTGCCAGTAGTCAATATGGGAAATGATTAAACCCGCTGAGTCGAGCTTGAGTTCGCTCCAGCCATCGACGACCACTTTGGGCTTCCAGGGGAGGGGTGGTGTTAGACGCAGCGTCCAGTCGGTTCTGATGTCGGAGCCGTTTTGCTGAATCTGGTGGAGGTCGATTTTGAGATCCTGCAGCCAGGTGTCGAGGAATGCGATCATTTTTTGGTAGCGATCGCGCCCGACAAACTCATTCATCGGGTCTTTAAAGTAAACATTGGCCGCGTAAAGCTCAAAGGACTGCTGCTTGGGAAATCGGGCATAGTCAGCGCTAAGCTGAGCCAAAATATCGGTCGTGGGAGGTTCCAAGAAAGTTTCTGACATGGTGTTCAACATCGCAATGGACTATGAAATGGGCTATGAAAGGACGAAAATGAGGCCAGAATAGGCCAAAACTGAGCCAAAATTTGGAGCGAGGCTGGCTCAGAAATGAGACAAAAATTTGTATTTCAACGGTTTGACATACGAATAAAAATCGTTACAGTTCCTAAAAGAGTATAACGACTCTTGTCTGTGCCCAATTTGATGCCCAATTTGATGCCCAATTTTCAGAAGCCCATCTAACCGCCACCACAGCGATTTAGAACCCCCTTCTTAGAACAATCATCAGAACAATCTCCCCAAAGGTTTCCATGCAAAATCAACCCTCTATCGAGCCACCACCTATTTTTATTCAAAGATTAGTCGATAAATGTCATGTCCTCCTTCCCGGCACCCCCAAGCCCACCAGTGCCATTATTTTTGAAGGTGAATTCTACGTCTACGTTAAAGTCTTCTCCTCGATAGAGGTCGCTCGCCAAAAAGCAGCGCTAATGATGGGAAGAGGCGATCGCGTTATCCTCACCCGCGTCCCCAAGGGTCTTGTCCTCTGGGTCAACGAACCGGACGCTCAACTTGTAAAACGGAAAGTCAGCTTCTAAAGTGAGGGAGTAAGGGAGTAAGGGAGTGGGGAGTAGGGGAGAACATAGACAAATTCATCGAGATCAACCTTGAGAGCAACATTGATGAACGATGAATCTCATCAAGAGAACTGCAATTCTCTCCCCACCTCCCCACCTCCCCACTCCCCACCTCCCCACTCCCCACCTCCCCACTCCCCACTCCCTTACTCCCCACTCCCTTACTCCCCACTCCCTTACTCCCCATCCCCCCACTCCCCACTCCCCATCCGTGACCAAACGACTCCCCGAAACCACCGCCCATGTTCGGATTACGCACCAGTC
Organism: Oculatellaceae cyanobacterium Prado106; assembly: GCA_025454315.1. Taxonomy (GTDB): domain Bacteria; phylum Cyanobacteriota; class Cyanobacteriia; order Elainellales; family Elainellaceae; genus Prado106. Next base: position 6,143 of record JALOOP010000221.1, read on the forward strand.
CTGGCAGCAGGGCAAGATTGAGGGTGAGGTGCGGGTGAGTGAGTATGAGTGGCAGTTTCAGTGGCGGTTTCGGCAGGGGCAGTTGTCGGTGGAGCCGTCTCTGGGACGAGCCTTGATCAAAGAACCCTTGAGCCGATTTCTGGAGCGCTGCGACTATCAGTTGGAGCCAGGGGGCGATTACTTTTTCACGATTCGTGCCCAAATCTAGACCAACAGGGCTGAGCTTCTCTCCCTCAAGATAATTTTTTCAAAAGACATAAATCTAGAAAGCCTCTCTGGAATGCTGTACACTAGCTGCATCCTAGAGAGGCTTTTCTAATCGGGTAACCCCGATAGGTCATGTCTACAGAATCTGCTCAAAAAATGACCGAAAGAATCAGCGGTGCAGGGTCAGCGATCGCCACTTTGGAACTTTTCTCTTTAAATTTTTGTCAACCCTTTATCAAAACTCTATAAATGGGGATACCTAAGCACTGCGATCGCCCTCTTCAAACTTTAAATAAATTTTATTTTTATCTTGATTTTGAGCTTTTTCGGGGTGCCTCAAACCTTCTTTCATAAAGACTTCCAATGAGTTTTAAAACTATCCCGAGGGCCATATCCCCTGGATGAAGCAGAAAGTAAGACTAGACGATTGCCTAGTTAAGGTAGTTAAAATAGGGAGCGGATTCCCTATGGGATCATACGGATTCTCTGAATTAAGCTCAGATAAAGCCGTAGCCTCAACCCGAAAGCAGCCCCCCGAGCCGCTTTACACCCGCTCCAATCACCGGAGCCTGACTGCTCGTTCACAACCTTTTGGCTCGTTCAATTCCTGACAGAGACGCAGTAATGACTCAACGCCCTGACTCTAAACAGATATCTCGTGGCTTCTTCAGCCAACGATCGCTGCTGGCCGGAGGATTAAGCTGCCTTAGCGGAATTAGTTTCCTTGGCCCCGGCTTAGTTCTGGCTCAGACCTCACCGCCAGCCCAGCCCTCCTCCGAGGTTTCTACCCTCCCTAGCGCGCAAGACCTGCTCCAGCCTGCGGAAGAGGCGATCGCCCCCGTTGTTGAGGTGCCGATTGAGTCTGCCCCTGCGCCTGCGCCAGAAATCGCCCAACCGGAGCCGGAACTAGCTCCCGCCCCGGCGCAATCTAGCAGCGAACCCAGTCCCGAAACCGCAAACGAACCCCTCGTCGCCCCCGATTTGGCCGAAAGAGCCGCAAATCTGGGCGGCAAGGGGTCAGACAGTGGCTCTGCCTTCATCGACTCAACGCCTTATGACTTGGGCGCGACAACTTACCAATCCCCCAGCGCTGTCGTTCTTTCTGAGCGCTCCTCGGGATGTGAGGCAGTCGTGAATCCAGGAGATAGCACGCCGGGAAGCATTTGTGCCCAGCCTGTATGGAGCGGTTCTGGACAATCCGTTGCAGGCTCTGGCATTGAGCGTTCTGCGGGTGGTTATACCTCAGTTAGCCTCGGCCCTGTCGATCTCAGTTCCTACGGCATTGGCATTTCAGGCCGCAGCACTCCCGCCGGACGCGACTACTACAATCTGACGGCTCGGCCTCCAGCGCGCCTGGGCAATGGCAACCTCAGTATGCTGTTCCCCCTCTCCATTCCAGCAGCCATCACTTCAGCCTTTGGTTGGCGGATTCACCCCATCTCAGGGGAAAGCCGCTTCCACTCCGGGACAGACCTGGGCGCACCTCAAGGAACCCCCGTCCTCGCTGCCTTTGAAGGTGAAGTTTCTGTGGCTGACTTCATGGGAGGCTACGGCCTAACGGTCGTGGTGCAACACAATAAAGGAGCCGAAGAAACTCTATACGGTCACCTTTCCGAACTCTTTGTCAAACCTGGCGAGAAGGTCAAGCAGGGTGAAGTGATTGGTCGGGTGGGCAGCACCGGATTCTCAACTGGGCCACACCTCCACTTCGAGTTCCGCCAAAAAACCGAAGATGGCACCTGGATTACGATGGACCCAGGTCAAGCCCTGGAATATTCCTTGGCCAAGTTTATCAACGGCGTTCAGACCGCTCAGGTCAAAAAGGTGCCGACCACGCTGCAAGCCTTTGACCCCCTGCAACGGCTGAAGGTCATCATGCAAGAAACCGTTCAGGAGAGAAAGGCTGCCCTCAAACTGCTCCAGCAGAATCAGCCCAACTCAGCGGCGAATCCAGCCGTGAATCCAGCCGTGAATTCAACTGGGAATTCATCTGCGAGTCAATCGGTAACACCTGCCCTGATCCTGCCTCGCCAGATCAACCTTCCAGCAGCGCCACAACCTCAAGATCGCTAAACAGAAAAGCCTCAATAAAAGGGAGTGCGCGGCTTCGCCGCGCACTCCCTTTTATTGAGGCTTTTTTTCAAAACGCTTAGAACAAATCAAAGTCTTGAATGGAGGCATCACTGGCGCGAATCCTGACGACAAAGGGGGCACCGTTGGCTTCGCCTTCCACGACCCAGGTGCGGTTTTCGCGTTGGATGTTTTGAATGTCTACGACTTCTGAATCAGAATTATCAATGCCCAGACGATCGCGCACGGCATCCCGAGCGATATTCTCGGCATCCTGGCGATCGCGCACCTCACCCGAACTAGAAAAGCGATCGCGCCGATCGTTGCCAGAACCAAAGGGAAAGTCATCATCGAAGCTATCCCGAGAGCGATCGTCGCGGAAGTCGCCATCGCCGTCATTTTCGATGCGGTACAGTTCGGTGGCGCGGTTAGAGCTATTGTAATCACAGCCGATGGAATAGCGTTCGCTGCGACGGCTGACGCGCATGATCACCTCTGCGCCTCCCGGCTGCTCGTTGGTTTCCAGGATATCTTCTACCCGTAGCCCCCGATCTTCAGCCGCATTGACGCAGGTATCTTCTGCTCGACTGACCTGAGCGATTTGGAACACAGAACCTGCGATGATATTCGTTGAACCAGAAGCGATCGAAGAACCCAAGGCAGGGGCGGGGGGAGCGGCCACCAGCGTTCCCAGAGTGACCGCAAATGTCAGAGCCGAAACGCGCATCATAGGACAATGTTCCTTTTTATACCTAGGTTGACCAGATACAATTCAGACGATTCCTAGCTCCGAAAGTTCCCCAAGTTTTCAATCTGCAAAAATTGGGTTTTTCACCGAACCTTTAGTGCTTTCATCCGCCATTTCTGCGTTTTTGTGACCTCGTGTATTGCTCTACTTGTCTACCAATCGGCTGAAATTCCAAGCAGAAATTCTGTTAATGTAAGGCGAATAGAGATTATTCTATCTATCCCCTATTAAGTTCCACCGGAATGCAGCCGCAGGTTAGCCGCCCGCTTCGATTAATGTTGATTGACGAAGACCCGATTTTTCGTCAAGCGTTGCGACTATGCTTGCAGCCCTACCCCGATTTAGAACTGATCATTGAAGACACGGATGGGGCGATCGCCCTACAAATGCTGGAAACCGCCCGAGGTTTTTCCAGTGCCCTCTCGCCGGAGTTGCCGCCGATCGAAACCCTGGATCTAGTGATAATTGATCTGGGGCTGGGGCGATCGGACTTGGCGCAAACGCAGGGACTGCTCCTATGCCAACGGTTTAAGGGACAATACCTGGATCTGCCCGTGTTGATCCTCAGTTCTGCTCCAGAATCGGTGCTATTGAGTGCGGCGCAGCAGGCCGGGGCAAATGGCTATTGTCCCAAGGGATTGAGCGATCGCAAACTCGTCTCCGTAATTCGGCAGGTGGCCAACGGGCGCAACTGCTGGATTCCAGTGAGTTCAGCGACCAATTCCCAAACGGATTCCCGAACCGATTCCCAAACCGATTCTCAAACGAATTCCCGAGCGGATTCCCGAGCGAATTCACCGATGGGTTCATCTGCCCATTCAGCATCGAATTTCTCTGCGAGGCCGACTCAGCCCCTGCCCACGGGTATCCGTCGCGATCGCCCCACCGCATCTCAACGACCATCCCCATCCCAACCCTTAGCAGGGCAACTCAATGCCTTCGATCGGATTCGCTATCGGCTGCGGCGATCGGGAATTTCCCAGATTGAAGCCTTGATGGATGAATTGTCCGATGAACTGAAAAACCTGGATCTCTCCTTGCTCGATCGAGCCGTGATTGCCGGACGCTATCGGGAACTGAGAGCCGCTCGGGGATTGGTCAATTGGCTGCTGGCCACACCGGGAATAGACACTGACACTTCACCAAACCCCCAGCGAAGCAACCCAGGCATGGGTGCTTCTGTAAACCCGCGAGTGCAGGCGGATCGTTCCTCGGATAGCGCCTTGAATTCGATGGGGCAGGCTCAGTCGATTCAGCCAGTGGCGGGCAATGCGGGGGCAATCCAGGTGCAGTCTACGGCCAACATTGAGGCGGCGCGGGATTTGCGATCGCTCCTCTTTGACGCGGTGTCGAACAAACTGCAAACTAACCTGGACAACCAAACTGAGACGGCTCTAGAAACTGACATTTTACGATTGGACAAGAAGCGGGAATTATTTTATTTGATCCTGCGTCAAATTGAAACGCTTTTGGATGAGTTGCGCTATTCCCAGGTCACGCCGGAGCTACTGGTGCAAAAGCAGTCCAGTATTTTGCAGGATCTGTGGCAGTCTACCCTGGTTGATTTCTTGGGCAAATACTATACGCTTTCCCTGGCTGGGTTAGAAATTGAAGTCGCAGAGGTGTTGTTGAGGGATGAGGCGATCGTGCAAGGAGCCATTCTCAATCGCATTCCCGGAATTGTATCACTGATACGTCATCTGCTGTTTCAAACTCCGTTAATGGTCGATGGCACACCCTATCCACCCGGCAGTCCTGATGCTTTGCTAAGAGCCGAACAGTTACTTGAAAACTGGATGATTCAACTGGCAAATGCCGTCATGCAGCCGCTGTTAAATCGATTTGCTAATGTTGAAGCGATTAAGCATAACTTTTACGATCGCCGTCTCCTCTCCGTTCGAGAAATTGAGCGTTTCAGAAACAATCTCTCCTGGAAATATCGCCTGGAACAATGGGTGCAGGAACCCCAGGATATTTTTGAGAGTCAATATCATGTCTGGGTGCTGACTGGACGAGGCATTCAGCGCACGACGATCTATGCTCCTCGCTATGAGGAATTGGAAGATCTAGAAGGCTTCCAACGGGTGGTGACGCTGGCCTTGGAGACGAGAGATGCGATCGCCCCTCGACTGCGATCGGTGGTTTCCTGGGTGGGCAATGGGTTTATCTATGTCTTGACCGATGTGATTGGGCG
>JALOOP010000222.1 GCA_025454315.1 Oculatellaceae cyanobacterium Prado106
AACAGTGAGGGAGGGATTCATGGGGCAGCCTGGTGAAAGGGTACCTCACGAGCTTACACTAAGTATCTTTACTCATTAGAATTGCGCGAATGGAGAGTAAACATTGTCTCAATTATCTTTGCAAAAGCTGCTTGTCTTATTCGTTAGATCAACAGTGTTTCGTGTTAGTTCCCAGGTTCAAGATCAAGCAATATGAATTCATTCCAATAGCATTTCAGATTGATTAATTGTTTGGTGCCTGCCTTATTCGTTAGATCAACAATGTTTCATGTTAGTTGCCACATCCAAGATCAAGCTGTATTGACATTATGAGCTGGGCAATGTTGAGGCACTCAATGGCGATGTGTCATCCTGCCAGGGTCGCTTGTGCCTCAACATCGCCCAGCAACGCACCAAGAGTTTGCGTGCCACTGCCACTATTGCGATTTTCTTCCGGGTCTTTTGACCGCCATAAATCCGTTGATAGACCGACGCTGCCCAAGGGTTGTAACGCAGCATCACCCAGGCTACCTCGACCAAAGCGCTGCGGAGAATACGAGAGCCTCTGCGAGTAATGCTGCCTAGTCGATTCGTTTGCCCTGACTGACGTTGGTCTGGCACCAGTCCCGCATAGGCAGAAACTTGCCGAGCATTTTGAAACCGCTTCGGGTCATCCAGTGCCGCCACAATCACCTCAGCGGTTCGCCGCCCAACCCCTGGGATCGTTTGCAATAGTTGCACCTGCTCATCTTGCCCAGCCATTTTCTCAAGTTGCTCATCGACCTTTTGCAGTTGCTGCCACAGCCCATCAAGACTCTGCAATTCTAAGTCAAGTTCGCCTTGCCAAAGTTCAGCCACTCCACACTCAGCCAGGGGTTTACAATATTGACTCAAAGTCTCAATGCCTGCAACTGTCCAAGCTCGATGTCCACCCGGAATGCTGATTCCCTGCTGGTCAAACAGGGCACGAATCATGTTTTGGATACGGGTAATCCGATTGACCAAGGTTTTACGATACTTGACCAAGTGACGATATTGGCGACGTTCTGCCACAGGAACATAGACGGTTGAGATCTGGTCGAGGGCAGTCAATTTAGCCAGTTTGAGGGCATCGTCTTTGTCAGTTTTGCGTTTGACATTTTTCCACCGCCACGCCTCAGCACTGGGATTGGCGACAACGACTTTGTAACCTAGGCTTTGGCAAAAGTCATTCACCCAACCTGTAATCGAACTGGTTTCAATTACGATTTGGTCAGGTGCTGTCTGATTGAGCAGTTGCTCCAATGCCCAGCGTTGAGTGGTGATCGTCTCGAACTGATTTTGGTTAGTAGCAGTGTCGAACAAACAAGCAACGGAGTTGTATTTGCCCAGGTCAATTGCCAGAATCTTCATGCTATCCTCCAGTTGTGGGAAGGTGGGTTGAGTCGTTTCTTCTACTTTCCCACGGCTTACATAGATTCTTTATGTAAACTGGAGATGTTGAATTGCCTCCGTCGCTAGCACCAGGATTCTTCTCCTGGTGAATTATGGAGTAATTCCCGAATGTTGGCTTCAATCACCCGGTAGCCCACATTGCCGTTGAGTCGTTGCCGTCCCTCATTAAAAATCAACGTGGGGCTGACGGATACTGAGTGCTCCTTCACCAAATCAAAGTCTTTGGAGAATTGAGCGTATGCCTCGCCGCTATCAATCTGCTCCTGAATCGTGTCAATCGGCAGTCCTAGCTCTTCTGCAAGGGAAAATTGCACGTTGCGATCGCCAACGTTTACCAGTTTGGTAAAAAACGCTTCCCGAAATGCCCAAATTGCCTTGTCAAAAACTTGCTCTGTTTTTGGCACAATCCCCTTGATCTCAAGGAGTTGAATCGCATGAAGGAACAGGTGACAGGAGGTAGATGAGGGCGGAACGACCTCAGTCCAAATATCGGGGTGTACTGTAATGTGATCAAATTTCTTTACAACTTCGTGAACGTGGTCACTATAGCCTTTTAATCCGCCGCGATCGCGCCAACGATTCTCTAGTTTTTCACGGACATTGCCGAAGACGGGAACGAAGTGTGGCGCGATCGCAATCTTGTCTTGAAAGGTTGTTTTCAACTCATCTATGCGGATCTGAGCGATATAAGCCCAAACGCAAAGAACATCAGAAAAGTAGGAAATGTGAATGGGTTCCATGAGAGTTTGGGGGTAGGAGAGTAAAAGGAGGAATGCGTGGGTGACGTGTTTGCCTTCAGTTGAGTAGCTTTGAGACTTCAGTTAAAGACTTCTTGAGTCACGCTGGGAGGCTCAAGGGAATCTTGATCGGGTTGACTATGTTTCGCCTGATCGCCGTAGTACATCAGCGGAATGACCACCAGCGTCAGGATAGAGGAGGTCAACATGCCGCCCAACAAAGCCCATGCCAGACCCGACCAGACGGGATCATTCAGAATGGATAGGGTGCCTAACATTGTGGTGACACTGGTTAACAAAATCGGACGAAACCGAACGGCTCCGGCTTCCAGAATGGATGCCTTTAACCCAGCCCCTTCTTTGAGTTTATCTCCGACAAATTCCAACAGGACGATCGCATTTCGTACCACAATCCCTGCCAATGCAATCACGCCAATCATCGCGGTTGCACTGAAATAGACCCCATTCACGGCGAAGGCAAGCAGAATCCCGATCAATGCCAGGGGAATACTGCCCAGGATAATTAAGGGAACTTTAAAGCTGCGGAATTGTCCGACCAGGATCAGGTAAATCAGCAAGACGGCAACGAGCATCGCTAGGCCCAGATCACGGAACACATCCAAAGTTAACTTCCATTCCCCATCCCACTGAATCCAATAGCCGTTGGGGAGGGGATGCCGCCAAAAATAGAGCAGTTGATCGAGTACTGCATAGACGGAGGAGCGATCGCCCATTTCACCCATGACGTAGGTAACGGGACGCTGATCTTTATGCAGAATTGGTTGATCAACCGTGGTGGGTTGAAAGGTCACTAACTCGGTGAGGGGAACTAACCCACCCGTTGCAGTGGGGAGTTGAATCCGGGTGAGGTCATCAAGGCTCTGCCGGTTGGTATCGGCAAAGCGCACCTGAATGGCGACTGGCGCTAACTCTCCCGGCACTTGTAGGGTGGAAACCTGCGCCCCCGCGATCGCCATATTCAGGGTTTGAGCAATGTCCTGGGTGGTGAGTCCGGCGCGGTTAACTTTTTCGCGATCGACCATCAGCCGCATTTGGGGCATCTGGTTTTTCACGGAGTCGTCAATATCCACCACTTCAGCGGTGGCAGCAAAGACCTGCCGCACTTGTTGAGTCAGTTGGCGTAACGTCGGGTAATCGGAACCATAGATCTCTGCCAGCATGGTCGATCGCACTGGCGGACCGGGGGGATCTTCTACCAGTTTGACGATCGCGTTGTGGTGTTGGGCAATCTCCGTCAGCTGAGGGCGTAACTGGAAGACAATGCCCTCAGATTGAATAGCACGGGCATCTTTGTTGGTGAGATGCACCCGAATATCGGCATAGTGTTCCCCAATGCGATCGGTGGCACCACGCAACATCCCATTGAAATCAATCGGTGCCCCCAATCCGACATATGTTTCAAAGTTGGTGATTTCTGGAGTCTGACGTAACACCGCTTCCATTGCCTGAACCATGCGATCGGTTTGGGCAAGTTCTGTGCCTAATGGGGCATCGAGTTGAATCAAAAAGGTATCTTTATTCGCTTTCGGCAACATCCGAAACTTCACCATTTGAGTCAACGGCAGCAGGAACGATGCCAGTAATAATCCTGTAATGCAAAGCAACACGAAGCGGCGACGACTGGCAGAATCCAGCAGGGGAGCCATGATGCGGTGATACCAGTGGTAAATGCGGGTACTTTCGATCGCCGATAAGCCCCCCTCCCCCTGAGCATGACCAGGATGGGGTTTGATTTTAATCCAGCGCAGGGCGAGATAGGGGGTCACGGTCAGCGCCAGGGTCGTGCTAACGAGCATCGCCACCGGGACGTTAAACGGAATTGGACCCATGTAAGGACCCATCATGCCGGTCACAAACGCCATCGGAATGAAGGCAAGAATCACCGTAATGGTGGAGAGAATGACCGGGGTGCCCAGTTCGTTGACTGCCCCGATCGCCGCCTGGGTCTTTTCTCGCCAGCTCATCCCTGGTTTTTCTTCAAAGTAACGATGGATGTTTTCAGTCACGGCGATCGCGTCATCCACCAAGGTTCCCAATGCCAGGATCAGGGCAAACAGGGTAATTCGGTTGATCGTTTGTCCTAAAATCCAGCCTACGGCTAAGGTGCCAGACAACGTCAGCGGAATCACAAACGCCACGATCGCAGACTCACGCCAGCCTAAAAAGATCACTAACAATCCCACCACGGTGAGAATTGCAATGCCCAAGCTTTGATAGAGATCCCCCACCGCTCTGGCGGCGGTCTGACCATCATTACGAGTCACGGCGATCGTAATTCCGGGCGGCAAATTGGGTTTTAATTCATCCACCCGCTGAAAGATTTGTTGCGAGACGGTAACGGCATTCGTGCCTTTCTGTTTGGCAATGCCGATCGTGATGGCAGGTTGAGCCACAAATTCGCCAGTCGGTTGGGCTTTAGAATCTGGATATGGATTGCTCACAGCCCAATCCTGACGGTATTGAATGCGAGATAGAGTGGTGCGATCGCCAAAGTCATCCATCACCGTTGCCACATCCCGCAGGTAAATCGGGGAAGTCGAACCCTGTCCAAATCCGACAATAATCTCTCCCACATCGGCGGCTGACTGAAACAGATTGCCCCCCTCAATAAACAGGCGATTGTCCCCCACTGACACATCCCCCGCTGGCAACCGCACATTTTCGCCCTGGAGTCGCTGGCTAATCTGAACCGGAGACAGTTTGTAGCTGGCAAGCTTATCAGGGTCAAGGTCTACTCGAATGGCACGGGGCTGTCCACCTGTAATCGTCAGATTGGCGGTATTGGGAATGCTCCGCAGGTCTTCCAGCAACCGCTCTCCCACGCGACGGAGTTGATTGTCGCTGTAGTTCTTGCCCGTAACAGTCAAGGTGACGATTGGCACATCATCAATAATCACCGGCTTGACCAGATAGCGGGCACCGGCAGGTAACAAATCCTGATAACTATACAAATGGTTTTGCAGCTTAAACAGCGAGTCTTCCCAGTTTTGCCCGACAAAAAATTGCACGGTAATTTTGGCACCCGAATTTTGCGACGCAGAGTAAATGTGCTCTACGCCGGATAGTTCTCGCAGTTTTGCCTCGATTGGAGTCGTTAAGGTCTTTTCGACCACCTCGGCGGGTACACCGGGATAGGGCAGATACACCTCTGCCGCTGGCACCACAATTTGCGGGTTCTCTTCTTTGGGGGTTAGCATCACCGCACCCAACCCGAAAATCACCAGTGCTGCAATCACCAGAATCGTGAGTTGGGAGTTGATGAAATAGGCGGTAATACGCCCGATCAGACTGTAGTTCTGAGAGGCATCAGGGGAGGGAGTCATAGGGAGTTTGAGGTTTGGGGAAATTAATTGATCTGAACAGGGGTGCCGTCTTTCAGATTAGAGGAGGGGGCTAGAATCACTCGATCGCCTTCTGTTAGCCCTGAGAATACCTCGGTATCAGCACCGTTAGGTTTGCCTGTTGTGATAGGTTGGAAAGAGGCGCGACCATTGATTATTTTGTAGACTCCAGTGATGCCAAACTGCTGCATGATCGCAGATTTGGGAATCATCAACATGGTGCGATCGCCAGGGTTCTGGGTTGCTGTTTGCTCCCCTAATTTGAGTCGCCCAAACATTCCCGGAATCACGGTTGTGGTTCGATTCAGGATCACTTTAACCGTGAAGTTGCGAGTGGCTGGATCGGCGGAGGGAATGATCTGGCTGACGGTTCCCGGTAAATCTTGATTTAAAGCATCCAGGTGAATCGAAACCGTTTGTCCCTGACGGATCTGGGTGATCAGGGATTCCGGCACCTGGGTACTGAAGCGCAGGCGATCGCTGCTTTCCAGCGTCAATAACGGTTGTCCGGCTCCTGCCATTGCGCCCACTTCCGTATGCTTGCGCGTAATCACCCCAGCAAATGGTGCGGTAATAGTTCCATAATTCAGATTTGCCGACACCTGCGTGACCTGTGCCTGTGCCTGTTTGACCTGTGCCTGTGCCTGCTGCATCGTTGCTTGCGCCTGTGCAATTCCGGCATGAATCTGCTGCACTCGCGCCTGACTCATCTGCACCCTGGTATTCGCCTGATCCAGCAATTGTTGGCTGACTGCCCCTTCACTTTGCAGCATGCTCATTCGGCGTTGTTGCAGTTGGGCATCTGCCAGCGTCGCTTCTGCCTCTAGCAATTGGGCGCGAGATTCCTGTAGCCGTGCCTGCGCCGTTTGGTAATTCGACTGCGCCATATTGACCCCGGCTAATGCCTGACTGCCCTGCGCCTGAAGGTCAGCCACATCAATGATGGCAAGGGTGGCTCCGGCAGACACGCGATCGCCCTCTTGTACGGGCAACTGGCGAATCTGCCCCATGACTCGACTGGTCAGCGTCACCGTTTCCATGGGTTCTACCGTTCCGGTGAGTGTTCGATTTGTGGCGACAGTCTGGTGACGGGCGATCGCCGTTTCGACAGAAAGGGAGGTCACCGCTGTTGCCGTGACTGGAGCCGCCGCTGACCTGTTGCCGACTCGACTGAGCCACCAGCCTGCCCCGCCCGAAACCAGCATGACCCCGATCAGGAGACCACCTATTTGCAGGGGGGACACTCTGAGCAAGGCTGGAGCCGCAGGCTGGGGTGACTTGTTCATCATCATGATTTCAGCTCCTTCTATGCTTGATTGCCCCGTTGTAGGGGATAGCCCATTTGTTGCCACGCCATTGTGCCCCCTTGCAGGCTGTAAACCTGTTGGTAGCCCTGCTTAATCAGCCATTGCGCCGCGATCGCACTGCGATGACCCGACAGGCAAGTCAGGGCAATGGCTTGATCTTTGGGAATGTTTTTCAAAATGTGATTTTGGTTCATCCGTTGTGAACCTGGAATATGTCCCAGAACGTACTCCAACCACCCTCGAACATCAATCACTTGTAACTGATTTTGGCGTGATTTTAGTTGGGCTGAGGTCAGTAAAATCAGATTCATCTTTTTAGTCTTCATAGATTTCACTTTTGATTTCATCTTCAAACTCGACTCATGACTGTAAATGATTTGATGAAGGGTGCTGCCATCCGAGGATCTGTGATCATGGCTCTGTAATCACCCGTGCGAAATTGTAATTTACGGGTCATATACGCCATGCTTAAGCCCATCATGTTCAAGCCTTTGGTCAACCACTGATGCCAATGATCGCGATCGGCACGCAGATCCCAGTTCAAGGTCTGCCCCTCATACGCTCCGGCAGCAACGACTTTTCCCGCTTGAACGGTGATCACACCTGTTGGATGCGGTGCATCTTCAAAACCGTAGCCAATCACTGAGTGAAAATGAATCTTCGCGAGTTCTCCGATTAGTTCTGGTTCTGCATTCCACTGTTCGCCAAATGCTTGCATCCACTCCGGTGAAAATAAGTCTGCCATTGATGTTCTCCAAGTTGATTATTATAAAAGGGGGCAATGAAGTTAAACGTTACTTCTGACTGGCAACGGTTTGCCATTCCTCAATTAACAGAGGTGAGATTGATAGGTTCACCGCTTCACCACTCATGGTTGGCAAGGTCAACTTCAAGGGAATACCCATCTGCAACTGTGGTAACAAAGGTTGCAGATCGTATTGCCCGACATTGGATTCAGGATGGGTGGCTTCGGTAAAAATACGGCTGGAAACATCCGTTGCCGTTAGCGTTTTACCGAGGGAATTGGTTAAGGTCAGCGGTTGAGTGTGATCGATTTCAACCACACCGGGAAAGCCCACCAGCCGTAGTTCAAAACTAGCTTCCCCGTTGGGACGAATCCGTTTGAAGGCGATCGCCTGCCAGCTATTCCCATGCGGGTCTTTCAGGGTTTGTCGAGACTGATAAACCACTTGCCCAGGAGCTTCTTCCAGTTGTCGGATAGCGGCAGCAGCACTAGGAGGATTCAGCAGTCCCAACCCCAGGAGAACACCCAGCGCGATCGCCCCTAACAAAAGCAACCAGGAAAAGATTTTTCGGATACGACATCCCATCATGATTCCTCTCTATTGATGATTCACAGAGTCTTGTAAAGCCTGTTGCAGGTCGGGCATAAACACGGCATACATCCCTCGTAAATCGCCTATTTTGAAGTCATATGCCAGGTCTTGAGGATAGTTATCTTTGACAAACTGCGGACGATTCGCTTTGCCACCGTGACACGCCAAGCAACTGGCTTCTACATTGATGCGGCGATAATAGCGTGTGCCATCCTGCCCATCGATTATTTCGCGTTCCCAGAAGCCCATCAGTTCTGGATTTTGCTCAAACCTTGCCAAAGCCATCTTGGCATGAAGATTATCAGGGGCATGGTCAGGGTTGCGATATTTCCGGGCAATTTGTTTAACCTGCCAGCCGTTTTCTTGGCTGAGTTGTATTGCCTGCATCCCTACTGGGCGGCAGACCTCTTTCATAGTTTGCAAGGTTGGCTCTTCTGTGCGCCCTTCTAGCGTCGAAGCCAGACCCGATCGCATTTGATCCAAATTTTCAATGGACTGAACGGCTTTTGCCAGTTGTGCTGGATCGGTTGCTGCCCAGGCAGGTTGAGGCATCAACCAGAGGGCAATCGCCATGAAGCCAATCAACAAGCTGTAAATCGATTTCAGCATTATTCCAGTTCTCCTTAGCTTGGACATTCATCATTCCTCCAACAGGTCAGATGACCACTGCCGATGAGGACAGAGCGCCAATAACTCGGTATCGATCACGCGGTAATAGCGCCAGATCCCTTCTCTGCGACACGCCACCACACCCGCATCCTTCATCAGCCGTAGGTGTTTGGAGACATTGCCCTGGTGGAGTCCAGTACGATCGCAAATTTCTTGGACGCTACGTTCCTGGTTGCATAGAGCGGCTAAAATTTGCAGCCGGGTAGGTTCTGCCAGGATTCTAAATCGGCTTGCGAGTGCCTCTAACTCGCCAGGGTTGAAAACAATTTCCATAGTCCTTGCTTCACTCCAGTAAATTGGGATGGCGATAGACACTGATTAGGTAATGAAGTACCCCCCTTAAAGCACGCCAGTCAATGACAAGATGAATGGCGGTAATGCCCAAGGCAAGCACACTCATGACAAAATGCACATTGCCCCATTCATGCCGCGTTAGCCCTAAGAACAACAGCAGTCTTCCTGCCCCTCCTCCCCTTGGCGCAAACCACAGCAGAAAGCCTGTGAACGCTGCTAAACTCCAACTAACCAGGAGTGCGATCGCTACTACTGCCCGAGCATAAGCTTTGGGATTGATTGATCGTTTGGACTTCATTTTGTCCCCACCTCCGGTACAGTAGAGAACTGATCCGTTTCATACTTTTACCTGAACTCGCTCCGGACTTGGAGCAATGGGTTCTACCAGCGGCAGTCCGATCGCCCGAAAGCCCCAACGCTCAAACCAGGGAATTGTCCAGCCCAGGCGCATCTTCGTCATAAAATAGGTCTCAAAGCTTGCTTTGATCCACGACACCCAGAGGCCGTGAAAAGTGAGCGCCCGGTGGCGATTCCCTGACTCATTCGGCAGCAGCGGATCGGCTAAAAAGAGCGCTCCAGTATTGCCAAAATCTGCGAAGCAAATCGCTTGCAGGGTAGGTTGGTGCTGAGGACCAGACGTGACCCCTAACTCCAGAGCAATATTATGGGCAACCGCCAGTGCCATTTCTTCAGACATCAATCCCACCTTGGGAGCACCCGTGGGAATGGGGGTTTGCTCCACGGCTTTGAGTTGGGTGATCACTCCTACCGCGTAAATCGACTCAAACTCAGGGTGACGATAGGTAGGCAAGACGGGGATAAACCCCTTGGCATCGGTTAAGCCCGGTGCTTCACGCAGGAAACGGGGGCCCCGGAAGGGCGGCAAAACCATCACAAATTTAGCTGGAATCTTTCGCCCATCCGCCAGGTGAACTGCGTCTGGTGCAAAATGCGAAATGGCTGTGTTTTCCATCAGCTCAATTTCCCGAGCCGCCATGAATTTCCGCATCAACCAGCGAGAGTTTGCCATGCCGCCGATGCCCAGATGCCCAGCGTAGGGTTCTGAGGTAATGAAGGTGATTGGGACTTGCGATCGCAACCCCTTCTGCTTCAAAATGTGATGGATCAAGAAGGCAAACTCATAAGCAGGCCCAAAACAACTGGCTCCGGGCGCCGCACCCACGACGATCGGTCCTGGATCGGCTAAGAATTTCTCCCAGGCTGCACCCGCCAACACCGCATGGTGCGGATTACACACCGATTGGGTGTAACCGCCCTCCGGTCCTAACCCTGGAATGGCATCCAGTGCCAGTTCCGGTCCCGTAGCAATAACGGCATAGTCATAGTCCAGCGTTCGCGCGGCTGCGCCGTTACCGCAAGGGTCGCCCATTGTAATCTGACGAGACTTGGGATCAATAGCCGTGACAGCCGCGTGAATAAACTCAATGCCATGCTGAGGAACAGTTTTGCCCAAATCTAATTGGATGGAATCGAGGGACTTTAACCCCAATCCAACCCAGGGTAATGACGGCACAAACGTAAACTTCGGTTGATTTGAAATGAGCGTGATCTGATGTTCACGCGGTAAGGCATGCCTCAATTCATAGGCAGCAGGCAATCCTCCCAGTCCAGCCCCAATCACAACAACACGAGCCATAGTAGAGACTCCTAGATAGTCAGTTTTTAATCGAGTTTTGAATAACAAAGAGATGGGAGTCTAGGAGACTGAGAGAGCGTGCTTGATCTCGTCATCCCATTACCCTTCTCTCACTCCCAGTTTTTTCAGTAAAACAATCAACGGACACCAGTTAGTAAACGCCGATTGCAGTAGGTTCAGTCCCACAAACGCCGTCAACCATAACCAGTTTGAATTAGTTAATGATAGTGACAAGCTCGTGAGTACCATGCCGCCTGCAACCAAACGTGTCCACTGATGCCGAGTCCAGGGTTGTTTACGACTAGTCATCGGCTTCAGCAAGTCACCTCCAAGAAGTTAATAGAATTATTATAACACTATATAGTCATATGGTTAGTAATCGAAATGTTACAAAACGCTTACACTCTTATCGGTAGCTGATTACCGATAAAATCTCCTGCCCGACTGCGAGGTTAGAAGTGATTACGTTGAGAGGTTTGTGACGGGCTTAGTCAGTGTCAAGAAATAACTTCACACTTTATTAGGAGGTAGGGGGCGTGGTTTAATGATGTAATTCCAGTGTGGACAGAACGAGCGATACTCAAT
>JALOOP010000594.1 GCA_025454315.1 Oculatellaceae cyanobacterium Prado106
GTGATGCACGAGCGCAATGCTCACAACTTCCCGCTCGACTTGGCTGCGGGTGAAGCGGCTCCTGTGGCTCTGGTGGCTCCTGCTATCAACGGCTAATCGGTGATTGAGTTACGAAAGGATTTAATACTTTGAAGAGGGCGCTCCTGAGAGGGGGCGCTTTTTTTTGGGCAAAGGGGGGAACACAGATGAACGCAGATGAACACAGATGAATACAGATGGGAGAGATCCAGGTCATTGGCCGGAGTTATGGATCTGGTGCCAGTGTTGGGCGCTTTGGTGGATTTGTTGGCGTTCTGGGGCGCTCATTTTGTCGAGGTTTTTGAGGATGAAGCTGATGCGGCCTTGGGTGGTGAGTTTTTCGCGGTGGCGATCGAGGAAGTCCCAGTAGAAGTAATTGAAGGGGCAGGCGGTTTCACCCGTGCGAACTTTGGGATCGTAGCGACAGGATTTGCAGTAGTCGCTCATTTTGTTGATGTAGTTGGCGGAGGCGGCATAGGGTTTGGAGGCGAGCATTCCGCCGTCGGCATATTGTCCCATGCCGATGACGTTGGGTTGCATCACCCAGTCGTAGGCGTCAATGTAGGCCGAGTGAAACCATTGTTCGATCGCCTGGGGCGAAATCCCGGCAATTAATGCAAAGTTATTCAACACCATTAGACGCTGAATGTGGTGGGTGTAGCCCAGACGTTCGGTTTGGTCGAGGCATTGGTGCAGGCAGTTGAGGTCGGTTTGGCTGGCATCCCAGAAGAATGGGGGGAGCGGATGCTGGTGATTGAACCAGTTGAGGGTGGGGTAATCGGCGTCGCTCCATTCGTAGATGCCGCGCATATATTCGCGCCAGCCCAGGATTTGACGGATTAAACCTTCGACATTGTTGATGGCAATGGGATGATCGGTGTCCTGTCTGGCGTAGAATTCGGATTCGACTCGGTGGATCACTTCTCCAGGTGTCAGGAGGCCAAGGTTTAAATAGGGTGAAATGAGGGAGTGCCAGAGGGTGTCTTCGCCTGTGACCATCGCGTCTTCGTAGGGGCCAAAGGTGTCGAGACGCTGGTGGATGAAGGTGTCTAGGACTTGTAGGGCTTGCGATCGCGTCACGGCCCAGCCAAAGCGATCGAGTTTTCCGTAGGTGGGACAGTCTAAGGTTTTGACTTTTTCGATGACGGTTTGGGTGATGGCATCGGGATGGAACCAGAGAGGGGCGGGGGGATTGAAATGAGGATCGGATTTTTTGGGTGGTTTACGGTTTTCTTTGTCAAAGTTCCAGGCATGGCCGATGGGTTTGCCATTGGGTTGCATCAAGACATTGAATCGTTTGCGACCTTCGCGGTAGAAGTCTTCGAGCAGGAGGCGTTTGCGAGAGTTTGCCCATTGCAGAAAGTCGTCAGTTGGCCATAGAAATTGGGGGTTGGGCAGGAGCGTGATGGCGCAGGGCAGATCAAGATTGGCGATTTGGTGGCGAAAGGGTTTGTCCAGTGGAGTGATGACGCGCAGTTCTGTGATGTGATGCGCTGTGATCCAGTCTAGGAGGGGCGATCGAAAGTCTTCCGCTTCGATGTATGTAACGCTGTGGCCTTGCTGTTTGAGTTCTGATGCAAAGTGGCGCATGGCAGACCAGACCAGAACCAGCTTTTGTTGATGGTAGGGACGCGATCGCACATACTCCAAAGATTCAATCAAAATGATGGGACATTGATCTGACCCTGAAGGAATCGCTAAATAGTCTTGACAAAGCTGATCGCCCAATATCCAGATGCCGATGGTCATGAATCAATGATTAGAAATTTAGAAGAGTCAGATAATTTCAATATATCGCCATAGATCAGAAAAAGGGGGGTGCAGATCGGGGCTATGGAATGTTGTGTAGCGGCGCAGCCGTCACACAACTCATAGCTGAATTTGGCAATGCCAGAAAAAGAATGTGACCCCTCAAACGAAGGTTGTGCCGCATCAGTTATGTCGCCTCAATTCAAAAACATCCGAACTTAATGTAAACTAGTGTTAAGGAAATCCGGTTTATCGCTTACCGTTTGGCTTATCGTTTTCAAGTGGAGATCAGAGATGGCTTTTACAATTGACTCAGCTAGAGGAATCTTTCCCAACACATTATCGGCTGATGTTGTTCCAGCAACGATCGCCCGCTTCAACCAACTCAGCGTTGACGACCAGCTTGCGCTAATCTGGTTCGCCTACCTGGAAATTGGCAAAACTATTGCGATCGCCTCCCCCGGTGCTGCCGGAATGGCCGTTGCTGAAAGCACCCTGGATCAGATTCGCCAAATGCCTTTCCGAGAACAGTCCCAAATCATGCGCGATTTGGCACAACGGGTAGATACGCCGATTAACCGAGCCTATGCCAGTTGGAGCATGAATATTAAATTAGGCTTCTGGTATCGCCTTGGAGAATGGATGGAAGAGGGCAGCATCACGCCAATTCCCCAGGGCTATAAACTTTCTGCGAATGCGGCTGCGGTACTGCTAGCGATTCAAAACCTGGACTCCGGTCAGCAAATCACGGTACTTCGTAACGCCGTGGTGGATATGGGATACGACTCCAAAAATGCAGTCCGGACAGCCCAACCCGAGGTGGTGCCGCAAGCGCCATCCGAGCGTACCCCTGTCACCATCGAGGGGGTCACCCATCCCACCATCCTCAGCTACATGGACAACTTAAACGCCAATGATTTTGATGCCTTGGTTCAACTCTTTGCGCCGGACGGAGCGCTGCAACCGCCCTTCAAAAAGCCGATCGTTGGTCAGGAAAATCTGCTGCGATTTTTCAAGGAAGACTGCCAAGATCTCAGACTTATCCCCGAACGCGGTGTCGTAGACCCGACCGAAGATGGCTACACCCAGATCAAAGTAACAGGCAGAGTCCAAACACCCTGGTTTGGTGCCAATGTGGGCATGAATATTGCATGGCGCTTTTTGCTTGATCCACAAGACCAAATCTTTTTTGTGGCGATCGACCTTTTAGCCTCCTCCAAAGAACTCTTAAATCTAGCTCGATAAACCCATTTAGGTTACAGCTCTGATTCCACAGAGAATAACTCTAGAT
>JALOOP010000223.1 GCA_025454315.1 Oculatellaceae cyanobacterium Prado106
GGAAAGGCGAAAGGGAAGATCCTTGAGTTATTCGCTGATTGCTCGTTCAGGTTCTCTTTGAAGAGGCGAAGGGGGAAAGGCGAAAGGGAAGATCCTTGAGTTATTCGCTGATTACTCGTTCAGGTTCTCAATAGGTTTCCACTGTCCCCCCTTTCGCCTTTCGCCTTTTCCCTTTCCCCCCTCCATAAACCCATGGTACAAACCACTAACACTCCCACTGCTGAGGAATTGAAAACCCAAATCAAGCGCCTCAACAGCAAAGCCGGACAGATGAAGATGGATCTTCATGACCTTGCGGAAGGGTTGCCTGCGAATTACGAGAATTTAATGGAATTGGCAGGGCAAACCTACGACATTTTTCATCAGATCGCGACCCTGAAAAAACAATTAGCCTCCCTGGAGTAAGACCAATGAGCGGAACATTATTAGAGTTCAACCAACTGACGGATGCAGAACAGTACTTTGAATTCTTTGCGCTGCCCTATGATGCTGCCCTCGTCAACGTCAACCGTCTCCATATTCTCCAGAAGTTTTCCGGCATGATGAAGACGATCAACGCTGAGGTCGAAGGCACTGCCATCACGGACGTGGAACTGCTCGATCGCTATGAAGCAGCCCTAATCGAAGCCTACGAAGTCTTTATGTCTTCCAACGCGGTCGAACAAAAGCTGTTCAAAGTGTTCAAGGACAAGCCTAAGAATGTCGTGATGCTTGGCGATATCAAAGTCTAGAAGGCGAAGGGGGAAAGGGGAAAGGGTTGACAGCGATATACACGGTGAAAGAGGAATTGTAAGTTCATGGTTTGTCTTTCACTGTTCATCTTTGAGTTTGAACCCTTGAACTTCCCTGTTCCTTCTTTGAGCCACTTCTGAGTTACCTGCGGCTCCATCCGCGTATTCTCCAGGAGTTCCCCGACTCCATCCAAGTCCCCCTTTCGCCTTTCGCCTTTCCCCCTTCCCCTTTCGCCCAAACACTCTGAGGAATTCACCGTGTTTCATCTAACTCCCGTTGAACTTGAACGCTATCGTCGCCAGATTATGCTTCCGGGCTTTGGCGAAGAGGCGCAGCAAAAGTTGAAGGATGCCACTGTTCTGGTGACGGGGGTGGGTGGATTGGGCGGGACGGCGGCGCTTTATTTGGCGGTTGCTGGGGTGGGACGGTTGGTGTTGGTGCGCGGCGGTGACCTGCGATTGGATGATATGAATCGGCAGGTGTTGATGACCCATGACTGGGTTGGCAAACCGCGCGTGTACAAAGCTCAGGAAACGCTCGAAGCCATCAACCCGGACATCTGGGTGGATGCTGTTTTTGATTACGTGACACCTGAGAATGTCGATGAGTTGGTACGCTCGGCGGATGTTGCCTTGGACTGTGCCCACAACTTCGATGAACGTAACCTGTTAAACGCTGCTTGTGTTCGCTGGGGAAAACCGATGATTGAAGCAGCCATGAATGACATGGAAGCCTATTTGACCACGATTATCCCCGGCGAAACCCCCTGTCTGTCCTGTCTCTTCCCCGAAAAGCCCGACTGGGATCGGCGCGGATTCGGGGTTCTGGGTGCTGTCTCGGGGACACTTGCCTGTCTGACTGCGCTGGAAGCGATTAAGGTAATCACCGGATTTGGTGAGCCTTTGGCTTCCCAGTTGTTGACGATGGATCTCGCCCGCGCTGACTTTGCTAAACGTCGTCCCTATCATGATCCGGAATGTCCGGTTTGTAAGGGGGCACGTCGCAAGGATGGCAATGCTTATTCATCTCAGAATGTGCAGGGAGAGGCGATCGCACCTCAGATTCTGCAACTCACCTAACCCCATCTCCTGTGCGATGTGTACATAAGGCTCACTGGCTTCGCTGCTGGGTTTACGCCCCCCCCGCCCCCAACTTTGGGGGAGCCGAGCCTTCCGGAAGTCTTCGTGGAGTGTTTCGTGGAGTGTTTCATGGAGCGATCGCAGAATCGTCACCAAACTCAAAGTCCCCCAGAATTGCTGCTGCTGGCGAAATATTGCTTAACGTCCATTTCAATGAAGTTTGTTTAGAAATTGAGCTGCGCCACCAGGCTATTACCCCACCCTAGCCCTCCCCTTGCAAAGGGGAGGGAACCGAGCCTCCGGATCTTTCTTAAGCTAATGCAATGAGTCAGACGGCTGGTTTCTCCCCTTTGCAAGGGGGGATTAAGGGGGGTAAACCGGGAGCTTGGCGATGTTACGAAGCATTTGCCAGCAGCAGCAGCATTGGGGGATTTAGAGGGCAAAAAAAACAAGACTGGAGTTGATCCAAACCTATGCATACACCATAGATCCCCCCTTTCCCCCTTTCCCTTTCCCCTTTCCCCTTCCTTTCCCCACTCACCACCCTCTGGAGGCTCTCATGTCTGTCGTTCTTACCGAAGTCGCTGAACTCCGTCTACGTGCCTTTATCCAAGGCATGAGCAAAGCTGAAGAAAATGTCCAACCTGGCGTGCGTGTCTCTGTGTCCGATGGTGGATGCAGTGGCTATCAGTACGCTTTGGATGTGACCTCAACGCCCCAGGCTGATGACCTGGTTTATGACCAGGGTCGTTTACGGGTTTACGTCGATCGCACCAGTGCCCCCCTCCTCGAAGGCGTGGTGATTGATTATATCGATGGGTTAACCCAGGGCGGATTCAAGTTTAGCAATCCCAATGCGTCTGAAAGCTGTGGCTGTGGCCAATCCTTCAAGGCTGGAGACTGCGCGCCCGAGGGAGTGCCCTGTAGTTAGGAGGACGCTGAGTTCTGGATGATTGCGGTTTAGTTTTTCTATGTTCTAATCCGTTCTGCGTTCTGAATGGATGGCGATCGCCCTTTCCATTCTGGTTCTCGATTTTGGTTCTTGATTTTAGCCCGATCCTTGTATTTTCGTGAGGACAAAGCCATGACAACCTATCAAGTTCACCTCATCAGCAAAAAGTATAACCTCGACATCACCATTCCCGTCGAGGACGATACCACCATCCTGGAAGCTGCCGAAGAAAGCGGCATTGACCTGCCCTTCTCCTGCCATTCCGGCTCCTGCTCAAGCTGCGTCGCCAAGATCGTCGAAGGCGAAATTGACCAATCCGAGCAAGTCTTCCTCGACGATGAACAAGTCGCCAAGGGATTTGCCCTCCTCTGTGTCACCTATCCCCGATCGGACTGCACGATTCGGACGCATCAGGAGGCGTATCTGGTCTAGTTCTGCTTGTAGGTGGAGAGGTGGAGGGGCGAAGGGGGAAAGGGGAAAGGCGAGAGGAATGATATTGAATGAACCTTGGAAACCACCCCTGGTCAACATTCAAAAAGACTTCCCCTGCCCCTCCCCGATCAACTCCTCGAAATCCCCCCTTTCCCCTTTCCCCTTTTCCCTTTCCCCCTCCTCCCTCCTCCCCACTCCCTTCTCCACCATGCTCCCCCCAACCTTTACCCAAACCTTCACCGTGTCCGGCTGTTCGCTCAAGCTTCTGAAGCCTGGAGAGAAGGGTGTGATCACCCGCTTTCAGCCGACGAATGATCTGACGACTCGTAAGCTCAGTGAGATGGGTATTCGGCCTGGGGCGACGATTACTCTGGAGAAACGGTTTCCTGCTTATTTGATTAAGGTGGGGGCGGCTTGCTTCAGGTTGGATGAGTCGATGATGAATGCGATCTATGTGCGAATTGTGAATTCCCCCCTCAAAAAGACTTCTCGGTTTTCGTGAATTGATTCTGTGAATTGATTCTGTGAATTGATTCGTGAATTGATTTCGTGAATTGATTTCGTGAATTAATTTCGTGAATCGATGGTTTAGTCTTTAACTCTTGATAGAGTTTTGGATATTTCTCACCCCCCTCACCCCTTTGATTATTGAGATTGGAGAACACATCATGTCTACGGTAACTGGATTAACTTACGGCGGCGCGGTTTGGACACCCAAATACATTGTTGAGATTAATCAATCGACCTGTTTGGGTTGTGGTCGTTGCTTTAAAGCCTGTGGCCGAAATGTCCTACAACTAAAGGCCATGAATGATGAAGGCGAATTTGTGGAGGACGAAGATGATGATGAAATTGAACGGAAGGTGATGGTGATCGCTAATCAGGATCTGTGTATTGGCTGTGAAGCTTGCTCAAGGGTCTGTCCCAAGAACTGCCAAACCCACGCTCCTGTGGATCTCAACTAGCATTGGTGCAAAATCTCAGATAACTTCGTTTACCTTGACCAAAAAAACTCATTTCTTCCTGTCATCCAGAGGATGCGTCGTTTGCTGCATGGGCATTGCCTATTTTGCAAAGGGTGCATCCTTTTCAATCTGGTCTGATTACCAATCTGCTCCGATCATCAAATTCCTTGAGATATTAACCTGGCAACAAAAAGAGAGCATCGGCGCATTCCGCTAGGTTCGGGCGAATGCAATTCGCCCCTACGTCACCATGAACCAATATTCCTGGGTGTCTCGACAAATCATCGGGCGAATGCAATTCGCCCCTACGTCACCATGAATCAATGTTCCTGGGCGCGTTTCCAAGAAGGGTTTCTGGTGTAGGGGCGAATTGCATTCGCCCTTCAGAGGTTTTTCTGGATTGGCGGTTCAGGGAATATTCCGAACCCTGTGAGTCGAGTGGGTGAACTTGTAGCCTCTTTAATTGCTAAAGTAGTATTTTCTTGAAATATCTTCTTGAAACACGTTGAGTTGAGTGATGCAATTTTCTCCTTCCCGTGACTGGAATGCTTACTACAATGCCGTCCAGGATCGTCCGCCCCGACCGACGTTGATCAGCGCCTTGTCCCGTTTTGAGGCCGAACCGATGGCTTCTCGGTTGGCTGTGGATTTGGGCTGTGGGGATGGGCGGGATACCGTTGAGCTATTGCAGCGGGGGTGGCGGGTGTTGGCGATCGATGGTGAACCCCAAGGGATTAAACGGCTGTGCGATCGCCCCAACCTCCCCGTCGATCGCCTCACCACCCGCGTCGAACGGTTCGAGGATCTGACCTTGCCGATGGAGGTGGATTTGATCAATGCCAGTTTTTGTCTGCCCTTTTGTCCGCCTAATGAGTTTCCTCGTTTTTGGCAAAAGCTGACGGCGGCGCTGCGGGTGGGGGGACGGATTAGTGATCAATTGTTTGGCGATCGCGATTCCTGGGCGACTTCTCCCAATCTCTCCTGTTTTTCACGGGAGCAGGTCGAGGATTTGCTGCAACCCTATGGGATCGAGATGTTGGAGGAGGAAGAACATCCGGGCAAGACGGCAGTTGGAGATGAGAAGTACTGGCATATTTTTCATCTGGTGATTCGTAAGCGGAACAAGGTTTGACATGGGTGAATTTTGCTCGTTCGATTCCATGTCCTGGAACTGTAAGAAAGATTAATTCTGATGAACGAAGTAGAACTCTGTGTCGTTCGTAACCTTTTGTAGGAAGCATCTCCTGAAAGATAGTTGAAGTCTCTTTTTTGGCTGTACCGTTATCACTTATTTCAATCAGGAGATTGTTTAAAGATGAAAGTTAGCGCCCGAAATAGGTTGAAAGGAACCGTTAAACAACTCGTTCCCGGATCGGTCAATACTGAAGTGATCGTTGAGGTTGCGCCCGGTGTGGAGGTGGTTTCGGTCATTACCAAATCCTCGGCGGAGTCTTTGGCATTGGCGGTGGGATCGGAAGTTTATACGGTGGTTAAATCTTCGGATGTGATGATTGCGATCGATTGATTTGCTGCATTTGAATTGAAGCATTTGGATTTAAGTATTTGGACTCAACTCTTACCCCTTTCTTATGAACACTCGCAGAACATTCAAATTCCTGGCTCTGATGACGATCGCTGCGATCGCCCTCATTGTCGGTTTTCGTCTCTTTTCCCCTTCGCTGCCCACGGCTCAAGCGGA
This sequence comes from Oculatellaceae cyanobacterium Prado106, assembly GCA_025454315.1. Taxonomy (GTDB): domain Bacteria; phylum Cyanobacteriota; class Cyanobacteriia; order Elainellales; family Elainellaceae; genus Prado106. The sequence continues at coordinate 5,860 of JALOOP010000223.1, forward strand.
GGCACCTCTACTGATTTCATCGGCGGCGAGTTTGAAGGAAACGCTGGAAAGCGTGAAGCCGCTGTACGAGAAAAGCCAGCAGGAAAAACAGCCTGCGGTCAATGTCAACTATAACTTTGGTGCATCCGGCGCGTTGCAGCAGCAAATTCTCAACGGTGCCCCGGCGGATATTTTTATTTCGGCAGGCAAGAAGCAAATGGATGCCCTGGAGCAACAGGGGTTGCTGGTGCCTGGAACTCGGCAGAATTTTGTGACTAATCGGCTCGTGCTGATTGTGCCGGGGAATGCAACGGGTGTGACTCGGTTTGAGGATTTGGCTAAGGCCGAAGTGAGACGAGTGGCGATCGGCGAACCCCGCAGTGTTCCTGCCGGACAATATGCCGAAGAGACGCTGAAGAACCTGAAGATTTGGGAGCAGGTGCAGCCCAAGTTTATGATGGCGAGTAATGTGCGTCAGGTGTTGGCGGCGGTGGAGAGTGGCAATGCGGATGCCGGGTTGGTTTATGCGACGGATGCTCGGATTTCTGCTCAGGTCAGAGTGGTGGCAACGGCGGCGGAGAATTTACATGCGCCGATCGTCTATCCGATGGCAGTCCTGAAGCGGACTCAGAATTTGTCGGCGGCAAAAGCCTATTTGGAGTTTCTCGCAAGTGATGCAACGCAGGCGGTGATGAAGCAGGCTGGATTTAATCAGTAGGGAGGAGGCGCATGAGAGGAGTCCCATGAGAGGAGTCCCATGAGAGTTGAGGAATTCATCAGAGCATTGATTCCCGGAATCACCAGGTCTTAATTCCCCGATTTAATCTTCAACCTTCATCACTTCTCACTACGAACTGGCTTTTTGTAAGGACTGAAGTCCTTACTACGAACAGGCTTGTAGTAAGGACTTTAGTCCTGCAAACCTGTGGGAAGATTCCAGCCAACCCTGATCCGTTTATGGGTGTATGTAGGCGATGCTTGGAGAGATGAGGACTGAAGTCCTCACTACGAACGGCGATCGGGTCGGTGGTCGGGTGGAGCGTAGCGTAAGCTAACTACCGACGAATGTACTTTCTCCTTTTCTTATCATGTTTCTCGATCTTTCTCCCCTTTGGATTTCCCTGAAGACTGCTGCGATCGCCACTGTCCTCACCTTCTTTCTCGGTGTTGGGGTGGCCTATGGGATGCTGGGATATCGGGGGCGGAGTCGAACGCTGCTGGAAGGATTGCTGATTTCGCCGTTGATTTTGCCGCCGACGGTGGTGGGGTTTTTGCTGCTGCTGTTGTTTGGCAAGAATGGGGCGATCGGGGCTTGGTTGCCGGATGGGTTTAGCCTGGTGTTTACCTGGTATGCGGCGGCGATCGCAGCTACAGTCGTCGCGTTTCCGTTGATGTATCGGACGGCGTTGGGCGCTTTTGAGCAGATTGATGGCCGATTGTTGCAGGTGGCGCGTACCTTGGGCGCTTCCGAGTGGCGAATTTTTTGGCGAATTAGTTTGCCGTTGGCGCTGCCGGGGCTGTTTGCTGGGACGACCTTGGCCTTTGCGCGGGCGCTGGGGGAATTTGGGGCGACGCTGATGCTGGCGGGGAATATTCCTGGTGAGACGCAGACGATTCCTATGGCGATTTACTTTGCGGTGGAAGCGGGGGCGATGCAGGAAGCGGCTTTTTGGGTGATGGTGATTTTGGTGATTTCGCTAGGTGGCATTGGGTTGGGGAATTGGGCGCTGGGGATGAAACCTTGGCGATCGCGGCGGGTTCGGCTGCGGAAATGGTTGCAAGGCCATGATATCTCTGCCTTGGCTCGGTCTTCGGCGGCTTCGATCTTTGCGGCTCAGTCCTGTGTGGTCGATCAATCTCCTGTGCTGGTGGTGGATCTGTATAAGCAACTGAAGGAGTTTGATTTGGGTTTATCGTTCCAGACCCGGCAGCAGACGCTGGGGTTGTTGGGGGCTTCGGGTTCGGGGAAGAGTTTGACCTTGCGATGTATTGCGGGGATTGAAACGCCCGATCGCGGTCGCATTGTCCTCAATGGTCGGGTTTTGTTTGATGCCGATCGCCAGATTAATTTACCGGCGCGCGATCGCCGAGTGGGGTTTTTGTTTCAGCAATATGCCCTGTTTCCCCATATGACGGTGGCGGAGAATGTTGCCTTTGGATTGCCGCAGCCCTGTCCTGATGCGACGCTGCGGGTGGCTCAGCAGCTTACGGCAATGCAGCTTGAAGCCTTTGCTCACCATTATCCCCATCAGCTTTCGGGGGGGCAGCAGCAGCGGGTGGCGTTGGCGAGGGCGTTGGCCAGTGAGCCGGAGGTGTTGCTGTTGGATGAGCCGTTTTCGGCATTGGATACGCATCTTCGCAATCAGCTAGAGCAGCATATGCGAATTTTGCTGGAGCGCTATTCTGGGGTGACGCTATTTGTCACTCACAATCTGGAGGAAGCCTATCGGGTCTGTCAGGATTTGCTGGTGATGGAGGGGGGACGGGCGATCGCCCATGAGTCAAAGCAATCCATCTTTGAACAACCCGGAACGGTCAGCGTGGCGCGGTTGACCGGATGCAAAAACTTTTCGCGAACGCGGATTCGCAGTGCGACGCGGGTGGATGCGATCGACTGGGGCTGTACGCTACAGGTGGCTGTGCCGCTGTCTCAATCTCAGGCTCAATCTCAGGCTCAATCTAGATCTCAGTCTAGATCTCAATCTCAGTCTAGATCCCAGTCCAGACGGTTAGACAAGATTGCGATTCGGGCTTATCAAATTCGGTTTTTGCTCAATCCTGCGGTGAGGTCGGGTGAGGCTCTATCGGGCGATCGCGTGTCGGTGGAGGGGCGATCGCATTCTCCCTCAGATCTGACGCATTATGATCTGACGCACTCTGATCTAACCCATTATGATCTAACCCATTATGAGCCGGATGTTGATTGGGTGGGCGATCGGGCTACTCCTGCTGAAATGCCGCTGAATCAGCCGGAGTCGGCTCATGCTCAGGCATTCCCCAATCAATTTCCCTGCTGGCTTGTCTCTACCAGTGAAACTCCCCACCGCATGACTTTGTTTCTCAAGCTTAATGCGCCTCCTACCAGTCTCAGTGACTATCATCTTCAGGCTGAGGTGCTCAAGGATCGGTGGGAGCTGCTGAGGCAGCAGGCTTTTCCCTGGCAAATTCAGCTTGATCCGGCCAAACTGATGCTGCTGGAAGAATCTCCTTAAAACAGATTGACTACCCATTCGGAACAAAAATTGATATAAGCTTTGACCAAACGAGATAGCTGCTTTCGAGAAGGGTAGAGCAAGTTAAGCTCGCTTAAGGCAAGGGATAATCTGGTAATAAATGCTTTAACTAACCGTCCAGGATAGGAGATTGAGCCAGGAATGGCGGGAGTTCAGTCGCGCATCTTCCTGCTAGTGCTAATTCCAGGAGATGAAGATAATCGTTGACTTGAAGCAAGGGATTGATCTGAATTGTCTTATGACCCAAAAGCCAGATTTTGGACTGAGTTGAAACGCCCCAACTCGCGCAGGGGAGTTTGATCAGGTCTTGGGGATGTGAAGGTTCACCGTATTCCTCCAGAAGAATGGGGCTGCTAACCAGCAGGTGGCGGTACTCCCCTAATTTCACGGTGATTGCATGGTCGTCTTTGCGATCGCCAATTCTCAAGGCGACATCAATACCATCTTCAATTAAATCAACTCTGCGCTCAGTCACTAACAGTTCGAGGGTGACATTGGGGTAACAGATTTGAAAATCTTGCAGTAATTTTCGCCAAGGGATAAACCCAGGCGGCAGGGAAAGGCGCAGCGTGCCTGATAGATTAAGCTGGCTGTGATTGAGGGAGGATAGCCCCGTTTCAAAGGCTTCAACTCCTTGATTGGCATACTCTTTTCAAGTGGTTGCTCGGATGTTTGATGCCGCAACTCAGATGGAACAGGCTGTTCTGCAAGCGCGGATTTATCAAGGGGCGTTTCACATTCTTTGGTTTGCGGTTGGGGCAATTGCGATCGCGGTTCTGTTGAATTGGCGCAATAGCCATTTTGGGTACTGGGCAAACCTCGTCATGATTGGTTGGACTGAGGTGGGTTTGCTGTTGTTCTTTATTCTGCCAGGTTATTTTGCTTGGCTGCCCACGGGGTTTATCGGACCGCTCCTGTGGATGCTGGCTGTTCTGTTCAGTACGCTGGGGTATTGCCTTCGTTCAAAAACAGCGTAATCGTTACCGTGAAGGGGAAAGGGTCATGAAGCAGCAATTTTTTGTGAAACTGATTCTTAGTTTCATCTCTGTCATTCTGTTGTCGATGGTAGCGTGCAACGCTTGGACGAGAACCTTATCTGATATACCCTCTGATCTATCAAGCGCACCTCTATCAAGCTCACCTCTATCAAGCGTACAACAGCAGGTACAAAGGGTTCTGCCTCATGAACTTCAGTGGCAGGATAATCCTGATATTGTGGGGGTTCAAAGTGCAGTCGCCGTTGGGGATTCATCCAACTCGGAACTGTATGTTCTCTTTGGCAAAATGAAGGGAGGGGTGACATTTCCGGCTCACACTCACCCCGGTGATCGAATCACCACTGTGATTTCAGGGATTATGTACTACGGTGTGGGAGAACGGGCTGATCGGGCTAATACCCAGCCTTACCCGGCTGGATCTGTAGTTTATACCCCAGCGGGAGTATCGCATTTTATGTGGGTACAGGATGGCGAAACCGTGATGCAAGAAACAGGATTGGAGCCGACAGGTTTGGAGTTTACGACTAATGCCTCCTAGGGGGGTGCAATCCAAGAACTAGATCCCAAAATGGGGTACCATAGCGATTGATTTTGCTATTCATTTGCCATTCAAAGGGATCGCGGTTATGGATCTGAACCAACTCCAAGAACTCAAACAGCGGCTCACCACGGGTGACCACTTTGGCGATATCTGGAATTTTTATATGGATCAGTTCGCTGATGTGCCTGAGTTTTTGGATCAGGGGCGACCGGCTCAGAATAAGGCGCTGAAGGCGATGGTGCGCCGCTCCGTTAAGGAATTGTTTGGTCATTCGGCTAACATCAATTTGCCGATTATTATCTACATTGCGAAACATAAGTTTTACCATGGCCCGATCGAGGTGAATGAGTGCCTGGGCGGCATCATTTACTTTGAGGATGCCAAACAGGGGTTGATTGCGGTGCCTGCGAGTCTTGGTTCTGATGAGGTGAAATATGTTCGCTTTACAGAGGCGATGCGAATCCGTGGCTTTGGCCTTCAGGATATGAATTAACAATGTTAAATTCTATAGAATCCATTTGACAACAGACCAACACTCGACAATCGGGGTCAATCAACTGTAATAGTTCCAACTGGAGCATCCATTAGGGTCGGACAAAGCGGCGAGACATCGCCAGGACTAGGGAGCAATGCAAAATTGTGGGGTTAAATGGGAGAGAGATGAGCGGTTAAAACGGAGCGACAAAAGGTAGACCAGGTTCCAGCCGCCCATTGACAGCG
>JALOOP010000224.1 GCA_025454315.1 Oculatellaceae cyanobacterium Prado106
TCAAGTGATTCTTCCGCCCAATGTCTCGATGCGTTAAGCAAAATACCGACTGAGCCTGAGCCTGCCATCCTTGACAAGGGCTGTACTATAAAATGTGAAGCAGTGAAGTAAAGCACAGGGATTTCAATGGCAACTTATCTCATCACAGGCACCAGTCGGGGCATTGGTTATGAATTCTGTCGGCAATTGCAAGCCCAAGGGCATCAGGTCATTGCCGTTTGTCGGACGCCCTCAGAGGAGCTAAAGCAACTTGGTGTCCGGGTTGAGGATGGCATTGAGCTAACCGCAGAAGACGCCATGGACGACCTCAAAACCCGACTCAAGGAACAATCGATCGATGTCCTGATTAACAACGCTGGCATTGCCCACCGGGTTACGTTAGAGAACTTGAACTTAGACAGCATCCGTGAACAGTTTGAGGTGAATGCGATCGCCCCCCTCCGCCTCACCCAAGCTCTCCTGCCCCAGATGAAACCAGGCTCTAAGGTCGCGCTGATCACCAGCCGCATGGGATCAATTGCGGACAATACTTCGGGTAGTTCCTATGGCTATCGCATGTCCAAGACGGCGCTCTCGATGGCAGGTAAATCACTGGCGATCGACTTGCAGCCTCGGGGCATTGCGGTGGCCATTTTCCATCCCGGCCTGGTGCAGACCCAGATGACCAATTTTGCGGCCAATGGCATCACTCCCGAGGAATCGGTGAAGGGGTTGCTGCAACGTCTCGATGAGTTGACGCTGGAGAATTCGGGAACTTTTTGGCATACGAATGGAGAAGTTTTGCCCTGGTGAGGAGGGTTAGGGTGTATACATAAGTCCCGCCCGGTTTCGCTCTGAGGTTTCTGCCCCCTAAATCCTCCAACTTTGGGGGACTTTGAATTCAACGAATCTTCAGGGATTGCGCCCTGAAGATTCCTGTAAAACATCAATAAAGTTCCTTGAAGGCTCGGCTCCCCCAAAGTTGGGGGCGGGGGGCGCACAATCGTAGTGGATGACCTTTCATAGCTTGTACGCGGTAGGCTAAGACGACCATTGCTAAGACTTGTCTGCGATGAACTGTTGGAGGCGATCGCGATCGCACAATTTCACCTGATAGCCTTCCACCTCGATCAGTCCTTCCGCTGTCAGCTTGGCAAAAACACGAGACAGGGTTTCGGGGATGGTGCCAAGTTGGGCTGCAAGTTGGCCTTTGGTCAGCGTGAGAGTAACTGTTTCGGCACCATCAGACTGTTCACTGAGGCTCAGCAGATAGTTGGCGAGTCTGGCGGGGACTTCTCGCAGCGCCAGGTTATCGACCAGGTTGGAGAAGCGACGGAGGTGACGGGCGAAGCTTTTGAGGAGATTGATCGTTAGGGCGGGCTGTTGTTCCAGAAGGTTCAAGAAGCGCTGACGGGCAAAGAAGAGGACTTCGGTAGGTTCCAGGGCTGAGGCCGAGGCTGGGTAATATTGGCCATCCAGGGCAGGGACTTCGGCAAAGTGATCCCGTTCGCCGAAGATGTGGAGGATCTGTTCTTTGCCATCCCGCGAGGATTTATACACCTTGACCCGCCCGGTTTTGATCACAAAAAAGCCAATGCCTTCATCTCCTTGATGAAAGATAATGTCGCCTTTGGGATAGGTTTGGGCGATCGCCAGTTTCTCTAATTCGACCAATTGCTCAGGGGGCAACCCTTGAAACAGCATGGTCTGATTAAGGAACTCTAGTAAGTTTGCAGGAGCGGACTTGGGAGAACGGGGCATGGCAGAAATCGCAAATTCACTATTTGCTAGCTTATCTTAACGGAGCAAATCTTAACGGAGCAAAACTGACTTTTTGCATTGCTCTTATGTTTCTTTAACACACAAATTTTTACGCAACAAAAAGTCCTAGGTATAGCGCTTGCGCTGTTGCTTCAATGTTATAGACTATAACATTGGCGAATGTTGGTACGCTTCCAGAATATAGGAAACGCGGGATCAAAAAATAGCGACGCAGTAACGCTTTAGGAGGCTTTTGATGAAAAGAGGTCTGCAACTTACTTTGGCTGTTCTCAGCTTGATAAGCTGATTGGCATCTAGATTGATAGCTTTTCCCTTATCGTGGCACGGTTTTAGAATCTGGTTTGTGCAAACTAAAAGTCGTTTAACTTACCTATTTCAGTTGGAATAGTAGGTATAGTGCGAGGGACAAGCAGATGGATTCCTGTCAGCAGCATCACTCCCGAATTCGACAGTCACTATCGTTATATTGCAGGGTACTACATCTCTCTAGGGATGTTGGCACTATGGATGATACCAAAAATTGAAACGCACAGGGGTCTTTTTCGGATACTTTGTGCTTCAGTCTTTTTGGGTGGGATAGGTCGAATTGTCTCCATTTTGCAGGTGGGGCTTCCGAATTTTATGGTGCTACTTTTTACTGCATTTGAGTTATGTTTTCCATTACTTCTCTTTTGGCAGGCGAAACTACCTCGTCTTCATCATCATGACTGAAATTTATTTCCACATTGCAAGAGTATTTCTGGAACCTGTAATTTTACTTAAAGAGAAGACGGGTATGACAAGTGAATCTTTTGAAGAAATGCTGACAGGAGGGCATCCCAACTCTCTTGGTAGAACAATGGATGCTTCCATAAAAAAGATGGACACTTCCATTAAAAAAACGGAACGACGAAATTGAAGATAATGAAAACTTATCTAGGTGGGGAGCGATCGCCTTTACAGAGGAGCGATCGGCAAGCAACCTGAAACCCAGCAGTGCCTCACCTAGAAACTCCAGTTGTTCGAGAGATCAGGCGTTAATTGACTCCCATGAGATACGTCGTCGGTTTTCCCGACTCGGATTCATCCCTTCAACTAATGTTCTGTTACAAACACTACATTTCCATAGCCCCGATCTGCAACCCTCAATTTTCCCCCTCCATCGGATAGGCGTTTTTTAGCATAACTTTATGTTAGTAAAAACACTTATCCCGGATCTTCTGTTTCTTGCGATGAAAACAGATAGCAATGCTTGAGGCGTAAACGCGATCGCATATGCTCAATGGAGTCAAAGCCCCCTCCCAGAATCCGTTAGATAACGTCCCCCTTCTCCCAAAACAACCGGAAGATCGCACCATTGCGTCCAATATCCTGCTCTTTGACCTTTCGATTCAAGGGCATCATCCGACCTATATTCGATATTTAATCCAGGATTGGCGGCTTCATGCCACCTCACAATCTCTATATATTGTTGTCTCGCCCCAGTTTTTAGAGCACCATGTGGATGTCGTCGATCTGGCTGCAGCCGATGAATCAATTCATTTTGTGGCGATCGCATCTGAGTCCGCTGCCCAATTGAAGCCCAGGAATTCCGCCTGGAACCGCATGATCAGAGCCTTTCAGGAATGGCAATTGCTCTGTCACTATGCACAGAAACTGAAAGCGTCTCATGGCCTGGTTCTATATTTTGATACCTGTCAAATTCCCTTTGTCTACGGTCAAAAGCCCCCTTGTCCTATTTCTGGAATTTACTTTAAACCTTCCTTTCACTATCCGCAGTTCACGTTAGAGAGGGTGTCAAAGTCAAGTTCAACGGTAGTCCCAGCGCGGCTGACTTGGCAGGAGCGAGGGCAGCATTGGCGAGAGAAATTATTGCTCAAGCAGGTTTTACAGCGATCGCAGTTGCACACACTCTTTAGTCTTGATCCATTCGTTCGCTCGTTCATGAATTCGATCTACACCCGCAATTCCCAGATAGCCACTGGCAAAATGGTTGACCTGGCTGATCCCGTGCAGATCACAGCCGGATCAGAGGCTGATATTCACTCACTGCGTCAGCGACTTGCGATCGCACCAGGACGGCAGGTTTTTCTGCTGTTTGGAGCCTTGAATGGACGCAAGGGAGTTTATCAACTGCTGGATGCGATCGCCCTTCTCCCCCCCCATCTCAGCGAAAAAATCTGTCTGCTACTGGTCGGACAAGCCAATCCCCAAAATCAAGTGAAGATACAGAACCAAATTGAGAAGCTACGGCAGTCCAGTGCGGTGCAAATCATCACTCACCCGGTTTACATACCTGAGTCAGAGGTACCCCTTTATTTTCAATTAACAGATATTGTACTGGCACCTTATCCTAAGCATGTGGGAATGAGCGGTATCTTAATCTGGGCAGCAGCAGCCCAGAAACCTGTATTGAGTTCCAGTTATGGGTTAATGGGCGAACTGGTGCGCCGCTATCGTTTGGGGTTGACGGTCAATGCGATGGAACCGGAGGCGATCGCACAAGGATTAGTCCAGTTTTTGCAGGCGGATGATGAGATTGGCGATCGCCACCTCATGCAAATCTTTGCGATTCAAAATTCTGTAGCCCAATTCACCCAGACGATTTTTCAACGGATTCTATCTCCCGAGTCACCTCTATGAACAGCCCCCGAATTGCTTGGCTTCTCACATCTGCCTTTTACTACTGGCATCCCATGCTAAGCTGCTTGAGCGAACGGTTTCCGCAAACGATCGCCTTTGCAGCCAAGTGGCAGGGCTATGCACCAGGCTATGAAAATAGCTTTGCGGTGGATGTAGTTGGTAAGCGGAATGTTGTGTTGCTTAAGCGATCGCCTATCGGATACGGCACCAGTATTACTTTACTGCCCTTAAATATTATTCATCGGCTTTGGAAGTCTCAACGAAACGTTATCTTTAGTAATTCCTTTGGTATCTGGACGATTCTCGCGTTGCTGTTTAAAGCAATCGGTCGATGGCGTATCATCATTGCTTACGAGGGCAGTTCCCCCGGCGTGGATTATCGTTATTCCTTCCTACGATTAATGCTGCGTCGAGTCATGGTTCGGGGGGCAGATGCCTGTATTACAAACAGTGCTGCCGGAAAAGACTATCTGACTCAAGTTCTACAGGCACCGGGCGATCGCGTCTTTGCCCATCCTTATGAAGTACCTTCTACAAAGGCATTTCAGCACGGAGCAGCATCAGAGAATCGAGATCCGGCTCAGCCACTGACGTTTCTCTATATCGGTAGTCTGATTCCTCGCAAAGGGGTTCATTTGCTCCTGGAGGCTTGTGCTTTGCTGCCACCTGATCTGCCCTATCGTCTGGTCATTGTAGGGGACGGTGAGGAGCGATCGCAACTCCAAACTTTTGCCAAACAGCAGGAACTGGATCAGCGAATGGAGTGGGTAGGGCGGGTCAGCTATGACCAGCTAGGCTCCTACTTCCAGCAGGCTGATGTGTTTGTGTTACCGACCCTTGAAGATACTTGGGGGGTCGTGGTTATGGAGGCGATGGTTATGGGCAAGCCCGTACTGTGTTCGCGTTGGGCAGGTGCCGCAGAGTTAGTGGAGGCCGGAGTCAATGGGGATGTTTTCGATCCAAAACACCCGTCAGAACTGGCAATCCTGATGAGTCACTTGATTCGCAATCCCCAGAAAGCAGCGACCATGGGGCAAGCCGCGCAAGCTCAAATGACACGCTACAGTCCTGAAGCCGCCGCACAGTTCTTATCCGAAGTCACGAGGTTTGTGTTGGGAGAACAACCATGAAACGTCTCAATATTCTACTGGCCGCCTATGCTTGCCGTCCGGGAGAAGGCTCCGAGCCAGGAGTCGGCTGGAATATGGCTCGTGAATTAGCAAAATATCATCAAGTCTGGGTGCTGACCCGAGAAAATAACCGCCCAGCAATAGAAGCTGAATTAGCCCAGCGTCCGATTGCCAACTTACACCCCATCTATTGTCCTCTCCCTGGCCTCTTCCGTTCCTGGCAGCAGGGTAGTCGGGCGGTTCATCTCCATTATGCCCTTTGGCAAATTGCCGCCGCATCGGTTGCGCGTCGGTTACTCCAAACCCTGTCTTTTGATATCTCCCATCACGTCACCTACGGCAGATATTGCAGTCCTAGTTTTCTCGCTTTTCTGCCGATTCCCTTTGTTTGGGGGCCTGTCGGGGGAGGGGAGTCTGCCCCCTTGACCTTTTGGCAAGATTTCTCAGTACGAGGCTGGATCTATGAACTGCTTCGCGATGGATCTCGCAGAGTAGGCGAATGGAATCCGCTGGTGCAGATGACCGCTCGACGCAGTGCGATCGCCCTTGCTTCCACGCCAGAAACCTGCGATCGCCTTCGTCAACTGGGCGCAAAGCGAATCGAAAGGGTCAGCGGACAAACTGGAATTACCTCGCAGGAGTTCCATGATTTTCAATCCTTAGATTCAGAACCCCAAGAAACAGTCCGGTTTATTAGCATTGGTCGCTTACTCCATTGGAAAGGCTTCCATTTAGGTCTATTAGCCTTTGCCCAGGCCAATCTACCCAATGCCGAGTATTGGATTATCGGAAAAGGTTCAGAATTCCCTCGACTTCAAGCCTTGTCAGAAAAGCTGGGGATTGGCGATCGCGTTCAATTTCTAGGCAGCCTCCCGCGTGACAAAACCCTCGCCGTTTTAGCAACCAGTGATGTCGTCGTACATCCCAGTTTGCATGATTTTTCCCCCACCGTTTGTTTAGAAGCGATGGCTGCTGCCAAACCCGTCCTTTGCTTGAAACTAGGTGGCCCCGGATGCCAGGTCACAGAGCAGACCGGATGGCGCGTGGAGGTGGGCGATCGCTATCAAACCATCACCGACCTATCCCAAGCCATGATCCAACTGGCCGCAGATCCTTCCCTCCGAAAACGCTTGGGTGAAGGCGGACGGCAACGAGTGACACAGTTTTACAACTGGGAAACCAAAGGCCAAGAACTCACCCAGTTCTATGAAACCGTTCTCCGGACACAGGGATCGAAACAGCCAGCAGAGTGTGAGGTCATAAAGCACTGGGAAAGTAAAGGACTGGAGCCATAATCCATGCCGTTGGACAAACAGGATGCCTATCGTACAAAAAATTCTTTAAATCCCTTATTGCCCTCGTTCTCCTAACCCCCATTTTCCCATCCCCTACTAAACACAAAATCATGTCCCCTTCAACATTCCCTTCAACACCTCCCTCAACGTCTCCCTCAACATCTCCCTCAACGTCTCCCTTAACATCCTCCCCAAGGACAACGCTGACCGTCCACGGGCTGGTTTGCCATTCCCATGTGGAAATGGCGATTCACTGTTTTCGATCGCTGCTCAAATTTTCATCAGACCCATTGAATCTCATCATTCATGACGACGGTACACTCACCGCTGAGGATAGTCAAAGACTTCAGCAGGAATTGACTCATACCCAGGTGATCATGCAGCCTGAAGCGGACGATCTGATCATTCCTTTGTTAAAAAACTATCCTCAGACCGAGCAGTTTCGCCGCGAAGTTCCCCATGCGGTGAAACTCATTGACATCCCCTTACTCAGCCAGGGTGACATTGCATTTTGCGACAGTGATATCCTGTTCTTTCGCCCCTTCCAAGGACTCTTCCAAGCACCGGACGCCCAAACCTCAGCGCTCTTTATGCAAGATTATGTGGAAGCCTATTCCATCTTTCCCTGGCATCTCCTCACCACTCCACTCCGGCTCCCCAGCAAGGTCAATTCTGGCCTGATCTGGATGCGACAAAGCGCCTACGATCTCGCCTTTGTAGAATGGTTTCTCAGTCAGCCCGCTTTTCGCAGCAAGCCCCTCCACAAAATGGAACAAACTTGTTGGGCTGCATTAGGACATCGCGCTCACTGCCAACTGTGGAACCCTTCCCAAATTGTCCTGATGCGATCGCATCTCCCCTTCACCCCTGAGATGGTCGCCGGACACTTCGTCAAAGAAGTCAGACCCCGCCTCACCCAATTCCTCCCCCAAGCCGAAGCCACCCCAGACCCCGCCGCCCTCCCCGTCTCCATCACCACCCTCCCCGCCCAAGACTGCGACATCTGGGGACTCGCCCAGAATCACTGGCAACGTCAATCCAATCGAGTGCGATCGCATCAAAAGAAATGGTCAAATCTATTCCGGCAAAGGTTTTTGGCTCACTGAATTGATAGATGGGTGGATGGGTGGATGGGTGGATGGGTGGATGGGTAAGAGAGGAGCAACTTTTCCAAAGATCAAAAAAATCCTCTCTTGCAGAACTTATTGTATTAAGGAAAAGGAATTTATTGAGATATGAAAAATTTCCTCTTGCAGAATTTCTTGTGTCTGAGAGAAGGCATCCCTTGAAACACCCATCCACCCATCCACCCTGTTACCCATCCACTCCCCACTCCCCACTCCCCACTCCCCACTCCCTACTCCCCACTCCCCACTCCCCACTCCCCTATGACTGTCCTTTCCCGTAAACTAATTCATCAAATTCGCCCGATCGCCCAGAAGTTTTTGCCGCAGCAAGATACTACAGCGACGGTTCTCGATAAAGTTGCCTTTGTACCGGGGTTGGCTGATTGGTATGCCGATCGCTATGTGGGAACTTATCTTGTGTCATTCCCCAAATGTGGGGTGACCTGGCTGAGACTAATGATTGGCAAGACGCTAGAGAAACAGTTTGCTATTACGCATCCGGATGCGCTGGACTTAATTGGCAAACTTGATGAGGGCATTTCGATGCTGCATCCTGATATTCCTAGAATCCGGGTTAAGCATGATGACGAGCCGCATAAAAAAACGCCAGAACAGTTGACCACCGATAAGTCCAGCTATCGCTATGCCAAAGTGATATTTCTGGCTCGTGATCCCAGAGATGTCATGGCATCTGCCTATGCTTATGCCCAGCAGCGTCCTGAATTTCACAAGATTCAAGAACCCAATTTGTCGGCCTATCTGCGGAGCGCAGTGGGCAGCTTTGACACATTATTGACTTACTACAACATTTGGGCTGCCAATCAACAAATCCCGCGCGATTTTCTCTTAATCCGTTACGAGGATATGCGCACTCATCCCCATCAGGCACTCCGCCAAGTGCTAGACTTCCTCAACCTCCAGACGGTTCCAGATGAAACTTTGGATGAAGTGATTGAGTTCACTTCTTTTGCCAATATGAGAAACCTGGAGGAGAAGAAAGTCTTTAGCACCTTAATGCAGGGATTTGATGCCAATCAGCAGAGTTCTTATCATGTCCGTAAGGGCAAGGTGGGTGGTTTTAAGGAGGAAATGAGTCCAGAAGATATCCAATTTCTCAATAGCAGAATGGAGCAAATCCTGACTCAAGCTGCTTGGGATTTGTACCAATTCGATCGCATTGTTTCGCACATCGATCGCTTAGGAAGACAACAGCTACGCTCCAAGCTCGTCCACGAATAAGTGATATTGCTGGCGAATTCAAAAGGTATGGTAGACGCATGTTTCATTCTTCAAGATCCCGAAATGGCTACGCTCTAAGCCCGTCCGCGAATGAATTGCGGCCTAATAGGCAAAACCCATTAAAATGGGTTGAACAGCCTGACCAGAGAGCCTTTCAGCCTCCGCAGCCCATTTGAATGGACTTTGCCTAATAGCCCGTGATTCATCTACGGGCGGGCTGGGAGCGAAGTCAATTCAGGATCTAGTTTAGGTTGACTTAAACAGTCAATGCAAACCTAGTGAAATCGCGCCATCTTTTTTGTTGTCGGATTAATAGAATTGCTCTCTCGGTTCATCCATCGATAAGTTCTATTTTCCAATCTTTTAAAAGGATTCTCTATGACCATTGCTCACAAATTCAAACAGTTGCAAAAGCCCGATTATCTGCGACAAAGAAGCCTTGAAACCTATCGGGTGATGACCAGCCCTCTGAGGCTGCTGCCCGAATTTCTAATTATTGGTGTGCAGAAAGGCGGCACCACTTCACTCTACCGTTACCTGGAGCAGCATCCCTGTGTTGCCTCTGCCTTTGCCAAAGAGGTTCATTTTTTTGACAATCATACGCGAGACTATAAGTATGGCAAAGGATTATCCTGGTATCGCTCACACTTTGTCTACAGCAGTAACAAATTCTATCACCATCTCGTTCATCAGCAACATCTCATGACCGGAGAGGGCAGCCCAGACTATATCTTCGATGTCCATGCCCCTCAACGAATTGCCCAAGCCCTTCCCCAAGCAAAACTCATTGTGCTATTGCGGAATCCGGTTGATCGCGCCTATTCCCATTATCTCCACAATGTCCGCGCCCCCTGGGATACTCACCGAGAACCCTTGTCGTTTGAAGAGGCGATCGCAGCCGAATCAACGCGGCTCCAGGGTGAACGGGAAAAGCTCCTGCAGGATGAGCGCTACTTTAGCTATCGCTACATGCACTATTCCTATTTAGAACGGGGCAAATATGCCGAACAACTGCAAACCTGGTTCAATTTATATCCTCAAGAACAATGTTTGGTCTTAGGCAGTGAAAACTTTTTTGCTGATCCTCGAAGTCACTTTCAACAGGTGTTAGATTTCCTCGGATTGCCCAGTTGGGATTTGCCTGAATACCCATCCTTTAATGCAAGAACAGAGGGGGCGATCGCAATAGACAAGGGGATGCGATCGCAATTAGTTGAATATTTCAAGCCCCATAACCAAAAACTGTACGAGTTGCTGAACTATGATTTTGGCTGGGATTCTATTCACGAGCAGATTTGATTAAACGGGCAATAGAAAGAGGTGTGCAGCGCGAAGCATGGACTTTGGGCTAATAAGCCCGTGATTCATCTACAGGCGGGCTATTAGCGAAGCCGTTCCAAGCACTTGGCGGTCACCACCAGTGGCGGATTCTTGCAACTGGAGCAAGATCTGATCTAACCTATTACGAAGTTACGAGCGGTGAGGCCGCTGACATTGGTTAAGGTAGCCACTGTGATCAGTTCCTTACCAACTCCATTGCCATCGGCATCAATTCTGATGAGCGTGTTGCTTCCCTGTGGTGTGACCTGGATGTATTTGAGGAATTGGACATAGGGAGTGACATCGGTATACTGGGGTTGGCGGAAGATGTTGCGGAGGTCGATGATATCTTCGGTGATGTTGAAGTCGGTGAGGGTGTCTATGCCTTCATTGAGGGCGTTGAAGGTAAACATGTCTTGACCTGCTCCGCCTGTGAGTTGGTCGTTGCCTCTGCCGCCAATTAGGATGTCGCTGCCGTTTTCACCGAAGAGCTGATCGTTGCCGTCTCTGCCGAGTAGGAGGTCGCGTCCGTTGCCGCCTCTGAGAAGGTCATTGCCTCGGCCACCGTTGAGGTAATCGCTGCCGCCGCCTGCGGTGAGGATGTCGTTGCCGTCTAATCCATAGAGTTTGTCTTTGCCGAAGCTGTCGTTTTCTGGCCGCTGTTGATGCGATCGCGCCCCTTCGTCCCTCTCAAAACATCACTGCGATAGGTACCCTTAGAGCGCATTTCTAAAATAATAATTAAGCAGTTTCATGCTGTTCACCTAAGCGTTGCAGCATCAATCGAATCATTGCACCTTGGATCATGGCTTC
>JALOOP010000225.1 GCA_025454315.1 Oculatellaceae cyanobacterium Prado106
GGCCGACTCCAGGCGCGCTTTCGCTCAAGAAAGCGCAGAGTTTTGGCAAGCACTAGCCGAAACCCGACAGCTTACGGACAGTAATGCCCGTTTGATTGCAGCCAATTCTGAAGCGATCGCCGTCTCACGAGCAGAACTCCGTGCCAATGTCGAAGATCTGGTTCGCATGGTCAACACATCGGTAGAACAGGCCGAAATTGACCGAGTGGAATTCCGGGCTACAGTGCAGCAAATTCTGGAAGCCTTGACCCAGCGGTTTACCAGCAATGGCCATTAGAAGCGATTGAGCCTACATGAGAGTTGTGGGCTAAGTTGAAGTCAGGTTTACCCAACCTCTCCAAAAAGTTGGGTAAACCAAAAAGTTTGGTAGGTTATAAGCATCTTGCCGAGCAACTGCCATGACAGACAAGCCCTCCACAACCCTGGTCTATTACCCAGAAAGCGACGGACAGCCCATGACCGAAAGTGATGCAACTCGGGATTCCTTGACCTACTGCGTTGAGGCACTCCAGCTTTACTTTCAAGGACGGCGAAATGTCTATGTGTCGGGCAATATGTTTATTTACTATGAGAAGGGTAATAATCGGGCTGTTGTCTCTCCCGATGTTTTCGTGGTCTTTGGGGTGGGCAAGCGCAAGCGCCGCACTTACAAAACCTGGCTAGAAGACAATATTTTGCCTTCCTTTGTTTTGGAGGTCACTTCCCTGACCACCAAAAAGCAAGATGAGATTGACAAACCGAAACTTTATGCCAGTCTAGGCGTTCAAGAATACTTTCAATATGATCCGACAGCGGATTATCTGAATCCTCAACTGAAAGGCTCACGCTTGGTTGACGGTAGTTATCAACCCATGCCCCTGCAAGTCTTGAACGACGGCACGCCCTACATCTACAGCCAAGTCCTGGGTTTAGATTTAAGGTTACAGGTTCCCAATCCCTTACTGTCCCTTGTGCCCAATCCGATCGCCCGAGATCTTCGTCTCTACGATCCACAGTCTGGAGCCATTCTTCTTAACTATCGTGAAATGGATCAAGCGCGATCGGAAGCTGAACAGGCGCGATCGGAAGCTGAACAGGCACGATTAGAAGCCGAACAAGCTCGTCTGGAGGCAATTCCCCGTCTCTTAGAAATGGGATTAACTTCAGAGCAGATTGCGATCGCTTTGAATTTGGCGATCGAAGAAGTCCAGCTTTATCAAGCCACCTCTGATTAATGGACTTAATGTTAATCAACCAAATCTTCATTGGCTCAATCGACTTGATCCTTAGAGAAGGCTTTGTGCAGTCTCAACATGTGGTCTTAGACTCAATGGCTTGGCACAGTTGGGGAAACTGGACAGGATTGTGGCTTTCTGACAACCGTTTGAGCTGCTAAAACTGAGCGATCGCCACCCGATCAAGGGGCAGATTGAAAATTGTCCTATCAGTTGATGTGGTCGGGGGGATTGCAGACCAGAATTTGACATAAGGTTAGAGTCCTTCGCACCGGAAAGAGGCGGTGCGAAACTGGTCTACATAGGCATTGTCCAGTGGAATTGGCCAATGGAGTTGCCCTGTGGAGATGTTGTTGCGTCAGACGGTGAAGTGTGTACCGGAAGCAACCTGATTAAAACCCCTATCAACCTTTGTAAAACCTTAAGGGAACATCTCAGCCATGCAAGCGTCATTCAATAACGGAGTCCCTCAAAGCCAAGTTTTGTCCATGAGTAGTGAATCTCTCCCGGTATCCTGGTCCGCCGTCGAGGCAATCGCCGCCTCCCAAGCCCCTGTTCCAGCCGACAAGCTCTCCAACTATGACTTGATTTTACAATGTCAAGTTGGATTACGTCCGAGCAAAAACATCTTTGCCGAGTTGATTCGTCGCTATCACCCCCATGTCGAGAAGGTGCTCTATCACCTCGCCCCCGACTGGTCTGATCGCGCCGACCTCGCTCAAGAAGTCTGGATTCGAGTCTATCGCAATATCAAGCGTCTTCAGGAACCCGAAAAGTTCCGAGGATGGCTCAGCCGGATCGCCACCAATCTCTTTTACGATGAGTTGCGGAAGCGCAAGCGGGTTGCACCGCCCCTGTCGCTCGACGCGCCGCTCAACCTCGAAGACGGCGAAATGGATTGGGATATTGCCTGTGATGCCCCCGGCCCTGCCGAAGAGTTAGCCACTCAAGAATTCTATGACCAGTTGAGGGCAGCGATCGCCGATCTCCCCGAAGCGTTCCGCACCACCATTGTGCTGCGCGAAATTGAGGGCATGGCCTACGAAGAAATCGCCGAAATCACCGGCGTTTCTCTCGGTACCGTGAAGTCGCGGATCGCTCGTGCGCGTTTGCGCCTCCAGCAACAACTGCAAGGGTATCTAGAAGACTAGATGATCTAGAAACTAGATGATCTAGAAACTAGGTGATCTAGAAAACTAGGTGATCTAAAAAATTAGATGATCTAGAAGACTAGTACCGTGATGGATCATTCGGGTTGAATGGTACTGCCATAGACCGTGATGGCTCAGTCTATTTGATAGAATGCTTCAGGCCAGTTGATTGCTTTCTGGGTAACCCCGTCGCGCTTTCCTAAGAATTATGCTATTGGTGGAAAGTGCTATGGGTAGACAGATTCAATTCCCGACTCCGATTCTTGAGACTCTGAAATGACCTCTAATTTTGACGAGTACCATTCTCAACCACATTCCCACCCCGATGGGCAGGACACTATGTCTGATTTTTCATCTTCAGAGACGCCCAACCCCTTGATGCGCGATCGCTTTGAGTTGCTCAGCGCCTACCTCGATGGCGAAGTCACCGCTACGGAACGCCGCCAGGTCGAAGAATGGCTGAAAACCGATGTCAGCGCTCAGCGTCTGTATGCTCGTTTGCTCCACTTCCAGCAAGGAATGCGCCGGATGCCCATTCCAGCCTCTGGACAACCCGTCGAACAGACCGTGCAACAAGTGGTGTCTCGCCTAGAGCGCAAACCCAAAAACCTGACGGTGATCGGGGGAATGGCTGCGATCGCCGCTATCTTTGTTGGAGCCGTAGTCAGCAACCTCCCGAGGGGCGAGTTTTTCCCTCAGTTTGCAGCAGCCCCCGTTTATCAACAAAACCAGGCTATCCCCAGCGACGGCTTAATGATTGCCCTGGATAAACCCCTGCTGCCCCCCTTGCCGAAAGAGGCTGTATCCAGCCCAACCTCGGCTCAGTAGTTGCTCACAGGTTTTCCACAGGTTTTCCACAGGTTTTTCTGAAGTTTTCCACAAGCTTTCCACAGGTTTTGGGAAACTTCTCCACAAGTTTTCCACAGGTTTTCCACAGGCTGTCCCAGCCTATTTTCAAGGATTCGTCTCCGCTAAGCCGTGTCCTTGGCCGTCCACTGCCCCTTCGGCAGCAGGACACCCCCGAAACGTTTAGCCTTTTCCAGATCCATCAGGTAAGCCCAAGCTTTCCCCAGGCTCTGAGAATCCGGGCTAAACGTTTCAATTTTGGTGCGGTAGTATTCGTTTTCCGTGGCTTCGCGGTACGGGCTGTAGTCTTCTAGCTCATCCAAGTCGTCCAACAGCGACCAATCGGGGAAGGTCAGCCGATATCCCAAGACCCAGTTTTCCCCAGGGGTCATCGCCGGGTAGCCCATGGGGAGCGCGAAGAGTTGACCTCGGGCGATCGCCTCACAAACCTCCACGACTTGGGTGGCACAGTAGCGATCGTAGTTGGCCTCACCGGGTTTGAGAGTGCCGTAGACAAAGAGCTTGAGAGAACCTGACATCACATGAGTTGTTTAGGTTAATGGTGCGATCGCCCAGCAGGAATCCGTTACGTGAAGCGTAGCAAAATCGAACCCCAACTGAGAAACCCACGGGACGTTCTATCTTAAGCGATCGCCCCCCAGATTGGAAGCGCGATAAACTAGAGGAAAATTTTCGTACCCTGGATACCCGTTATGCCAGAGCCTTCCCTGTCCGCATGGCAGCCCCGCCCCCTGAATGTCCCGCTCCAGACCAAGGGCAGCCTGCCCACCATGTACGACCTACCCAGCGATGACCCCGAGGAACCTGGCTTGCCCGACGAATTCCACGCCCTTCAACCCCAGCTTTTAAGCCGGACGCTCCAACTCAGCCAGTACAGCCGACAAGAGATCTTTTATGCCCTGGACATGAATCTCTACTACGATCCGGAGCATGTCAACTGGTATAAGCGCCCGGATTGGTTTCTAGTCGTTGGGGTGCCGCGTCGTTACCAAAACTGGGATGCTCGGCAAAGCTATGTGCTTTGGGATGAACAGGTCAGCCCCATTGTTGTCGTCGCGTTTTTGTCACCCGGCACGGAAGCTGAAGACCTGGGGCGATTTGCCACTCGTCCCCCTAAACCCTCTGAGGCAGGAAAACCACCCCACAAGTTTGAAGTCTATGAGCAAATCGTGCGGGTGCAAAACTACATTGTTTATGACGAGACGACTGAAGTGTTGCGTTATTTCCGTCTAATCGACGGCGCTTATCAGGAACAATCGATCGCCCCAACCAACCCCCGCCTCTGGATTCCCGAACTCAAGATTGGACTGGCGATCGCTCCCGGTGAATTCGATGGTCTGGAACAGTGCTGGTTGCGGTGGTGCGATCGCAGTGGAACGCTCCTGCCCACTGATACGGAGATGGCGATCGCCCAAGAAGCCGCAGCCCGCCAACGAGAGATCGAAGCCAACCAGCGAACGATCGTACTCCAGGCACAAGTTCAACAAACGGTGAAGAACCTATTGGCGATCGGCATGTCCGAGGAACAGGTCGCTCAAGTCACTGGGATGTCAGAGGCCGAAGTCCGACAGATTGCGATGCAAGATTAGTCCATCCCGCTAGAAGTATTAAAGGGTTTCGCGCCCCAGATAGGGTCGTAGGGCTTCGGGAATTTGGATGGTGCCGTCTGGTTGCTGGTAGTTTTCCAGGATGGCTGCCATAGTGCGCCCGATCGCCAGCCCAGAGCCATTCAGCGTATGGACAAACTGAGTCCCCTTCTTGCCAGCTTCTTTAAAGCGAATATTGGCGCGCCTTGCCTGGAAATCCGTGCAGTTGGAGCAGCTAGAAATTTCGCGGTATTTGCCCGAGGAAGGGAGCCATACTTCCAAGTCATAGGTTTTGGCCGAGGCAAAGCCCAGATCGCCCGTGCAGAGTGCCAGGACGCGGTAAGGCAATTTCAAGGCTTGCAAAATGGCTTCGGCATCTCTGCGAATCGTTTCCAATTCATCAAATGATGTTTCAGGGCGCACGAACTTGAACAGTTCTACCTTGTTAAATTGGTGCAGGCGAATCAGCCCTCGGGTATCGCGGCCATAGCTGCCTGCTTCCCGGCGGAAACAGGGGGTATAGGCACAGTGATAAATCGGCAACTCTTCGGCGTTGAGGATTTCGTCGCGATAAAAATTGGTGATGGGGACTTCGGCAGTGGGGGTGAGCCAGAGGTCATCGCGATCGCACTTGAAGCTCTCATCGGCAAACTTGGGCAGTTGTCCCGAAGCTGTCAGTGACTGAGTGTTGATCAAGATCGGCGGCAGGACTTCGACATAGCCAGCGGCGATTTGGCGATCGAGCATGAACTGAATCAAAGCCCGCTCCAAGGCAGCCCCTTTGCCAATCAGCGAAACAAATCGACTCTGAGCCACTTTCGTAGACCGCTCAAAGTTCAGAATCCCCATCTTTTCGCCAATTTCCCAGTGCGGCAGAATGTTGGGATTCGTGGGCAGGTATTCGTCGCCCCAGCGATCGACCTCGACATTTTCATCCTCGTCTTTGCCCACGGGAGTGGATTCGTCCGGCAGGTTGGGCAGAGTGAGCAGGATAGTTTCAATTTCGGCTTTCAGATCCCGCTCTTTGGGTTCTAGTTCGGCCAGTTGGGCTTTGACCTGGTTGCCTTCGTCCCGCAAGCCTGGGATTTCGGGGTCTTGGGGGTTGCCTTTCATCTTTTGCCCGACTAGCTTGCCAATCTCGTTGCTGCGGGCTTGGAGTTGCGATCGCTTGACTTCCAGTTCTCGCTGCTGTTGGTCGAGGGAGAGCAGGGGCGCGAGGTTGTATTCACCTTTGAGGTTGAGGCGAGTCTGGAACTGGGCAGGATTTTCCCGGAGTTGTTTGAGATCAATCACGATAGTCCTTGGGGCTTGAGCAGCGAATGAAATGGGCAGAAGTAAAATGGGCAAACGAGATGGCGATCGACGCTACCAACAGAGACGACGCCAATAGATAAGGATAGCGTTTTCGATCGCCCATCGCAGAGAATCTTTCTAAGACTGTTCTATCTCCCCTAGCAGCCGAACAGAATAACCTTGTCCTATTGCATTTCGGTACAAAGGGCTGTCCAGTGTCCATAGAACTGCGCCCAGGCGTTGTACCAAAACTAGATAAACCGCATCGTAGGCAGTTTTACGGCTTAACCTTAGAGCAATATCAATCACATCTGGATCAACCCCTACGATGTGATACTGAATGGGCAACTCCATCAACTGCTGACAAATCGCCTGCACCTGATCTCTTGAAAGCATTTTTGCCGTAATCATCCGAGTCAGAGCATTGGTGACTTCGGCGTAAGCCAAATCAGGAGCATGCAGGACTACATCTTGCTGAGCTATCCAGGATGCAAATTGCTGATAGACTATTTGCCGTTGGGGGTGCTGAGTTGCCAGAGCGACCAAGAGATTGGCATCAACAACAATATCCATACAGAATCCATACAGACTCACAAGCAGCTTCAAAAACGGACTCTTTCAGTCAGGTCGTCCCGTCCTTCCTGAATCAAGACCACAGGATCTACATCAGGAGCATTCTGAGTGATGTTATACAACTGCTTGAGAACTTTGGAGCGGTTACTGCCTAAGCCAAAGTTTTCTGTTTGTTGAGCAGAATGTTGATATTGGGTACGGATGAGTTCGGCGAATGCAAGTACTTCAGCCGCTTGCTCTTGGGGAAGCGTTTGGACAAGGGCATAGATTTGATCGGCGATCGTCATCATTATTCAGTCCAAGGGGATCAGGCTGTTCGTACTATCCTAGCGAGAATTGAAGCGATGAAAACACATCAGATTAATGGGAAGGTCTAGAAGTCTGAAAGTTCTTCCTGAAGGAGATTTAGTTTGGGGCTGACGGGCGAGACTTGAACCAGGTCATCGATATTGCGTTTCATGGTTTCGCAGATGGTATCGAGGGGCAGGTCATTGGCATCGCGGCCAAAGGGATTCTCGATTTCCAGGCCGATCGCCTCAATGCCAAACAGGGTAAAGGCCACTAGCATGACCACGGGAGCGGTCCAGGGGCCTAGATCTTTGACGAATTGAAAGGGGATGGTGAAGCAGTAGATCAGCAGAAGCTGCTTCAGGTGAATCGCGTAGGCCAAGGGGATGGGGGTGCGGATGATCCGTTCACAGCCGCTCAAGCTTTCGACCATGACATTGAGATGTTGCTGCATGGCGGTGAGATGGAAGAGGCTGAGGCGATCGCCGATTTGCTGCTGCTGCAAGTAGTCCTGAATCCACAGGGCAATCTCTAGCGGTGGATTGTTGAGCATTTTGAGTTCATTGAGGCGATCGGAGGGCAGCACCATCTCGATCTCAGCGTCAAGAGTTTCCTGGCGCAGGTGGAGTTTAGTGGCGATCGCAAAGGCCACCAGCAGGTACAGCGCACTGACCTTACCCGCCCGATCCTTGGGCGATTTTTCCTGAACCCCCACCCAGATTTGTCGCGAAAGATTGCGAACCGAACTAATGATGCCACCCCAAAGCCTGCGTCCTTCCCAGAATCGTTCATAGGCCGTATTGGTGCGGAAAACCAGCATCAACCCCAGCACGACATTGGGAATGACACTAGCCAGAATCGGCATATGAACCGGAAGGCCGTAGAAGTGCAGTAGGGAAACAAACGCAGCGAAAACCCCACAAATCAGGGTTCGTGGCATCACGGTGGGAATCACCGATCCGCGCCATCGCAGCGCAATTCCTAGCCAGGAGACGGTGGACGGATCAGAGCGTCGAATCATGGGCAAAGGGTTGGAGGATGATTGGAGTAGGGTTCAATGATGCAGCCTGACTGAACCGTGGGGCATGAGTGATTGACTCTCCGAGACTATTACCTGTGAGGGAATCTGTTCGGGCGATCGCGATCGCAGGCGACCTGAATCGCAGATAAACCCTGATAGTCTAGGATGAATCCCCAATTTCAGCAATGCTGATCATTGATTCGGTTCCAGCATTCACGCTGAAGCTTGACTTTCCCGCATGGTTTGAACAAATTTTTCAAAGAGATAATCGGCATCGTGGGGGCCAGGGCTAGCTTCGGGGTGATACTGCACCGAGAAGAAGGGCAGGGTTTTGTGGCGCAGTCCAGCGACGGTGCGATCGTTGAGATTGAGGTGGGTGATTTCGACTTCGGCGTTGGGCAGGGATTCGGCTTCGATGGCAAACCCGTGATTTTGACTGGTGATTTCCACATGCTGGGTCAGTCCGGCGGGTTGGTTCAGCCCTCGGTGACCAAATTTCAGCTTGAAGGTGTCTGCCCCCAGCGATAAGCCCAGGATTTGGTGTCCCATGCAGATGCCAAAGATGGGTTTCTGACTGGCTAAAAGAGCTTTGGCGGTGGCAATGCCTTCGGTGACTGCCGAGGGATCGCCAGGGCCGTTCGACAGGAAGATGCCATCGGGGTTATAGCTGAGGATTTTTTCGGCGGGGGTATCGGCAGGCACTACTACGACACGGCAGCCGTAGCTGGCCAAGCGTCGCAGAATATTTTTCTTGATGCCAAAGTCGATCGCCACCACAGTAAAAGGTTTGCTAGGAGGGGTGGGCATCGTTTCCTGGAACTCCCAATCGGTGACGGTCGGTTCAAACCATTCGTAGGGTGCGGCGGTGGTGACTTCTTTGACCAGATTCAGGCCGGCCATGCTGGGAGCAGCCTGTACCCGCATCAACAATTCTGCTGGATCGAGGATTTCGGTGGAGATGCCGCCGTTCATGGCACCGGAGGAACGGATTTTGCGAGTGAGGGCGCGAGTGTCAATGCCGTAGATGCCGGGGATTTTGTGGTGCTTGAGGTAGTCGGAGAGGGACTGGGTAGAACGCCAGTTGCTGGGGCGATCGCACACATTCCGGGCGATCGCCCCTTTGACCTGTGGACGACCCGATTCATCATCTTCGGGATTCACGCCCGTATTGCCCAACTCGGGATAGGTAAAGGTCACAATTTGGCCGCAATAGCTTGGGTCTGTCAGGACTTCCTGATATCCGGTCATGCCCGTATTAAAGACCACTTCCCCGATCGTGGTACCCATTGCACCAAAAGACCAACCCCGATAAACCGTACCATCAGCCAGGACAAGCAGTGCCGGTTGAGCCCCAGAGAACAGCATAAAATTACCTCACGCAAGAATCGGTGGATCGCCGTTCTCTATCCTACGGCTGAGATCGCAAAATGCCTAGGGTTTGTTGGGGGCATTTGAGGTTTGAGGAGGAGGAAGGGGAAAGGGGAAAGGGGGTACCTCTGAGTTTTTCAGGGTTTGCAAGGAGTTCTCTTAGAGTTTTCAATGAGGCGGCACTAAGGAGTCTTCTAGGAGATTTCGGGGTGACTTCAGAAGAAGCTCTGAGATAGATGGATGAAAATACTTGTATTCTATCCAGGAAAACCCTTTCGCCTTTCGCCCTTCGCCCTTCGCCTTTATTCTGCAAAGCGAATCACCTGCCCGGTTTGATCCGTATGAAAAACCCACTGCTGAGTGCCTCCTTGTGCTAGAGCGACTTCCACTTGCCAGCCATCGACTAGGGCTTGGGAACAGACTTCATCGGGTTTGCCTAAGCCCAAACAGCCATCGGGCCAGGTTTGGGGCATCGATCGCACCACTTTCAGCCCGGTCGTATCTACATTGGCCTGATCTGCGGCAGCTTGGAGGACTTTTTCAGCAACAGAGGCTGGAAGTGTAGGAGATGGCGTTGTGGTTTGGGGAGAAGCAACCGGGGAGGAGGCGACAGGGCTTCCTGGTTCGGGGGATTGTCCGGCTTGAGGTTGTCCGGTGCAACCGCTGATCCACAGCACGATCGCCAACAACATTGGCAACCAGCGGCGAAGATTAAATCGGGGAGCGAGAGAACTGTGCATCTGGAAACCCCCATTGAGTCTTTTCAGGAATTGGTTCACCGCTCAGGATCGCGGTGGGTTATTGGTGCTTCATTGTATACTCTACCAATTCGCAAAAGCCGAGGACTTCGGGCGATCGCGTCACATAGCGAGGCGCGTGAGCCAGTTGATCGAGATAGTGCAGAACATTGGCCACTCCGACGGAAAGGGGAAAGCGATCGCCATCAAACAAACTGACATCATTGGGACTATCGCCGACCGTGACGACCTGATCCACGGAATAGTCCGGGAAGTGCTGAGATAAAACCTGCATTAGTCCGAGGGCTTTTTCCTGCTGGAGCGGTTTGATGTGGCATTGGACGGTGCTGTAGGTGAAGCTCCAGCCGTTTGCCAGACAGCGATCGCCCATCTTCTTTAGATCCTCAACCGTCAGACCTTGCACCTCAAAAGTCCAGTCCGTCAGCCGAAAGCGATTGTCGGTGGATTCTTGAAGGTGGGGAAATTGCTGCTGGAGTTGGCCAAACATCTCGGCAAGCTGCTGTCGATGGGCAGAGAGATCGGGAATGGGGACGAGGAATTCAGGGTCAGCGTTTTTGCCCTTGTAGAAGAGTCCGCCATTTTCGGCGATCGCCCCCGTCACAGGCAGGTATTCCACCAACGCATTCACCCAACCCGCCGATCGCCCCGTCACCAAAATCACTGGGATATTCGCCTCCGCCAACCGCTGAAGCGCACCCAGCAGATGAACCGAAAATTCTCCTTGTAGCGTCAAGGTGCCATCGACATCCGTCGCGATTAGGCGCACATTTTGCAAAGCTTCGGGCTGAAGAGGAGAAGGCATGGCGGGAATTTAGCGAGAATTTAAAGACAGGAAAGCAGACTTAATTATTCCACACCTGTCAACCCGCCCGTCCGCTCAACCGTCGTCCCTCAACTCCCTATCCACTCACGTCCGATCCTAATCAACCGCAGAGACGCAGAGACGCAGAGGGAAGAAGGGGAAAAGGGAAGAAGGGGAAAGGGGAAGGGGTAGAGGCGAAAGGGTGCCAACGTTTCAGTTCAATGTTTCAAGATCGATGAAGAGAACCAGGGCGATCGCAGCAACAACCCGCAAAACATCCAAGAATCCCCCTTCCCCTGTCCCCTTTCCCCGTTCGCCCCACCCCCCCACCCCCCACCCCCAAACCCACCGCCCCCACCCCCCCCCCCCCCCCCACACCAGGAAAATCTCCACAAATTCATTTACCATTTATCAGCCTCTTAAAGAGACTAGGCTTCCTGACTTTCTAGCGAGTGTGACGGGACGGATATGACGGGACTGAATGCGGATCAGCGCAACTACTTCTATCTGGGTGAAGCCGAACGGGCTGGCATTCATAAGGCGATCCTGGCTGCTCTTTATGCTGTTCAGCGTCGCCCGACTTTGCGGGATGGTGAAATGGGGCTGGGCATTTCTCCGGCCAACCGCATTACCCCGGAGCAGGTGGACACCTTTCCCGAGCAGGTGCAATTTGCCGCCAACACGGTTCGCAGCATCACCGATCGCCTCACCGCCCAGGGCTGGAAAGGTGCCGATTTGTGGAGTGCAGAACAGGGGCGCTATAGCGATCGCTTCGTCCAATCGGTGGCCAGTGGCTATGTGCCGCCTGCTGGAGATACGGCAGCGGCAAGGTTAGAAGCTTGTAATGCTCAACAGTTGCTCCAGGCTTACATCACCGACATTTCCAATGGTTTTCGCGCCGATCAACTGCCGCAGAATTTGGCCTTTTTGGATAAGGCACTGTTGACCTTTATTGAGCGCATTCCCAGTTATTTTATGGGGCTGGCTCACCAGCGGCAGGCGCTTTTGGAGGCAGTGCGGCTGTGGCGGAAGTTGGATACCCGACTGAGTGCGATCGCCTCCCTACTCCGCATCAGCGAAACCGATCCTGCCCTGTCAACTTTGGATGAATCGACGCTCGATCGCCCCCTGAGCCAGTTTATTACCCAGATTTCGCCGTTTTATGCGGGGTATCCCCATCAGCGCGAAGCCATTCTGAGACTGGTGCAACTTTGGCGCAGATTGGATTCTCGGGAAGAAACGATTGTGTCGCTGGGGGATAACACTTCGGCTGAAACCAATATTCGGATCATTGATCCGGCGGTGATTGCCTTTGTCCAGCGGATTCCCTTGTATTTTCGGGGACGGGGGGATCAGCGCAACGCCATCACAGAGGGCTTTCGTCTCTGGCGGGGACTGGATTCGCGCAATAGTGCTTTGCAAGCTCTGGGCGTTGATCCCCAGGTGTTGGCTTCCAGCAATCCCAATCGACAAGCGTTGGCCAATGCAGCGGCCATTCTCGATCGCGAACTGCTCCAGTTTGTCCGGCGGGTTCCCCTCAGCTACCAGGAAACCGAGCAGCAGCGAGAGGCTCTGATTCGGCTGATTCAGCTCTGGCGCGGGTTGGACAGTCGGGACAAGTGTATCCAGACATTGCTGGAAGACCTGCGCCGCATGGAGAGCGCCCGCCGGGATTCCCCCGATGCGCCGCCAAGACCCGAACCGCTGCCCCTGCCGCCTCGTCCCAGTCGTTGGACACCAGACAATTTACAGATGCACGCGGCGATTTTGCCCAACGGCAGCTTTACCTGGGCTGAAGCTACTCATGGCGGGACTCGCTTGCCGCCCAACTTGGAAACGGTGGATGCGATCGTCCGTATTGCTCTGTTGGCTCAGCAGGCGCGCGATCGCATTGGTCGTCCTTTTCGGGTCACCAGTTGGTATCGTCCGCCGGATATTAACCGGGAAGTGGGCGGGGCATCGCTGAGTCGGCATATTGTGGGTGATGCGATCGACTTTTATTGTGATGGAATTTCGGGCGACCAGATTTATCGAGCGCTGGATGCCTGGTGGCCGGGTGGGTTGGGGCGATATACCAACTTTCCAGAACTGTGTCACATTGACGCTAGAGGCTATCGGGCACGGTGGACTCGATAGGGGCGATCGCAGCAGAAAGACGTAGCAAAGAAATCGAAAAATCAAATCCCGGCAGTTGGGAAGGGTGCCAAAGCCATCCCTCAACAACCAGGATTTTGTGAATCCGCAGATCCCAAATTGGGGAAGCGTTCTAATGGGCATCTCATCGGGCACTCTAAGGCTGCCCAACCGTCTACTCTTGGCGCGAAATGAGTATGTCAGACTTCCTCTTTGAAACCCACAACCCGCTCTTTGCAACCAACAGCCCAGTCCAGTCCACTGATTCAGCCACCTATCTCGCAACAAAACCGCAATCTACTGCCACAACAGGAGCCCCAAAATCTATATCAAATCAGGCCACGGCAAAAACGACGCAAACCGTCGCCCAAGCCGCTGCGACTGCCAATGAAGCTTCAGGGTCATCGTTTTGGATGATGACTTCGGGGGGATTGGCGATCGCCCTGGTCGGTCTAGGCGTATTTACCAAAATTAAAATTGCTCAGTTACAAAAAGAAAAACGGTTTGAGGAATACAAAAATCGTGAGTTTCAGAAAAAGTTGAAACTATCGGTGGCCACGATCAGCCAAATGGAAAAGAATCCCGATTTGATTCACTCGCGGGAATTCAACTTAGACTACTTGCGGATGCGGATGGAGGAGGAACAATTCCACTTCATCATCGTCAATCAAATTAAGATTCGGGTGAAAGAAAAGATCTCAGTGGCGCTACGCCCATCCCAAGCCGAACAGGGCGTGGTCGGCATCAGCAGCAGCGCCCGCGCCGTGGATGAAATCTTTGATGTGGAATATGAACCGCCCAATCAGCCCAAAGGCACCAAGCGCGTCCTGTTCCGAATCCAAGTGAAGCTGACCAAGATTCCCACCCAGCCCACTTCGGTGACCATCACTCAGATTATTGAGTGTATGGAAAAATACATGAGTCAGCAAGCCGATGAAAACTGGCAGCCTACCATTCAAGGCCGAATTGCGTCCATGCACTGGGATCAGAAGGCAAAGCCGACGCCGCTGCTGGTTCTGGAACAATCCAATGAAGGTGCCAATGTCACTTTCCGCACGGCCAGAATCAAGGAATAATTTCGAGGAATTTCATCGTAAAGGTTAGATGGTCTGGCTTTTCCAGAAGAAGTATTCTGACAGCCCATGATTCCAACATCCATTCAACTGTTGTGATGTAGCGTTTGTAATGTAGCGTTCCAATTTAATTTTTGAGATGTTTTTGAAGGGAGGGGTAGGCTTATGCCTGCTCCTCCCTTCAAGACATTTTGGAGCGCTGGGTTTGGGGTGTGGGCGATCGCTAAAACCCCAAGGAGAGACTGAAAGCCCGAGGAGAGGATGGGCGATCGCACAGTTCTCGCTTCAAGCCTTCAACGGATCTCGCCTAAGTGTCCAGAAAGGCGGTGCGCCCGATTCAAACGTTTGGTGACGAACGATTTCAAACCCATTTCTCTGATAAAACCCGACTGCTTGGGGTGTAAAAGTCACCAAATAGCAAGGCAAACCCTCATCACTCGCCCGTTGCAAAATAGGCTGTAGCAATTGCCTACCCAAGCCTTTTCCCTGAGACGCTGGATGCACCACCATAATTCCTAAATACCAGTGGGGTAAATCGCCCATGTCTTGTTGATGCGCTTGTTCAGTCGCCACCAAAAAGCTCAACCACCGCCCTAACCGATTCCAACCCACTTGCCAAGGTAGAGCATACAACTGAAGTTGCAAACCCATCCGTAGAAGTTGGAGGGGATGGCCAGAGAATTTGCCCGGTGGCAACCAGGCTGCAATCCCTTCCAAGTTTGGAGTGGTGTAAACATAGGGATGCTGGGTGCAGTACGAGAGCGCTCGACTCGTCAACCAAGTCAACGCCTGAAATCGCAATTCTCGATCGTCTGAGGTCAAGTAACCAAAAACCGGATCATCCTCAAACGCTTTTGCGGCAACCTTGCTGGCATCTGCGATCTGAGTTTTTTCTAATGGGCAAACATCTAGACTGTTCATAAACATCTCTTCGGCATCATCAGAAATGAGTCGTCATCAAAAACTGGGTAATACAGAAGGCATTACCCAGACAGTTCACAGTTTTTACTGAAGAGGCGCTAGTCCCAATTGCTGCATCAGGGACAGCAGATTGGTTTCGTACCACTGTTCACGAATTTTGCCGTCCTTGATCTTGAGCATCGTGAAATCATTCATCTTGACGGATTTTCCGGTTGCCGGCATTCCTAAAAATGAACCCGTCTGCGTTCCTTCCAGGGTCGAGCGATAAATGACCGTATCGCCTTCTGCGACAACATCCTCAATGGTGTTTCGGAGTGCCAGAAATCCTTCAAAGAGTTCTTTGCTAAAGGCTTTGTTGGCCTCTAAGCCGACAATGGGTTCCGGCAGATTATTGAAGTGCAACACCGTATCTGGAGCGACCAATTCATCCCAAACTTGCTCCCAATGGGGCTGAGTGCCCCACCCGTCTTGGGCATATCGGAGGGCGATCGCCTTATTTGCCTGACTCAAGTCCACCTTGCTGGGCGATGCCATTGATCCAGCCATTGATCCAGCCATTGATCCAGCCATTGATCCAGCCATTGCCGGAGTCGCCAAACTGACGATCAAGAACCCAAAGCATATGACCCAACCCAGCAAAGATCTGATTTTCCAGTCTAGGGATTGGGCTGACTGGTTTTGCCGTAAAACATGCATAAAATTCTCCATACGCTACCGTATGCAGCCACCTTAAGCTAGAATTTGAGAGTTGTCAATACGGTGGCGTATGGCCAAGCAAAAATCGCCAGAACCCAAGCTAGGAAGGCAAGACTGGATCAAGACAGGGTTGGCTGTCCTGGCTGAAAGCGGCGTGGAAACAGTGCGGGTAGAACCGTTGGCAAAGCGAATGAACGTGACCAAGGGCAGCTTCTACTGGCACTTCAAGGATCGCAATGATTTATTAGAGGCGATCCTGGCTGAATGGGTGGAGATCGACACCAACCGGATTATTGAGCAGGTCAATCGACTCGATGCCGACCCCAAGACCAAACTGCTGCGATTATTTGAACTGGCGATCGCAGATGATGGCCTCACACCTGGACTTGCAGACGGCAGCATTGAAAATGCAATTCGCGCTTGGGCAACGAGTGATCCGAAGATTGCAACGACGCTTGCACAGGTCGATCGGCATCGCCTCGATTACACTAAAAATTTATTTCTCGAAATTGGTTTTCCAGAAGCCGAAGCCCTGGTTCGCGCTCGTTTAGCCTACTATTCATTGGTTGGCGAATTTGCGATCGGGGTACGAACCAGCCCACCCGAGCGTTTGAACGAAATCCGACTACAGCACAAAATCCTGACCACATTCATTCCCGAATGAGACTGCGGAAGTTTTGCGAATTCTTCGACGGATTTGCTGCTGCTTGGCGATCGCATGAAATTCAAATGGAACCTGGGTAGCCGCTGGGGGTGGTGATGTGAAATCCACGTCCACATAGATTGCTGGCCAATAGACAGGTCAAATCGCCCATCCACCCATCCACCCTTTCCCCTAACGGTTGTAAAACACCCTAGCGTCCATCCCAAAATCCCGAAAATAATCGCTCCAGCGGGAGGCGGCTCGACGGTTGACGAAGGGGCCGACTCGGACATGGTTGCCGATCGGTTCGGGGCTTTCATCGACGACGGGGGCGATCGCAAATCCCTGTCCCAGACGAATTACCTGATTGCTAATCTCGGGCAGATCCACTTGTCGTCCTGGAATGACTACATAGTAGGCTCCGACTTCCATTGGGTTTGCTTGTGCGACCACGGTTCTAGCGGCGGGGGCAGCAGGAGTTTCAGAGCGCACCGCAGCGCCGATTTGTCGCCGTTCTTGGGGGGCAGCGGTGGGAGTGAATCCGCCTTGGCCGATGCGCTGAGGGACGGTCACGGTGGGGAATCCAGATGCGGCGGGTGCGCTGGGGGCGTTGGCCACTGCTGCCGTCGTGGTGAAAATTTCGCTGACAATGCCCTGACGGTTCAAAGCGTCAACCTGCTGCTGGGCGCTGTCCTGGCTGTTGAATACGCCTGCCTGAATCATGGGTTTGCCGCCAAAATCCTGGACAAAGGCGTTGGGAGAGAGCGATCGCACCTGATCCAGCAGCAGCGCACTACTGCCATTCACCAGCACCAAATACTGCGTCTCATTAGACGAAGGCTGGACATTTTCCGCAGGCGCAGTGGGCTGTACCCGAGGTTCTGCGGACGGGGGCGGGGGCGGCAGACCATCGGTGACCTGCTGCGCGATGAGAAAATGATGATTCAGCGTTTCGGCAGCGGCAATCTGGGGCATCACAATGAGGCTGCTTCCTAGAAATCCAAGGGACAGGAACAAACGAAATTCAGGCTTCAGCATTGGGGGGAGTGGGGAGTGGGGAGGGGGGGG
>JALOOP010000226.1 GCA_025454315.1 Oculatellaceae cyanobacterium Prado106
TAGATGATCAAAATGATGATCTGAATCTAGATGAAATGATGGTCTGAATCTAGATGATCCGGTGATTTGTATAGTGCTAATCCAGGTCAAGTAAACTGATTTAATTCTGATTGAGTGTGAAAATAGTATCTAGTAAAGCAATTTAGGAAATAAATGACCTTGCTCTTTTATAATCTGGATGCCAGACATGTCTGCGACACAAACATCAGCTAATTTTCCACTTCCTCCTGGTGAGTACGGGCTACCGTTCCTAGGTGAAACGCTCAACTTTTTCAGCGATCCTCAATTTGCACAGAAACGCCATGACCAGTATGGTGCCGTCTTCAAGACTCGCCTGCTGGGACAGCGGACGATTTTCCTGAGAGGTTCTGAGGCCAATCAGTTTGTGCTAACCCATGAGAATCAGTTTTTTCAAGTGAGTTGGCCGCCTAGCACCAAGATGCTCTTGGGCAAACTGTCCCTGGCTTTGCAGACGGGCGATATCCACCAACAGCGCCGTAAGCTTCTAGCTCAAGCCTTTATGCCTCGTGCCCTCACTGGGTATATTCCCGCCATGGTTGACATTACCCAGCGCTATGGGCAGCGCTGGCAGTCCCAGGAAAATCTTACCTGGTACCCAGAA
Source organism: Oculatellaceae cyanobacterium Prado106 (assembly GCA_025454315.1). Taxonomy (GTDB): domain Bacteria; phylum Cyanobacteriota; class Cyanobacteriia; order Elainellales; family Elainellaceae; genus Prado106. The sequence goes on from JALOOP010000226.1 coordinate 623, forward strand.
TTGCGAAACTACACGCTCGATGTAGCCTGCAAGTTATTAACCGGATTAGATCAGGGTTCACAAACACCCCTAGGACAATTCTTTGAAGTCTGGTGTGAAGGCTTATTTTCCATTCCCTTCCCCTTTCCCTGGACACGCTTCGGACGCGCTAAGGTGAATCGCGATCGCCTCCTCCAAGAAGTCGAAAAAATCATTCTTCAGCGACAGAGCGATGATACAGTTGGAAACGACACGTTAGGACTGCTGATTCAAGCCGAAGATGAAACCGGGAATCGTCTGAGTCTAGAAGAATTGAAGGATCAGGTGTTGCTGCTGTTGTTTGCTGGACATGAAACCTTGACTTCGGCGATCGCATCCTTCTGTCTCCTCATGGGACAACATCCCCAAATTCTAGAAAAAGTCCGCGACGAACAGCAAGCATTTCTCGATCAGCCAATGACGCTAGACACCCTGAAGCAAATGACCTATCTGGATCAAGTGCTGCGAGAAGTGCTGCGGCTGGTTCCTCCAGTGGGCGGTGGCTTTAGAACCGTGCTAGAACCTTGTGAATTCAACGGCTACCAAATTCCCAAAGGCTGGAATCTGCTGTACCAGATTGGCTCAACTCACCAAGACCAACAACTGTATCCAGATCCGGAGCGATTTGATCCCGATCGCTTCAGCCCAGCCCAGGTTGCAGAGCGCGCCAAGTATGGCTACATTCCCTTTGGTGGCGGCATTCGCGAGTGCATTGGCAAAGAGTTTGCTCGACTAGAAATGAAAATTTTTGCCGCTCATCTGGCGCGTCACTATGACTGGATGCTCCTGCCCGATCAAAATTTAGACCTGGTGACCATTCCCACGCCCCATCCTCGGGATGGCCTGAAGGTGAAGTTTAAGCCGCGCCCAGCCCAGCCGTGATCCAGAGAATTCTGCTCAATTTCTCTATATCAGGATCTTGACGGTGACAACCGGGAATGGACTGGGCAGTGAACCGGGAGGGACAGGGATGCCTGCATTGATTTATCAAGGTGCCGTGAAACATGGCAGCGATTTGATCAGGGTTGCTCTAGTGACGGGCGGAGAGAATGTTCAAAAAACGGCAGATGAAGTCTTTTCCCAATTAAAATATAAATGAGGGATAGATTAAACTGATCACAAAAAAAGGTTGTGCGGAGCTTCACGCCGCACAACCTTTTTTGTGATTGTCGCAACCTCTTTGATTACCAAAGTCATAGGACAATCCGAAATGTAAGGAAAAGAGTTGCTTTAAAAAAGTAGCGTGATATACTAAAAATGTTTACCTGAAGTTAAGCACTAAGCCGGTTAGGGAAATGAATGCTGACATTCACCGATGTATTAAATCTGCTGCCAGCGCAGTTGTAGATTCAAAACCTGATCATTTCACCGCTCGCCACTGGGAGAGAACGGTCAAGCAAAAGCTGCTTCAATCGCTGCGATGAAGCCAGTCTTTTAGGTTGTGCTTTTCAGTTTTCAAGAATTTTGTCTGCTAACCTCAATTTCTCTAGCGCTCAGTTTTGTCTGAGTAAATTTTGGATTGAGTGAATTTTTGTCTGAGTGGACTTTGCGTTGGGATAAACACGAGAATCGACAGCATTTAGATCAACAGCATTTAGATCGACAGCTTCTGGGTGGAATGATTTCCGCCTAGATGCAGATTGATTGTTGGATGATCTAAAACGAGTTGAGCTTTTTGTTTATTGGAGTTTTAGAGTGCTGCACTGTTTGTGGGTGTAGCCTCAACTTTGTTGTTGTCATACTCAATCTTGTTCTTGGATTCGTCCCTGGTTTAGGGGTTGTGTGAGTGCGATCGCATTCTCACAGCACTGTTTTGCACAAGCCAAAAACCGATTTAAATCGTATTTGAGTCTGACACAACGATCGCCATTTAACTTGCTCTTCGCTGACAAATCAGGTTACAGATCCGTTGAAATTTGTTGCTGAGTCTAGATTCAGTCAATCACTGAGTTGAAGAAAATTCTTTCAGTTTCAGGTTTTATGATGCTTACTCCATTTTTGGTTTCGCTTGCGATCGCCTGTCTCGCACTCTATTTCAGAAGTCTGACCAAAGAAGAAATTGTCAGAATGTTTGCTGTGATTGTGTCTTTGCTGAGCTTAGTGGTGGGCGTAATTTTGGCACCTTGGTTTATTCAGGCTTTGCTTCTGATTGGAGTGATTTTCTTTTGGCGAGTTCCGGTGTTTTGATGAATTTGCGATGGCAATTCAGTTTCTCGTTCAATGTCTTGTTCAGCACTTTGTATTAATTGGAGAAAATCTAATGGAGAGTTTATCAAAAGGTACAGTATCTCTGTCTCAGCCCGTTTTACTCACCCCCGATGTCGTCAAGCCTCGTCTGCACAAACTCCTCATTCTGGATGTGCAGAATCCCAAATATGCAACCAGCACGATTCCCAAAGCAAGGCGCTTAAATGTGGACATTTTGCTCAAGGACATCCCCAAGACTCAACCCATTCTCTTGACCTGTCTGGATGGACGGCTCAGTTTTGCAGCAGCGAAGCAGTTACTCAAAAGCGGCTTTCGTCCCGTCTATGTTCTCAAAGGTGGAGTGCTGGGTTGGAGACAAGCAGGATATACCGTGCAGAGAATTAGTTATTCTGCTTGATGCATCTAAGTGATGTATCTATGTGATGCATCTAAGTGATGTATCTATGTGATGTATCTACATGACAATTCTGCGTGATGACTTCGTGTTGTCATTCTGCATGATGTATCTACGTGATAATTCCGCGTGACTATTCTACGTGACTATTTGCTGAAGAATTCTTTTCTGCTGCAATCATCTATTCATTTCATGAGGCGAAAGTGTTACGATGTTGGACTCTATTTTTAGTTCCCCTTTCAATGTGGGGATTGAAACAATTTTGGTTCTCCTCATTCTGGTTGCACTAGAAGCAGTGCTGTCAGCCGATAATGCGATCGCCCTAGCCGCCCTCTCTCAAACCCTGCACCATCCCAAGCAAGAGCAACAGGCTCTCAATATAGGGTTAGGCATTGCCTATGTATTTCGGCTGCTGCTCATTTTCAGTGCGACCTGGATTGTTCAGTTCTGGCAGTTTGAACTGATGGGTGCTGTTTATCTGCTGTGGTTATCTTGGCAATATTTCACTCAGAAGCAAGCGGCAGAAGGCGATCGCACAGTGCCATCTCGTACCCTATGGCAGGTGATTCCCCTGATTGCCGTCACCGATCTGGCTTTTTCGCTCGATAGTGTGGCAACGGCGATCGCAGTTTCCCAAGAACTCTGGTTGATTATTCTGGGCGGCACCATTGGCATTCTTTTATTGCGATTATTAGCAGGGTTATTCATTCAATGGCTAGAAGAATTTTCCCATCTCGAAGACGCAGGTTATCTGGCCGTTGCACTGGTCGGCACCCGGTTGTTAGTCCGTGTTTTGGCTCCAGACTGGGTTCCGCCCGAGTGGGTGATAGTGAGCTTCATTATCCTTGTGTTTGCCTGGGGCTTCTCCCGGCGCGTCCGTCCCGCTTAGAACTCCTGCGTTAATGAGTAGTCCTGTCGGTTGGGTTGCGCGTTGCTCCACCCAATCTAAGAGTTTTCTGAATCAGGAGTTTTGTCAATCGCTTAAGCTTGTGCCTGTTGTTGTACTCAGCACAGCCAGCACTGTTTTGATCAAGACTTTGGGTTCAACCGGTTTTGCCAAATATTGCTGAAATCCGGCCTGCATCGATCGCTCTCGATAATCCGTACTGGCGTAGGCGGTGAGGGCGATCGCCGGAATTTGGCCATCGGGGAGCGATCGCATCTGTTGCACCAAATCATAGCCATTGCCGCCGGGCATGGCCAGATCGCTAACCAGCAAATCGGGTTGAAACTGGGGCAGCAGAACCAGAGCATCGGCACCGCTGGAGGCTGACTGGACTTCAGCCTCAGCGCTTTCCAGGATAAAGGTAATCAGATCCACCATGTCAGGTTCGTCATCCACAACTAGGATGCGAACGCCTGCGAGGGAGTTGGGCTGAGCCGTAGGAACGGTGGAGGAAACGGTGGAGGGAACGGGTGCGATCGCCCCCTCGCCAAATTCCTGCGGTTCAACAGGGTTCAATTCAACACTATCCAATTCAACAGGGTTCAATTCAATACTATCTAGAAGCGGTAATTGCACCGTAAAGGTTGATCCTTGTCCCAACCCTGGACTGGTTGCCGTGACCATGCCCTGGTGCAGTTCGACTAGATTTTTAACGATCGCCAACCCCAACCCCAACCCATCCTTAGCACTCGTATTCTGCTGCCCTTGCTGAAAACTTTCAAACAATCGAGGCAGAAACTCAGCGGCAATACCCTTGCCCGTGTCCTGGACTTGGATCTGGACATGGGTGGGGGATGAGGGGATGGGGAGACGGGGGGATGGGTCGGAAATTTCCCCTTGTCCCTTTTCCCTTTCCCCTTGCCCCTGTATTAAACGCACCTCCACCCGACCTTGCTGGGGCGTGAACTTGATGGCATTGTTGAGCAGGTTGAGGACAATTTGCTGGAGGCGGTTGAAGTCTCCGGAAACTTGGGCGGTGAAGGGCATGTGAGCGGTCAAGGTGATCTGCTTGGTCTGGGCTTGGGGGCGGACGACATCCAGCGCGGCTTCAATCACCTGGTTCAAATTCACGGGAGCGAGGTTGAGATGCAGAGTGCGGCGCGTCATCCGGGAGATGTCGAGCAGATCTTCGATCAGTTGCACCTGGGCTTGGGTGTTGCGTTCGATGGTTTCTAGGGCGCGGGCTTCGGTGGCGGCATCAAATTCGCTGGTGCGGAGGAGTTGTGCCCAGCCCAGGATAGAGTTGAGGGGCGATCGCAGTTCATGCGCCACCATGGCCACAAACTCATCCTTGCTGCGGTTGGCGGCTTCGGCTTCCTGACGGGCGGTTTGGGCTTCGGCTAGGAGTTGTTCCCGTTCGACTTCGGACTGTTTGCGAGCGGTGATGTCGATCGCCGCCAGAATGGCATAGTTAGGCCGCACCGCCGTTTCGCTGTACTCAAAAAACACCTGTTTACGCACTGAGAGCCACCGGACTTGACCATCCGGCCAGACCACTCGATGATCCTGTACAAACCAGCCTGATCCTTCTGGGTTCAAGACTTGGGCGATCAAATCCTCCATCATTTGGCGTTCTTCGGGATGGAAGGTGGCGTGAATGCGATCGCGCGTCACCGTCAAATCATTACCCAACTCATCGGCTGGAATGCCGTAGAGCATAGCGGCTTCGGGAGAAAGGCGAACCTGATTGGTGGCATAGTCAAATCTGGCCAGAGCCACCTCTGCAACTTGAATGCCCAGTTGCAATCGCTGCTCAGAGTCGCGCAGTCGGTTTTCGGAAGATTTGCGATCGGTAATATCCAAGACAATCCCAACAAAGCGAACCGCCTCACCTGCGCTATTGTAGAGAAATCGTCCAAAGGCTTGCAGCCAGCGAATTTCTCCCGTGTCTGCTCGGATAATTCGATAGTCATTTTGATAGAGCGATCGCGATTCATTCGCCCATTCTGTCGCCTGTATCACCCGGTAAAAATCATCGGGATGCACCCGTTGTCGCCATAGATCCAGCGAAATCTCATTATCATCAGTTGGTTCATAGCCAAACAAATAAAAATGATTTTCTGACCAGATGGCTCGACCCGTGGCCATATTGATATCCCAGGTGGCCAACCCTGTTCCTTCGATCGCCAAGCTCAGCCGCTCCTGGTTTTGCTGCAACGCCTCGGCCATGCGTCTGCGATCGCTGATATCCCGCGTACAGCCCACGGCACGAATCACCCGTCCAGACTCATCTCGGAGGATTCGCATCGAATCTTCTACCCAGATGTAATGCCCCTGCTTGTGGCGAATCCGATATTCGCTGACGGTGCGATCGAGTTGGGTTAATTGGGTCTCAATTTCGGTCAGGCTTTGCTGGGGGCGATCGTCCGGATGCATTTGTTCCCACCACCATTGCGTTGTGGGCAGCGCCTCATCCGGGTAATAGCCCGTGACCTCGTATAATCCTCGGGTGCGATCGACAAAATCATTTTGCACATCCCAGTCGTAAATCAAGGCATTCAAGGCAGTGGCAGATAGCTCAAAGCGATCGTTGCTGGCGATTAGCGCCAGTTCCACCTGTTTGCGTTCTGTCCAGTCAAAGCTAATTCCGACCAGGCGAATGGCTTCTCCCTGGTCATTGTAAATGAATCGCCCAAAGTCCTTGAGCCAGCGAATCTCACCATTATCGGCTCGGATAATTCGATACTCGGGGTTATAGATCGATCGCTGCACTCTAGATTGTGCCATCAGCGCCATGACGCGATCGAGATCTTCTGGATGTACCCGGCTCCGCCAAAGATCCTGCTTTGCTGTGATACAGTCCGGGGCATAGCCGAGAATATTATAAGCTCCCTCAGACCAGACCGTATCCCCATTTTGCAGCATGATATCAAAGGAAACCATCCCCGTACTTTCGATCGTTAAACTGAGGCGTTCTTGACTCTGGCGTAGTTCATCTTGAATCCGTTCCCGTTCCCGTTCATGGCGAATGCGATCGCTAATATCCCGCCCTTCAGGAATCAGCAGCACCACCTGACCCGACTCATCGTGAATCGGTTTCAGGGAAAAGTCAATGTTAATGGCGCGATCGTCATTGCCCCAGATTTCGACTTCGTAGCGGATAAATTCTCCCTGGGCGGCACGGGCGATCGCCTCTCGAAGCTGTGCCTGTGCCTGGGGCGAACGGCTCCACCAGCGAGTTTCCCAGAAAGGCCGCCCGATCGCCTCCGCTCGGGTAATTCCTGCAAAATCCAGAGAAGTTTGGTTCGACTCCAGCATGATCCCGTCCGGACTCAGCAACCCGACAAACTGATAGGAGGTATTGAAAATGGCGCGAAATCGCTCCTCGCTTTGGCGCAGCGCCGCCTCCGCCTGCTTGCGCGCCGTAATTTCCTGCACCACGCCCAAAATTTGCTGGGGCAACCCCGCCTGGGTGCGAAGATAGACTAACTCATGGGTCAAAAACCAGCGCCATTCCCCATTAGCATGGCGCATTCGGTACTCAAACTCAAACTTGGTGTCATCCGGTGCTGTGTGAAACTGCGCTTGATGAGCAGGCACCCGTGCAAAATCCTCCGGGTGAAACAGATTAGCCATGACATCCCCACCCATCTCCTGGATTTGCTCAGGACTATAGCCCAGCAGTTCCGTCACCTGTCGATTGATGTAAACCGTCCGATTTTCGAGCAAATCAAACAGATAGAGAATTCCAGGAGCCGCCCCTGAGATCCGCTCCAAAAATCGCTGACTTTCTCGCAATTTGGCCTCGGCAGTTTGCCGTTGCTCCAGTTCCGTTTGCAACTGCTGATGCAATTCTGCCTGGTCAATGGCGATGCCAATCTGCACCGCCAACTGCTGGGTCAAATCAATCTCCAACGGCTGCCACTGCCTGGGAATCGCCGATTGACTGACCACCAACAGTCCCCAGAGAGTCTTGCGCTGCAAGCTTTCCCCCTGAACAATCGGCACCACCAAATTGGCGCGAATCTGAAACCGCTCCAGCATCTCCCGATGGCAGTCCGTCAACCCAGCGCTGTAAACATCCTCCACCACCTGAATGCGTCCCTGCCGATAATCCTCTCCATGCGTCTCCATGAAGTACTGGTCTTCGACTTCTGCCGCGATCGCCGACGACCACCCCGCCGCCACCGATTCCACCACAATCTTGCCGCTAAAGTCCGGATTAAACCGATAGATAAAGGCGCGATCGGCCAGGAGAAACTGCCGCACCTCCGTCACCGCTGTATTTAATACCTCTGTGGGATCGAGCGATCGCCGCATTTGCAGCGTAATCCGATGCACCAACCGCTCCCGTTCCAGCGACTCCTGCAAATTCTCCTGACTCTGCCGCAACTGCAACCGCAGCCGCGCATTTTCCACCGCACTCCGCACCGTCAACTGCAGCTTATCCGGCGTCAACCATTCCTTCACCAAATAATCCTCTGCCCCCAGCTTCAGCGCCTGCACCGCGATCGACTCATCCCCCGCCCCCGTCACCATGACCACTGGCGGATGCCCAATGTACTCGCGAATCGCCTCCAAAAACTTCAGCCCATTGCCATCCGGCAACAAATAATCCAACAAAATCACATCGATCGCCCTGGTTCGGCACAGTTCCAACCCTGCCCCCAATGACTCCACCTCCAAAAGCTCATAGTCAAAACTAGAATCCGCCCGCAAACTCCGCCGATAGAGTTCGCGATCGGCAAAGAAGTCTTCGACAATAAGGACGATGCAGGGCGTGGGCATTGGGCGGGAGTGGGGAGTGGGGAATGGGGAATGGGGAATGGGGAATGGGGAATGGGGAATGGGGAGGATCGGCTGTATTCATCTGTGTGTATCTGTGTGCATCTGTGTTCCCCCTTTCGCCTTTCGCCTTTCCCCTTTCCCCTCAAATTCTTAGACAAGGCTCAGCACTGGCTGCCGCGTAGGTCGAGGTCAGGATCGCAATTTCTTCAGCCTGGAGCGATCGCACCTCTACGACAAGGGGTTGCCAGCCCTGGTTAGGACAAACATTGAAAGGCATACCGCCTTCCTTGAGCGCCAGTAACACCTGCCGCACCGTTTCGCGGGTGACGCCGACTTTTTGGGCGATCGCACTAACCCGCTGAGGTGTTGTCGGACTACAGCAATCCAGCACCGTAAGCGCCAACTGATAGGGGCGATCGAGATAGGGACGAATTTGCGATCGCGCTTCATCTGCCAATCCATAGCGAAACCAGACCAAAAATTGAGCCGCAGAACGAATTTTATCGGTGCTGGTTTTATTCATGCAGGAAGGCTCCTTGGGAGGTGAATGGGTAGATGAGTGGATGAGTGGATGAGTGGATGGGTGGATGGATATTTTGCTTTGGAATAACGCTTTGCTCAAAGAAATCTTATTTGCGGACTCTTTTGCTTTTTGGGTTTAACTTTCTTGTCAGCAAATTTCTCATTTAGCACATTTAGCATCAACTTTTGCCATTACTTAGAAGGTTCTGAATCTAGTTAAGCTAGGTTGGCTTGCAGGCTGAATTGAGAGAGGGAAAGAGGTTAGGAAGGTTTTCAACAGAAGAAAATTCCTGCGTTAAATAGAGAAAAGATGAACAAAGAAGTAGGTTTAGGCTCTCTAAAATTTCTGCTTCGTCACCCATCCACCCATCCACCCATCCACGCCCTACCCCCTTACCCCTCCCAATAAGGATATGTGCCCTCCCCCCAAAACGAGCATCTACCCAAGGGAGGATTACAAGGACGCGATTCGATGATATCTAAGGGTGAAGCCTTTGCCCCCATTCCTCAGATTCACCCTGAGAACCATGGATGCAAAGGCTTCACCCCCACTAACTTCCAGCCAATTTCCAGCCAGTTTCCAGCTAGTGTCCAGCCAATTTCCAGTCAGCTTATTGGCAAATCATCAAAAAGATCGCCACCCCAAAAAATCCCATCCAACTCACCCCCCCAACAAAGAACCCCACCCTTTCCCCTTTCCCCTTTCCCCTTTCCCCCTTCCCCTTTCCCCTTTAACCTGTTAAAGAACAAATCGCAGTCAGCAACTCATCAAGATTGATAGGTTTGGTCAAACAATATTGAAACCCGGCCTGGAGCGATCGGAACCGAGCTTCTTTTTGAGCGTAAGCCGTGACAGCGATCGCAGGCACCAAGCCTCCCTGTTGAGGCGATCGCGCTCTAATCCGATGAATCAAGCTCCACCCATCTTCACCGGGGAAGCCAATGTCTGCAATTAACAGATGGGGCTGAAGCTGGTCAAATTTGGCGATCGCATCCGCTACCGAGGTCGCACCTGTGACCGCCGCTCCATACTGGCTCAAGTAAATCGACAGGAGTTCAACACTGTCGATCGCGTCATCCACAACCAAGATTTGCAATTCCTTAAAGTATTCCTCGGCCAATGGATTAGAAAGAGTCATTTCAAAGTCCTTACGCATGAATTAGATTCCTAAAATGTTGCGAGTCAAAGAATACACTGCGAGTCAAAAAATGTATTTAGAGAAGAATTCACAGATTTCTATCGAACCTTCTGGCGATAAAGCCTCAGGCCAAGACGTGAAGGTAAGACGTGAAATCAGGGCATGAAGTTAAAGCGTGAAATTAAAGCATGATAGGGACAACAAGTCCAACCCATCTCTGGGCGATAACCCTCTCGATACCTCTCTACAGTCAACGCATTGTGAGCCTAAAATTGGGATTGGAACAACGACACCATGAGCCATGGAGACGAACTATCTTTGCCGATGAAGTGACTTTGCTGGCGATCGCCTGCTTAAGAGGGGGCATAGTGTTCAGCTTTCTATTGTAATCAAGTAATGGGGTTTTGTGCGTCGGAAGGAGGATTGAACCGCACAGAGCCTAATTCATGCGGTCTAGTTGCAGGGTATTCAAAAGGGCTAATCGCTGCACCTTGGAAATGGCGATCGCACCTCCCTCTTCCTCCTATTCACCCTTACTGAGATTCACCCTCACTGAGAAGACGAAAGGCTAGTCGTCGAATGCTGCACCGAGAGCTGAGCGACCAACTGCGCCCGTGATGACACTTCGAGTTTGCGAAACATTCGCTTCAGGGCTTGCTTGACCGAATTTTCGGTAATCCAAAGGGCTTGCGTTCGGCGATTTGTAGTTCTCTGGGGGTGAGGCGATCGCACTTCACCACAACAGGAACCCTGCGCGTCGCGACCGTCCAGGTAGACAGATGGAGACATAGGGCACTCATATCGGCTAAATCTTGAGCATTGAAGGCGGAGAGGGTGCGATCGCGTGTACATCCCACTGCCCCGACTAGCTGTCCCTGACTCACCAGTGGGCCTGCCATCACATGCCAGTGATCCGGTCGAGGACACATCATTTGCCACACCTTGGATTGGCAAATGGCAACTCGTCAAAGAAAAACACGCCACTGCGCCGCGCGGTGAAATACTCGCCAATCTGAGGGACAACTTGCGATCGCAGTTGCCTTTCATCTTGAGCCTGATGAATTGCGCTAAACAAGGCTTGTAAAGAGTTTGGCATTGTCATGAAGGCTTTTGACTGGTTCGACTCTGGTTTGACTGGGAGCAAGGGCAACAAGAGTGTACTCGATCGAGGACTAGGCAGATGCTTTCCCTGTCTTCTAAGTTTAGCAATAGTCGTGTTGCTGAAGTGAGTCATGAACGGGGCTGGAGTTGTGTGATGTTCCCTGTGGCTCCCATGGCGCTCCGTCATGTCACTCAGCAGCGACCTCATCCTCGTGCATCTTTAGGAGACTCTCCATGACTCAGTACGCCCATCCCGAAGTGGTGGTGGATTCACAGTGGCTTCTGGAACATCTGCTAGATCCCCTCGTGCGAATTGTCGAAGTGGAAACCCATCCCGAGCAAAACCAGAATGCCCATCTTCCGGGAGCTGTCTTTTGGAATATCTTCACCGATTTACTGCGTCCCAATCTGCAAATTAACTTTGACTCAGAGGCGATCGCCCATCTCCTGTCCCGCTCCGGCATCACGCCAGAAACGACGGTCATCGCCTACGGCAGCTACCCTGGAACGGGAGCTTGGATTTTCTGGTTATTAAGATGGTTTGGCCATGAGCGCATCGTGGTGCTGAACGGGGGCTATCAAAAATGGGTTGCTGAAGGTCATCCTTTAGACCCAGAATTATCCACCTATGCCGCCGTACCCTATCCGGTTCCCACGTCAAATTCAGAGTTGCGCGTGCTACAGCCCGAGGTTGCAGCCTCGTGGCATCAGAGCGATCGCGTCATTCTCGATGTTCGTGCCCTTGCCGAGTACAAGGGCAAAATCTTTCTAATGGCTCCTCCAGAAGAGGCAGAACGCGCCGGACATATTCCGGGTGCAATCCATGTGGAACATGCGCTGACCTTGAATGAGGATGGCACCTTTAAGTCGGTTGAGGAATTGCGATCGCTCTACACTCAAGCAGGCGTTACGGAAGACAAAGAGGTGTTTCCCTATTGTGCTATTGGGGGGCGATCGGGTTATATCTGGTTTGTTCTGAAGTATCTCCTGGGGTATCCCAAAGTGAGAAACTATGATGGTTCCTGGAATGAATGGGGACGTTTACCGGACGTTCCCATTGAGTAACTTTTATCACTAGATGATGGTTTGTAAGGACTAAAGTCCTTACTACAAACAGGCTTGTAGTAAGGACTTTAGTCCTTAGAATTTATCAATAGGATCGTTCATTGACGAACAGGCTGTTGTAGCTGTTGCAACAGAGGCAAATCTGAGTTAATCCAAGCATCATAGGGATCTAATTCTTGCTCCAAGCAGCTAAACTCGATCGCAGACCGTTGATCCTGATGCTTCTTGGAAAGAATCCCTGCATCTGCAAACAGTTGGTAATAGCTCTGGTTAGAGGCAAACGTAACACCATGAGCCTCCTGGATATATCGTTGCAGTTCGCTGAGGTTCCAGTGATGGTTTTGTTGGAGCCAAATCATCACCGATTGGCGTTGTTGAGCATCCAGATAGCCCTTTGAACCGTGATGCTGCAAGGCTAATCCTGAAACGCCCTTTTCTTCAAAGGCATGTTTCCACTTGCTAATAAAGCCGATCGACACTTGCAGCACCTCTCGAATTTCTAGATAGGTGTACTTTTGTAGCACCATTCGCACGGCCAACGCCCGTCGTAATTCGCGGGGATCGGGGTTGCTTTGAATAAATTCTGTGAGTTCTTCCATCGCTCCAGCAGCATGAGTAAAACAGGATCGAATTTTGTGAGATGAGAATTTTGTGAGATGAGAATTTATAAGATGAACAATAGCTTATCATCTCTGAGGATTTTCGCAAATCATTAAAAAGCAGAGCAGACAGATCTCAGTAAATCTGCCTGCTCTGCTCTAGTTCACGAGTTTAATGAAAGCGTTTAATGAAAGCGTGGAGACTCTATTTCATGGAGGCTCTGTTTCATGGAGGCTCTATTTCATAGAATCAGCCATTTGCTTTTGGAAGTTGCTCTTGGCAGTCTTGAACTGGGTGGCCAGTTGCTCTTGCTGATCGCTGCTACAGTTGTTGCGGATGGCCGCAAACATGGTGCTTTCCTCTTGACGGACGTGATCCATGACGATGTCCTTGAGGCGGCGCACTTGGTTTTTGTAGTCAGGGGAAGCAGGACTCATAGCTTTGATGGAATCCATCAGCACCTTCATTTCCGATTGTTCGTCGTAGAGTTCTTGGGTGTCATGCTCACCGTAGAAGGGGCGCACTGCGGGGTAGACGACTTGTTCTTCGGCGATCGAGTGAGCATTCAAGTCCCGATAGATCTGGCCAAAGTACTCCTGGATCTTTTGGGGATCTTCGGTGCCTTCAATTTGCATAAACAGCATATTGACTTTGTTATGATCCATCCGGATGATATCCTGAATGTTCATTTCATCATCGGTACGGCTGACCACACTGCCTGCAACCCCGGTTAGAGCAGCCATGGCATCCTGGACTCGCGCCCACAGCCCTTGCTGAGCTTCCTTACCCGTCAGTTCGCGCACCCCAATGACTTCCATCACGCCTTTGAGTTGCTCTTGGTGCGCCCGGTTTTCAAAGTTGACAGCATTGAGGGGGGTGATGGCCGCTTCGATGTCTGCACCCACCACTTGTGCAGCTTTGTGGATCAAGATGCCGCTCATAACTTGTTGATGTTTTAGCAACTCATGCTGAGCTACTTTGTCATAGAGCGATAGCTCAGAACTGTCGCTGGCTTGCTGAGCCATCTGCGCCATTTTCTTGACTGATTCCTTGGGTTTAGCCTGGACACCATATTGCACAATCACCGTGTCCAGAATGCCCATGTTTTTGCGGTCATCTTCGAGCATGTCTTGGAAGCGATCGCGAATCTCAGAATCACCGCTGAACAGGCTAATAAACTTTTGCTCATTGGCAATCAGTACGTCCTGCACCACCTTCAGATCAGACAGCTTAGACGCGATCGCCAAGCGCTTTGCATCATCAATCATGGTCGCCATTGTAATGTTCTCCTAACAAATTTATGGTATACAAACCTCTATAAGATTGGCACTTCGATCCATTCGGCTCATCTCCCCTTGGGGTGATCCAGCGTTATAGTCTGAAAGTGATATGCCAAAGTGATATACCAAATTAAAAGATGACTTAACCCCGTAGGCAGATAACATCTTCGGGGCAGGATCGATATGGTTTTAAGTGTAGGTCGATGGTTTTAAGTGTAGGTCGATGACTCTGTCTCACCTATGTCTTAACCCTGTCTTATTGCGTCTTATTTTGTTTTAGGAGTATCAACCATGGAATCTCAAAATTCTACCAATCTGCCCCCCGTTGCTAATGCTTACAACGGTCAAGACCGCAACGCATTCCTGTTTGGCTGGACTCCCCAAGCTGAACTATGGAATGGTCGTTTGGCCATGATCGGTTTCCTTGCTTATCTGCTGTGGGATCTAGGTGGTTACAGCGTTGTCCGCGATCTACTACACCTGGTTTCCTACTCTCGTTAGTTCGATTGATTTTGGACTTAGCTTCGGCTTTGATTCCAGCTTTTCAAGCTTAGGCTTCGTTCCAGTTTAGCTAAGTTTTAGGGTTTGTGTTTAGACCACAGCCTTTCATCCTCGCCTTTTTGGGGTAGAGAACATCGGCGCAGGCATCTCGCTCGCAATTTTGGCAGGCAGATGCCTACGCGATTTTTTTTGCAATATGATTTGTTCGAGGTAAATTTGAGGCAAAGGGTAAATTCGAGGCAAGGGATATCATGTTAGAACATGTACTGATTATTGGTGGACAAGGACATATTGGACGAAGCGTGGCGGCTGATTTAGCTGAGCATACCCAAGCACAAATTACGATTACAGGTCGCACAGCGCGTAAGGTTGTCCCCAGTAACGATCGCATGCGTACCATTCACACTTTAACCCTAGATTTAGCGGATCACCATCGATTACGGGAAGCGATCGCCGCCCATGATTTGGTCGTTCACTGTGCTGGTCCTTTTCGCCAACGGGATGCCAATGTCCTTGCCACTTGCATTCAAGAAGGCGTTCACTATGTTGATGTTAGTGACGATCGCCACTTTACCCAACTGGCATTCAGTCAACGGGAAGCCGCAAAAGCTGCGGGGGTGACTGCGATCGTCAATACGGGCGTTTTCCCTGGCATTTCCAATAGTTTAGTTCGCCAAGGCATCGAACAGTTCGATCGAGCCGACGAAGTGCATTTAAGCTACGTGGTCGCCAGTTCTGGAGGGGCAGGCATCACCGTCATGCGAACCACCTTCTTAAATATTCAAAATCCCTTTGAAGCTTGGATTGACGGACAGTGGCAGCCTGTACAACCCTACACCGATCGAGAGGTCATCGCCTTTCCAGGGCCATTTGGTCGCACCAATGTCTATTGGTTTGACATGCCTGAATCCTACACCTTGGTGGAAAGCTATCCGCTTAAAACCGTTTCAACCAAATTCGGCTCAAAGCCCGATATTTATAATCGACTGACTCAAATGATGCTGCATCGCGTCCCTCGTCCGATTATGAGAAACCCTGGCTTTGTCGAAATGATGGCGCATATTAGCTATTGGATGACTGAGGTGAGCGATCGCTTCAGTGGCACCGGAGTGGCAGTGCGCGCTCAGGTGATTGGGGAGAAGGAAGGATCAAGAGTGGGTTACTGTGCCAATTTTGTCCATCCCAATGCTGCGGTTGCAACCGGATATGGCACGGGGAGTATTGCTCAGTTTATTCTCTCAGGTCAAATCAACCAACCGGGAGTCTGGGCGGTCGAGCAAGTCTTGACCACAGAATTATTTGAGCATTCTATGAACCAAAGAAATAGCACAATTCAGCGATCTTGGGTAGAATTATCAACTTAGAATAGAGATTCGTGAATACGAATGATAAAGCTTGATGTATTCGTGATACGACGCTGAGAAATCCTAGAAAAATACCATAAAGATTGAAATTATCGTGGAGACGATCGTCATGGCCAAAGCACTTTCCTTAGAAACGGAGGTCAATTCTTCCCAGCCTTCAGTCACCTTGATCCAGACGGAACAAGCCCAGCCCCAGCCCTTGGTTGAGGGCGATCGCCCCACTGGCATAGAACTGTTGCATCAGGCGTTCTGGGGGCTTGCTATTGGCATTTGGTTTGTGATGATTTTCTCTTTGATTGCTCAAATGTTGAGCCATAAGCATCGCCACAACCCTTCCCAACGACCTTCTCAAAAATCCTTCGACACCCAAGCCATCCCCTGTCGCAACTGTCGATATTTCTCAGGCAATCCCTACCTATACTGTGCGACTCGTCCGGGTGCGGCATTAACCCAAGAGGCGATCGATTGTCAGGATTATTGCCCTCGACACTATTCTTGATTAGCTCATCGGCATGACCCTGGATTGGTATAGCCCTCTGGCTCGTGATGCGTTACGCTGCGCTAACACATCCTACATTAGGTCACAGTAGATCACAGTAGATCACAGGTAGCTTTGAATAGCAGGCGAAAGGGGTAGGTTTTAACCTGCCCCTTTTGCCTGTTGGTTGATTGATTTAACTTGGTTCAACAATGTTCTGAGAGTTACCCGAAGGGATGGAATCGAAGTTATGCCATCGCCATCGCCATACTGCGGCAGGATTCCGCACAGCGGCGACAGGCCGCAGCACAGGCCAACATTTGGCTGTCATCGGAGAACTTTTCGCAGTCGGCAGCACAGCGATCGCAAATCTCCGCACACAGCCCACAAATGCGGCTATGGAATCCCGATCCGCGCAGCATAAAGTTGGTACAGGTTTGACAAATCGTCGCACAATCCATCATCAACTGCACATGGGACATCCCCGCATGGTGACCTCCCACTTTCAAACAATAGGTCGTTAGGGTATTCGTGCAAACGCTGGCACAATCCATACAGTTTTCGATGCAGCTTTGCATCTCGGAATCGACTTGATAGAGGGGCAATGTAGTGGCCATGATTTCCTCCTGAAGTGTTCTTGAGTGTTCTTGAGCCATAAAGTGTATTCCTGAGCGAACCTGTATTTCTGAGCGATCGCCCGTTTATTCACCTCTCCTTCCACCATACCCAAGGACTAGCAATGCGACTCACACCCTACGAGGGATCTTAGAACAATCTTCCTGTATCAAAGACCCGTATCAAAGACCCGTATCAAAGAACTGTAGTTCATAAATTCTCTATGTATTTTCCCATTGAAGATTCTATACATTTTTCCGTTGAAGATTCGTTTAACTTGCCGTGAGACTAGGAAAGCAGAAACAATCCTCCTTCGCGTCTCTGCATTCCTGCGGCCTAATAGGTTCTAGCATGATGGTAAAACTCTACTCCTTGGGTTGTCCCACCCAGAAGCGCGATCGCCTCGGCCTCTCCCGTAGCTCATACCACAGCGTCTCATACTGTTGCGCCATGTGGGCTGCTGTAAATTCTGCGATCGCCTTCTCCCGTGCCTGTTGTCCGAGTTTGAATCGGAGTTCAGGCTGATCCCGGAGTTGGGTCAAAGCCTGTGCCAGGGCGATCGCATCATCCTTGGCCACCAACAGCCCCGTCTCCCCGTCTAGAATCGCCTCAGCCACACTGCCCACAGGCGTAGCCACAATAGCACGGGCTGCCAACATCGCTTCCACCATCGCTAGGGGAAAGCCTTCTGAGCGAGAGGGCAGGGCAACGATATCGAGATAGGGAAGATAGGCGCGTGGGTTTTCGACCCAGCCAAGGAAATGGATGCGATCGCCCACCCCCAACCGCCGAGCCAACTGTTCCAAATCGCTTCTCAATTCTCCATCTCCCAAGATGACAGCGTGAATGCCGGGAACTTGGGCAATCGCCTGCAACAACAGATCATGTCCTTTCATCGCGTTCAATCGTCCAACGATGCCTACCAGCAACTGTCCTGATGCGTGAATCTCCTTGCCGAAATCGATCCATGCATTCATCTCTGGATCAATATCCTGAACCATCTCCGCCACCGTTCCCTCAGGAATGCCATTGGGAATCGAAATGACCGTCCGTCGTCCCAGCGCATAGAAGTCCTCCATCCGTCGAGCCGAGGCTTCGCCCACCGCAACATGGGCATCCAC
>JALOOP010000227.1 GCA_025454315.1 Oculatellaceae cyanobacterium Prado106
TGGAGATTCTGCGGCAGAGCCACTGGGATTGGGACGCGATCGATTGGTTTTGGATCAATGACGATCACCGTCGCTTTCAACAGCAAACCCTGCAAGCCCTAGGAATTCCCCAAGACAAGATTTTGTCGAGCGATCGCCATCCCAACATCCAGGCCGAGCAACTCATCGTCCCTTCCTTCCCAGGACATCTAGGCTGGCTCGAACCTTGGGCGCTGCATTTTCTGCGTCAGAGTTTCCTGCCCCTAGGCAAGGCACGCGCACAGCAGGCCAAAAAGCCCCTCCCCCGTCGGCTCTACATTAGCCGGGATCAAGCCCATCACCGTCGCGTCCTCAATGAAGCCGCCGTCATTGCCCAACTAGAACCCTTTGGCTTTGTCCCCGTTCAACTCGAAGCTTTAGATTTTCTCGATCAAGTCGCCCTATTTTCCCAGGCCGAAGTCATCATCGCTCCCCATGGCGGCGGTTTGACCAACACCCTCTTTTGCGCCCCTGGAACCACCGTCATCGAACTCGTCTCCCCGCAATACATCCGACATTACTACTGGGTCATTAGCCACCTGTTGGGCTTAAATCACTACTACGTCACAAGCGACGAGTTCAACTGTTTTCCGCTCCGTCAGTTAATGTATCCCAGTCCGCTTACCGAAGATATCTGGATCTCTCCTGAAACCCTATCCCAAATCCTGCAGCGAATTGATTTAGCAGATTAACTTGGTCTAGATATCAGAAGAATAATGGCAACAACAGTCCCTTATCACCCCCTTATCATCATTTTCGTAGGATGCGTTAGCGACTGCGTAACGCATCATCCAGCCACCTATGCGAAAAGGTAACTCTCCTAGAGTGATCGACCCAGCTTCATCAATTGAGCCGTGATCAAAGCATCCTAAAGTTCTCCAAGAAGGTGTCGAAAAGGATTTCTCTAATTTCCTAAATCGTTCACCCCAAAACAATCCAAGACACCCCTTTCCCCCATCCCCATTCCCCATTACCCACAACCCCACAACCCACACCCCACACCCAAGCCGAACAATCTTGCCTTCAGCGATCGTCACCAAAGTCACTTGAGCGGTAACGTAGAGTTCTGAACCATCCCCAGACTGGATGCGATACTCCCACTCCATTCGCACCCCTTTAATTTGGGCAAGGCAGGTTTTGACGATTGCCACTTCCCCCATCCGCAGCGCACGATGATAGCGCAACGAAAGCTCAACGACAGGCAATTCATAGCCCGCCGCCACCAAATCCGCATAGTCCAACCCCAAATTCCGAAAATACTCAACCCGAGCCTCCTCCAGCCAGGTCAAATAAGACCCATGCCATACCACACCCGCATAATCCGTGTGATGGGCATGGACACGAATGGGATAGTCGAACCAAAATTCCAAGTTAATCTCTTGACTCTTTGCCATTCTTAGCTTGCTGCGTTCTGTTCTTAGAAATGGGGATGGGTAAATATAAAGATGAGAGGCTGCGCCAAGCACAACCTCTCATCTCATCCTCTCATTAATTCTTTATCATTTACCTTTCTGAACCATCCTGATTCTGAACTAGCCTTTTTGGTCGGCTGAGGTGAGGCAAAATCGAATCAACACGGCAATGGAAAAGAGCTTCACCAGTTCCAATGCCCAGTATTCAACATGCATTTGATTCATCAGGGCTGGGACTTCGGTTGTGCCAAAGGCGTTTAGATTTAATCCCAAGGCACTCATGGTGGGAGCCAAGGTGTAGGTGTCGATGAGCGCGATCGCCAACACCACCATGCCCAGGAACACGCCGCGCCGTCCGCCAAAGTTTGCTGACTGGGTGATACGAAGGACGAGTAGGCCAGTGAGGGCGATCGCAGCACACATCACTTCCAGATGATTAAACACCCCAAAGATCGAGTAACCAGCGGTTGCAAAGCCCGGTTCCACCATCATGCCCGTCCAGTAAAGACAAGGCATAATCACAAAATCTAGAACAAAACTCCCACTCAACCAAAAAGCCAACGTTGCAACCACCAGCGTAGACCAAGGAAACCGATCGGCGATCGGACGGCTGGCTTTGAAAGAATTTGTTTTCGGGCGGCTCAACATTGTCATAACAGCTTCTCTATCTGAGGTCTATCTGCGGTCTTTCTTCCTTGAGCTTAACGGATACCTCTAGCGAAAGACGTGAATTATCGTTGCGGAATGTAGGCAAAGAGCAACACAAAGCTAATCCCCATTAGGATTTCTATCCCATAAACATGAACCTTTGACCTCGAAGCCGAGCCAAACCCCTCTGTGCCTCTGCGTTTTAATTCCATCCACAAACCATCTCGAAACCGAACCAAACCCCTCTGCGCCTCTGCGTCTCTGCGTTTTAATTCCACCCTCCCAGAGCCACTGCATCCCTAAATGCGCCTCCTTTCCCCTCAATCCAACCCATCAAACGTAAAGTTAATCCGCAATTGATCCTCAGCCGCCCGCCTAGGAAAAGCCGAAAAAGGAGCCGCCCGCCGCACCGCCAAAACTGCCGCCTGATCAACCGCCAAACTCCCCGAAGATTGGGTCAACTCCACTTGCAGCAATTGCCCCTGCCGATTCACCTCAAATCTCACCCTGACATTCCTCAACGAAGATTCCCCAGAAGTCCTCTGCGGCTCAAACTGCCGATCGATCTTCTCCTTCAAAACCACCACATAGTCGCCCCAGATCTTGTCCTGCTGAGTCTCGACCTCAGATCCAGATTCAACCTCATTCTCTTGATTGGTCTTCATGGGACGCTCCAGGACTGGTGTTGAAGCGCGATCGCCCTCCCTCGCCCCAAACCCGATCGCCCCACTCTCTGGCTGCTGATTCGCGCTCCCCTTCTGAGTGTTGGTCTGCGATCGCACCCCCCGCTCCTTCTCCATCGGACGGGTCGAAGGCACAGGCGAATCCATCACTACAAACTGAAGCGGCTCTAAGACTATGACGGGCGATCGAGAGTGACGAAAAGCTGGACTCATCCCCCAGAGTGCGATCGCCCCCAAATGCAGCCCACCCGCCAGGACAAAACATAGCCGCAATCGCTTTTGTTGCCGCGCCGCAAATTGCAGTCGATATTTTTCGGAGAGGGACATGGGGCAAGGGGAACGGGGATGGTATGATCGACAGTGGCAATGACTATCAACATTTTGGCATCAGGCTATGGATATTTTGACATTGGGTTGGATTGCACTTTTGGGCGTCTTCACTTTCTCCATTTCGCTCGTCGTTTGGGGTCGCAACGGCTTCTAGTTGCGCTTCCCGTTTAGACCTGTTCCCGTTTAGAAAATTCTTAGAACATCCGCAGATTACTGCTTAGAACCATGCCAGATTTGAGCCTTGAAACCTCACTTTTAGGGATTCTCTCCATCCTGGCCATCGCGCTCCTGGTTGTCGTCACGGGCGGCGTCGCCTACCTCACCACGATGGAATGGCGCGATCGCCGTCGTCTCGACCGAGAAAAGCGCGGTCGCTAACTTCACACATAGATATTTCGGAACTTGTCCTTAGCCCTATTGACAAGTATCGCAGCAGGTTTTTTGCCTGCTGTTTTTTGTTGGAAATAAGGGAGTGGGGAGTGGGGAGTAGGGAGTGGGGGAATTGAGCGATAGGTCTACTTCTCTTTGGAGAATCTGGAGGGCAAAACAGATTTTGTCCGTTTCCTTATCTCTTTTCCCATTTTGTTGAACCCGTACCGCTGAAGAAACGGGAATAAGGAATGGAGGAGCCGCATATTTGGGTTACTCCCCCTCCCACAACTCAGAAGAAAGACAAAAAACTTTGCCCACCCCCTACTCCCCACTCCCCACTCCCTATTCCCCTCCCATGACTTGGATTCTTACTGACTTCAAAGGTGAACTTGCAGCCTTGAGTGCGGCGCTGATTTGGGCGATCGCATCCCTCATCTACGTTCTCCTGGGTCGGCAACTGTTACCCACCGTGCTGAACTTTATCAAAAGCGGCTTGGCCGTGGGGATGATCCTGCTGACGCTGCTGGGGCGGGGGGATGTGTCGCCAAATGTGGGCACTGTGCCGCTGGTCTTGTTGGCTTTGAGTGGGGCGATCGGGATTGGCTTGGGCGATACGGCCTTTTTTGCCTCATTGAATCGCTTAGGCGCTAGACAAACCCTCTTGATTGAAGCCCTGGCACCGCCGCTGGCGGCAATTCTGGCCGCAATTTTTCTGGATGAATATCTGGGGTATTTTGCCTGGTTCGGCATTGTCCTCACTGTAGGTGGAGTCACCTGGGTGGTTCTGGAGCGGCTCCCCAGGGAGAGCAAAGCCAATCCTCAAAATTCCAGCACCACAAAATTCGACCCCGATTCTGCTTCCCTGCCCTCTCCGCCCCTCTCTACGGCTCCTGTTTCGCCCTCACTTTGGCAATCCCTGACTCAGGGTGGCCTTGGCTTTGGCCTATTTGCCGCTTTCGCTCAGGCCAGCGGTGCCGTTCTCTCCCGAGCCGCCCTCGCTGAAACCTCCGTCAACCCGCTCTGGAGTACTCTGATTCGCCTAGTCGGCGGTCTCCTCGTGCTACTGCTGCTGCCAGAACTCCATCAAGGACTGCGATCGGGTTTACAAGCTCTGCGATCGCCCCGTTTCTCCCTTATCCTTCTCTCTGCCTCTTTTGCAGGCACCTACCTCGGCATCTGGCTCCAACAAACCGCCCTCAAATTCGCCCCCGCCGGCATCGCCCAAGCCCTCACCGCCACCAGCCCCCTTTTCATCCTGCCTTTTGCCGTATGGACGGGCGATCGCATCACCCCCCGCGCCTGCCTGGGTGTCCTCATTGCGCTGGGCGGAATCTGGTTGTTGTTTAGTCCCGGTTGATTAGGGGAAAGGGGAAAGGGGAAGGGGGAAAGGGGGGACATCGAATAATTCTTGAAGGAAATCTTGGAATAATCCTTGGAAGAAATCTTGGAGGGAATCTTGGAACAATTCTTGGAATAATTCTTGGAAGAAATCTTGGAAGGTACTAAAGAAAATCTCTGCCCCTCCTCCAAAGAGCAATTCATAAAACAGCCCAGGAATCCCCTTTCCCCTTTCCCCCTTCCCCTTTCCCCCCACTCCCCACTCCCCACTCCCCACTCCCCACTCCCCACCCCACTTCGCAAAACTTAACATCTCCCCCAAAATTGAAACAATTGATTTGCAATTCAGCATCCCCATTCAGTAGCGTCATACACTAGACATTGCACTAGGGCGTGTTTTCAAAGTTCTAAGTACCGAAAAGAGGCACCCCTCATTTTTTGGCACCTAGCGCTTGATGTGGTCGATGCGATCGCAACCCCCAGCCTTCCAACAGCTTTCAAACAGCTTTTCAACAGGTAACCAGGTTTCAAAAACATTCCCTAGGGCGTGGCAACGGTTGCTTACCTCATTGGGTTACGGAGTTTTTTATGATAGAAAAAATTTTGCTGGCGAATTCGGGCACGGGTCAAACCGAAGCCATGCTCAAAGCTCTGATGGACATTCCCCTGATTCAACGAGCCACCGTGACGGTTCTGCATGTGGTGCCTCCCCAGGTGACGGCAGATGCCATGACCGAGAAGTGGGAAGAAGGCGGCAAAACCCTGGCAAACGCCATCCAAACCATTAATCTTGACCCCAGCCGCATCACTGCCATGCTGCGGGAAGGAGAACCAAAGGATGTGGTTTGTCAGGTCGCCGAAGAAATCAATGCCAGTCTGATTATCATGGGTTCCCGAGGACTCAAACGGCTACAGTCCATCCTCGAAAATTCGGTCAGTCAGTATGTGTTTCAACTTTCGCCCCGCCCCATGCTGCTGGTGAAAGACGACATTTTTATTCGCAAAATTAACCGGGTCATGGTCGCTATGGACCCTTCTCCGTCCGCACAGCAATGCCTGAAGCTGGCACTATCCCTACTGCGAGACATCAAAAATGGGCAGTTGATTCTGGCTCACACCAACCCCGATCTAAAAATCAAGCCGGGTGAAATTGCCGCTAATCCCAACGAAGATCCGGTGCTGATGCCTGCGATCGCCGAAGCCAAAAAACTCGGCATTGCCTACAAGTGCGTCGCCCCTGAAGGAAAACCGGGCGATCGCATCTGTCAAACCGCATCCGACCTGAATGTAGACCTGCTGATTCTGGGTTCTCCCGATCGCCGTCCTTCCGTCGCCAAAGGTCTGCCCGATCTCGATCGCCTCCTCGGGCAATCGCTCTCCGACTATGTCCGCGTTTATTCGCCCTGCCCCGTACTGCTCGTCCGGTAATTGGTTAAAAAGGCATCCGGTGTTACTTCAGAAAGCACCCATCAAAAAGTCCAGTGGCAAGACTTCATTGCTTCACTGGACTTTTTGTCATTGAATGCTTTATCCCTGAACGCTTTATTCCTGAACGTCTTATTCCTAAATGTTCTGGAGAAAATCGTTGGTCTGCAACAAAAATCCTTGCAAAACACAACCAAGAGCAGTGTCCTACAAGGATTTGAATTGAACAAGATGTTTATCTTACTTGGCCTCGCGGCTTGCCGTTTGGATATAGAGGATGACCAAAAACAGCGCCGGAACCAGGATAAACAGAATGGTGGCGACAAAGCCGAGATCGTTAACTTGCATGAGAACTCCCCTCTGTATTTAAGATTACGAATTTAATAAACCGCCTAGTGATCAGGATACACCTCAACCTGCTCAAAACAGAGTCAAAGATGCAACAGATCTTCACCCCAATTTTCGATCTTTTGAACCGAATCTTCTGCGGATGAACCTGCTTATTTCTTTAGCTCTGTCCTATTTCTTGGGCTTGGTCACCACGCTAACCGGGCCATGAACGAGCGTCTGGCAGGCCAAACGGCAGGTGGCCGGACGCTTCTTCAACTTGCGTTCCTCAGCCTCTGTGCGGGGCGAGAGATTGTCCATGCCTTCTGTGATTTCGACAATGCAGGTGCCGCACTGACCGTAGCCACCGCAGTTCATCAGCTTGCCGGAGAAGGTGTACAAATCAACCCCATTTTCCAAAGCCTTGAAGCGAAGATTGGCTCCATCAGTAGCCATCACTTCTTTGTTTTCGTTAACAAACTTAATAATTGCGGGTTGCCAAGCTCTAGGCTCGGCCTGTGCGGAACTCTGACTTGCCACAGCCGTTTCAACAGCCGTTTCAGAGGATGCACTCACTTGTTCTGGGGAGCCTGCCTGAGTCATGCTTGCAATCGCCTCTCACTCTAGTTACACTTCTTTATACACTTTCATTTTTACAAAATTTGTGCAAAAAGCCCAGTGTCTTTACTGGTCTGAACTGCCATTTGGTTAAGGAGTTCGGTCAAGGCAGCGGGCGAATTAGACATACTAATTTGTCTAGACTGGCTTGGCTAGCTGGCTTAACCGGGTGTGAGAACATGATCGACTCCCCTTTTATGGCGTAAGGCAAGTCCTGTTCCCTATGATGGGTCGGCTAAGTGTTCCAAGTTTTAGGTAGAGCCGCTGCTCCTTTAGTTTAGCCCCTGTCTCTTCCTCTCCATGACTTCTCCCAAACCTCTTCTTAAAGGTTGCAGTTTCGGGGAAGATTGTAGAGAGATTGTTAGACCTAGAGCGTTTGTTAGACCATGAATCCTGGTTTTGTCTGCGATTTGTAGGTCTATTGAACCTTGGGGGGTGAAGCACAAGCCGCAGTTGGCATCAGTGATAGCCTGTGCGTCGCACCTATCGCATGATTTACCTGTCCCCTAATCTGGTAGGCTTACCAGTATTGGGTTTCTTAAAAAAAGTCTGAGAAAAGAACATTTGCTGAATGGGGAGATTTTCTTAAGTTGAGAGAATCTGCTCTCTACGATCAGAAACTTTACATTCGGCTTGGTTCATCAATGTTGAAAGAAGCGTTGAAACATATAGGAGGAGCGTAGTCGATGGGACTACCCTGGTATCGCGTACATACGGTCGTTCTGAATGATCCAGGACGGTTGATTGCTGTTCACCTCATGCACACGGCATTGGTGGCAGGCTGGGCTGGCTCAATGGCTTTATACGAGCTAGCCATTTTCGATCCCAGTGATCCGGTGCTCAATCCCATGTGGCGGCAGGGCATGTTCGTCCTCCCCTTCATGGCACGCTTGGGCGTTACGGGTTCCTGGGGTGGCTGGAGCATCACCGGTGAAACAGGAGTTGATCCTGGCTTCTGGTCATTTGAAGGTGTTGCTGCGGCTCACATCATTCTGGCAGGTTTATTGTTCCTGGCTGCCTGCTGGCACTGGGTTTACTGGGATCTAGAGCTGTTCCGCGACCCCCGCACGGGCGAACCGGCACTCGACCTCCCCAAAATGTTCGGAATTCATTTATTCCTCTCGGGTTTACTCTGCTTCGGCTTTGGCGCATTCCACCTGACGGGTCTATTTGGCCCCGGCATGTGGGTGACTGATCCCTACGGCGTTACAGGCAGTATCCAGCCTGTTGCACCCGCCTGGGGGCCAGAGGGCTTCGACCCCTTTAATCCAGGCGGCATCGTGGCTCACCATATCGCCGCAGGTATCGTCGGCATTATTGCAGGCTTATTCCACTTGACCGTGCGTCCCCCCGAGCGCCTCTATCGCGCGCTGCGGATGGGGAACATCGAAACCGTGCTGTCTAGCAGTATCGCGGCTGTCTTCTTCGCTGCTTTCGTGGTGGCTGGGACGATGTGGTATGGCGCTGCTGCCACGCCGATCGAACTGTTTGGCCCGACTCGCTATCAGTGGGACAGCGGCTATTTCCAACAGGAAATCGATCGCCGCGTCCAAGCCAGCATTGCCGATGGAGCCACTCCCGAAGAAGCTTGGTCCAATATTCCTGAGAAATTGGCCTTCTATGACTATGTCGGCAACAGCCCTGCGAAAGGCGGTCTGTTCCGTACCGGTCAAATGGACAAGGGCGACGGGATTGCTCAAGCTTGGTTAGGTCACCCGGTGTTCAAAGATGCGGATGGTCGTGAGTTGTTCCTCCGCCGGATGCCCAACTTCTTTGAAACCTTCCCGGTCATCTTGACCGACAAGGATGGCGTGGTGCGGGCGGACATTCCGTTCCGTCGGGCTGAATCCAAGTATAGCTTCGAGCAAGTTGGCGTCACAGCGACCTTCTACGGCGGTTCGATGAATGGTCAAACCATCACCGACCCCACTGCGGTCAAGCGCTATGCCCGTAAGGCTCAGCTTGGCGAACAGTTCGAGTTTGACAAAGAAACCCTCAACTCGGACGGCGTTTTCCGCACCAGCCCTCGCGGTTGGTTCACTTACGGCCATGCGATCTTCGCACTGCTGTTCTTCTTTGGTCACATCTGGCATGGTT
Organism: Oculatellaceae cyanobacterium Prado106; assembly: GCA_025454315.1. Lineage (GTDB taxonomy): Bacteria > Cyanobacteriota > Cyanobacteriia > Elainellales > Elainellaceae > Prado106. The sequence continues at coordinate 9,269 of JALOOP010000227.1, forward strand.
CTCGGACGCTGTTCCGCGACGTGTTTGCTGGGATTGACCCCGATCTGGCTGAAGAACAAGTCGAATGGGGCTTCTACCAGAAGTTGGGCGACAAGTCCACCCGTCGGTCAGAACCTATCTAATCGGCCTGAAGCTGGGCTTCACTGGAAGTCCAGCTTCTCCTGTTTCGTTGTGTTGTTTTCATGGTTCGACTGTTCAAACAGATCGACTGTTCAAACAGATCGACTGTTCAAACAGATCGACTGTTCAAACACTTTGATTGTTCAACCACTAGGTTTAAACACTAGGCTCGCCTGTGTAGGGAAGGGATTTTTTCTATGGAAAGCGTTGCATACATTTTGGTTCTGGCGCTCAGCCTGGGGGTGATCTTCTTTGCGATCGCCTTTCGCGAACCCCCTCGCATCAAAAAAGATTAGTTGATTGAGTTGATTTGTTCATTGCTTCGATCGCCTGATTCACTCAGGTGCTGGAGGTGGATCAAGTCTGATAAAGGCTGATCGGGTCTAAGGTTCAGATCTCAAGAGAACCCACCCAGACCCCACTCCAGATTCACTGAATTTCATATTTTTGCGATCGCCTGGGTACCCCACAGTTGGATTAGTGGGGTTACTCAGGTTTTTTATATTTGCAATTGCAGTATGATTGCAAATGTTGTGGGGTGCATTTTCGCCCTAGATGACTCATTCAAAGGCTTACCCGTTTAGGTGCGGAGACGTTTGTTATGCGCTGTCCCTTCTGCCAATATCCCGAAAACCGAGTTCTAGAGTCCCGCTCAGCAGAATCGGGGCATAGCGTTCGCCGTCGCCGTGAATGCCTCAAGTGTGGCAAACGATTTACCACCTACGAACGAATTGAGTTTGTGCCCGTTGTGGTGATTAAGCAGAGTGGCGATCGCGAATCCTTCGATCGAGCCAAACTCCTACGGGGCATGGTACGCGCCTGCGAAAAAACAGGCATCGACAATCCCCAGCTCGAAAATATTGTCGATGAAATCGAAGCCGAACTCCAGCAGCAATCCATCCGCGAAGTACCCAGCAGCGAAATCGGCGAACTGGTTCTGAAACACCTAAAAACCCTCAGCGAAGTCGCCTACATCCGCTTCGCATCGGTCTACAAGCAATTCACCGGCATCCGCGACTTCGTAGACACCCTCAACCATCTCCAGTCCACCAACGAAAGCAACCCTGCTCCCGAAAATCACCGGGTCAAGACTCCCGTGCAGGCCGCGATCGAAGCTGAAGACTGGGAAGACACTCCGGCCTCAGTAGGTCATTAGTCGGCTACTGAACAGACCCTAAACCTGTCACAAGGACTGGAACTCAAGACGCTAATTATTTCTAATTGTTTTCAAAGGCATAGAAGCGAGTCTATCTATTCCTCTCACTTCTCATGTCTTCTCTCTGCTGTCTTCTCTCTGCGTCTCCGCGTCTCTGCGTTTATCTCCAAAATTCCCCCATTAGTCAATCCCTTCTGCTTCATAAACTACAGACTCCTTCTCCAGAAATATGCCGAAAGAAAAATTCACTTCGGTTTAAATTGAGCTATCATTGTTCTCTTGGGGTCTAACAGTATTAAGATTCAGCTTCCACACTGATGGTTTGAGTTGTTGATGAGTTGCACGCTCCTGCGAACCTCCCTTTGGGGACTCCGCATATCGCGCAACCGTATTGTCAAAAGACCACTATTACTACGGAGAAAAACACCAGGAAACACATCGCATGCCCACAGATATCGGCTTTACCCATGAAGACTTTGCCGCTCTTCTTGACAAATATGACTACCACTTCAGCCCTGGCGACATCGTAGCCGGGACTGTCTTCAGCCTCGAACCCAGAGGTGCCCTGATTGACATTGGTGCTAAAACTGCGGCATACATTCCCATTCAGGAAATGTCGATCAACCGGATTGACAACCCTGAAGAAGTGCTCCAGTCGAACGAAACTCGCGAGTTCTTCATTCTCACCGATGAGAACGAAGACGGGCAGTTAACGCTTTCAATTCGTCGCATCGAATATATGCGGGCTTGGGAACGAGTCCGTCAGTTGCAAAACGAAGATGCGACGGTTCGATCCAGTGTATTTGCGACCAATCGGGGTGGTGCCCTGGTTCGGATTGAGGGGTTGAGAGGATTTATCCCTGGCTCCCATATCAGCAGCCGCAGACCCAAAGAGGATCTGGTTGGCGAAGAATTGCCACTGAAGTTCCTGGAAGTCGATGAAGACCGGAACCGTCTTGTGCTGAGCCATCGCCGTGCCCTCGTTGAGCGGAAGATGAACCGCTTGGAGGTCGGCGAAGTGGTGATTGGAACCGTTCGGGGTCTGAAGCCCTACGGTGCCTTCATCGATATCGGTGGTGTCAGCGGCCTGCTGCACATCTCCGAAATCTCCCATGACCACATTGATACGCCCCACAGCGTCTTCAATGTCAATGACGAAGTCAAGGTGATGATTATTGACCTAGACGCCGAACGCGGTCGGATCTCGCTGTCTACCAAACAGCTTGAACCCGAACCGGGCGACATGGTGAAGAATCCCAACACCGTCTATGACAAGGCTGAGGAGATGGCCGCCAAGTACCGCGAAAAGATGTTCCAACAATCCCAACCACCTCAAATGGTGATTGAGACGGTGACGGAAATTGCCTCCGAAGATTAATTGAAAGATTAATTGAAAGATTAATTGAAAGATTAATTGAAATGGGAGCGATCGCAAATTAAGACCGATCAAAGGTTTAACCTGCGATCGCCCCTCTCATCATCAATTTCCAAAATTGCTTTTACTGATGGACAGCTTCTGCTAGTCATGGGTAAGGGCAATTTTTTTATAACCGCAAAGACGCAGAGGGAAAAGGGGAAAGGGGAAAGGGGAAAGGGGAAAGGGGAAAGTTTATACTCATCCA
>JALOOP010000595.1 GCA_025454315.1 Oculatellaceae cyanobacterium Prado106
TATATGCAGCAAGTCTGGCCAAGCTTATTGCCACCATTCTCAATATTGTTGAGAATACGAGGATTTTATTGAAAAAACCATCTTTTTCAATTTGCACCCTCTACGGGCGGACTTGGAGCGAGGTCAGATCAAAGATTTGTGGAATTGTCCTCTTACAGATTAGGAGGCAAAATGACGCGATCGATCACATGGATAACACCGTTGCTGGCCTGAATATCTGCGGCTCTGACGGTAGCATCGTTGACTTTGACCTGGCCATCACTCAGTTGCAGCATCACGGAACTGCCTTCAACGGTGGCGACTTCACCCGGTTTAATGTCGCTGGACATAACTGCGCCTGCAACCACATGGTAGGTCAACACGCGCCGCAGGGTTTCGCGATTTTCGGGCTTCAGCAAGGTTTCCAGGGTGCCTTCGGGCAAGGCTGCGAAGGCTTCGTTGGTGGGGGCAAAGACGGTAAACGGCCCTTCCCCAGATAGGGTTTCCACCAAACCAGCAGCCTGTACGGCTTGCACCAGAGTGCTGAAGGATTCGTTGCTAGCTGCGATGTCTACAATGGTTCCTGCTGTAGCCACTTGGGTGGGGTTACCTGCGATCGCACCCGCAGAATTTCCAGTCGCCGAGGAACCTTTACCGGAAATACAACCATCCGCCAGCACGGGCAACCCAAAAGAGGTGACCAAAATAGTGGCTGCAACGGCGATCGCACTATTCACAGGAGTCAAAGCAAAAGAAAAAGAACGCATGAACAAGTCTCCAAAAATAAGATCGGTGAATACTTGGAACAACAAACTGTGCAAATGAGAAGGAATATTGAGTGTAGAACGTTGCACTCCAATAGATGCACAGGATTCACTATCAAATCTTTTGGATCTGATAAATCAGGATCTAATAGGTCTAGATCCGATAGAACAGTGAATCACGCACTACAACAAGGAGCAGTTGATGAATCACTGCACAATGACGATAGACCACCATTGCTAATACATAGAGGAAAGATATGCGACGATCGCCCACAGCAATTCATAACACCTAGATGAACGATCGCAAGATTTAATGAATCAGAATCCTTGATACGAATCAAAGACCATCATCTATGGCGATCGCCAATCCCAAACCCTAAACCGTGAAATGAATTCTCAAACCCGCTAAAACCTCCAAAGACAGATTCTACAGAGATTTCATAGACTCAACCATTCCTGCTACAAGCAATACACCACAGGCGATCCTGAAGATTGCCAAGAGGGTTACTTAGAGAATCGAAAAATCAAGGTCTATCTCCCCCCTATAACTAATACGGCGATCGCCCCTAACCGGATTTAAATATCTTAAAAAAAGATGAAATTCCCCCTGAATCACCCATCCACCCATCCACCCATCCACTCATCCACCTATAACGCCCTCCTCTCATGTAAAATCAGACTGAATTATTGTTCGGGCGCATACAATGGATTCAGAGCATTCTCCAGCCGACCTTGCATCCCTTAAAGACTCCTCCGATGAGGATGTTTTAGTGGCATTGCGTCAAGGTCAAATGTCTGCCCTAGATGTGCTGTATGACCGCTATGCCAAACAGGTCTATAGTTTGGCCTATCGGTTTTTAGCCAGTGCAGAAGAGTCTGAAGACCTGACGCAGGAAGTGTTTCTAGCACTTTTGCAAAAGAACACCTATCAGCGCGATCGCGGTTCTCTCAAGACCTTTCTCTTGACTTTGACGCGATCGCGAGCCATCGATAAAATTCGCTATCAGGGGAGTCGGCATCGGTTTTTGCAGCGCTGGCAGCGGTTGTCGATGGCCGATCAGGCCACTGCGCCGCCCCTGGAAGGTGTCTCGGTCAATGAACAGAGTGTGAGGCTGCGGGAAGCCCTCTCGGATCTCTCAGACAGCGAACAAGAAATCCTCAAGATTGCCTACTTTGAAGGCATGAGCCAGACCGAAATTGCCAAACGCCTGAACCTGCCGCTGGGCACTGTCAAAAGTCGCTCCCGGCAAGCGCTCAGTAAGCTTCGTCAACGTCTCCACCCCTTTCAGTAACCCGTTTAATCCCCCTCGCTCCCCTTCGCTGACTATGACACGCGCGGAACCTCCCGACCACCAGCCCGAATGGCCTGAGAACTGGCCTGAGAACTGGCCTGAGAACTGGCCTGAACAGTGGCCTGAATATTGGCAAGACCTTGCGGCAGGCTATATCCTCAACAACCTGAGTGATGAGGAAAAAATGTCATGGGAAGCCCTACTCCAGCAGCATCCTGAATTATTTGACGAAGTCGCTAAACTGCACGATAGCTTTCACCTCTGGGCTGACCTGGTGCCCATGCGGCAACCGCCCCCGACTCTCCTCAGCCAAATCCACGCTGCCGCTCAAACCCAGCTTAATCCCGAACAGTCCCCTGCCCCATCGGTGTCCCCTGTCCAGGAATCTAGACCCACCGATCTGCGCCAGCGTCGCTTGACCTGGATTGGGGGCGCGATCGCCGCCAGCCTCATCGCGGTGCTTGGGGCACAGTTGTTGTCCCTGCAATCCCAACTGCAACGGGCTAATCGTGCGATCGCCACCCTAGACACCCAGCTCCAGCAAACCCAAACAGCACTCCAGCAAGCCCAAACCCAGGCGCAGGCCGTCCGTCCCGTTGTCCAAACCCTCCAACAGCCCAACTCTTTGATCTATAGCCTGGAAGGATCAAATCTGGCGAATGCGGCATCCGGACGTTTAATGCTGTCCAACTCACAACCTTCTGAACCAGAAGTCATTATTCTGGTGCAAAACCTACCCCAGTTACCCGAGGGTCAGGTTTACCGCCTATGGGCAGCGTTGCCGACCCAGTTGGGCTTGCTCTACTGTGGCCAATTCAACAGCAACGCCCAAGGCATCATCCAACTCACCCCCTCCTCCACCCAATGTCGTGAACAGCCCACCCAGGTGCTGATCACCATCGATGCCATCACTGACCCAACCACGCGCGGCGGTCCGGTTGTGATGCAGGGACAAATCTAAGAATGACGACAGTCTCGTGGT
>JALOOP010000596.1 GCA_025454315.1 Oculatellaceae cyanobacterium Prado106
GATTCAGTTTTGCTTGAAGTTGGATTGCTTGAAGTTGGATTGCTTCAAGTTGGATTAAATGGGGTTCCAATTGATTTCGGTGGGTTTGCTTTCTTGCTGCTTCATCTCCTGTCTTTGCTATGAAATCCTCTACTCCGGTCTGTCCGGTTCCGACCGAACAACAGCCGCTCAATGAATTCCAGGAACTGCAAGAGTCCTGGTTTTTTCAGTGGGCATCCCAAGATTTGCCCGGATACCTGAAGCCCATTCTGATTCTCTGGGTGGTGAATGGATTGGTGGCGATTCCGGTGGCAGCCTCTAGTTTTTCCTACCACAAGCATCCGCTGGAGTTTGCCCTCTGTGCGGTCATGGGCGCGATGATCCTGCCCGTTCTGGCACTGGCGCGGCTTTACCTGGGCTGGAACTATATTCGGGGGCGCTTGCAGGATGGCGAAATTTTCTACGAGGAATCGGGGTGGTATGACGGGCAGGTGTGGGAAAAGCCAGAAGAGGTGCTACAGCGCGATCGCCTCATCGTCACCTACCAAATTCAACCCCTGCTGCGTCGATTAAAAATAACTTTTGGCGTTTTAGCGTTACTATTGCTGATTGGTGGATTAATCTGGATTCTTCTCTAGCGATCGCACATCGAAGGTAATTTGGGATTAGGAATGACCAGGGGAAAACGTACTCAAACCGCAGAATTGCAAGTTCGCCTACTCCGAGAAGGCATCGTCGAGTCTACGCATCATGTCCAGGCGGTCGTCTCCGACAATCGGGGGCGAGTTCTCTCTACAGCCGGCAATGCCGAGACGGCCACCTTTGTGCGATCGGCGCTCAAACCCTTCCAGGCGCTGGCCGTCACGACCACAGGCACGCTGGAGCGCTTTGGCCTCAACGACCGCGACCTGGCCATCATCTGTAGCTCCCATCAGGGCACCGTCGAACAGGCACGCCAAGCCTTCAACATTCTCTGGCGCGCCGATGTTGACCCCTCCGCCCTCAAGTGCCCCACCCCCGAAGGCAAAGCTAGCCCGCTGCAATACAACTGCTCTGGAAAACATGCCGGAATGCTGGCCGTCTGCCGCCAGCGCAATTTTCCGCTCAGCACCTATCTGCAACGCAACCACCCGATTCAACACTTGATCCTCACCAAAGTCTCCGAACTGCTGCGGATGCCTTCCGATGAGTTCATCTGTGCCCATGATGACTGTGGTGCCCCCACCTATTTCATGCAGCTTGGCCAGATGGCCACCCTCTATGCCCAACTCTCCTCGGGCGACAACCTCGACATGGAGCGCATTGTCCGAGCCATGACCCACCATCCCCATCTGGTAGCGGGGGATGGACAGTTTGACACCGACGTGATGCGCCTGGCCGAAGGCGAACTGGTCAGCAAATCCGGCGCGGAAGGGGTGCAGTGTATCGGTCGGGTCGGCGAAGGGCTGGGGCTGGCCATCAAGGTCACGGATGGTGCGAAGCGCGCCAAGTATGCGGTCGCGATCCATCTCCTCAAGCAAATGGGCTGGCTGACTCCGGCCATGGCCGAAACCCTTACCGAAAGCTACATGACGCTAGGCAACTTCAAGCGCCTCGAAGTGCTAGGCGAGTTGTCTATGATTTAAGAGCGATTTCAAGAAATCTAAGATTAAGAGAAACGGTATGAGGAGTCAATCTGGTCAGCCTAATTTTCCAGGACTGCTGGCAGGGATTTTGGTGGCGATCGCAGTTCTCATCGCTTTGAACTCGTTCGTCATCATTAACCCAGGTCAAGCAGGAGTACTAAGCGTTTTGGGGAAGGCGAAAGATGGGGCACTGCTGGAAGGCATTCACCTGAAGCCGCCGCTGGTTTCGGTCATGGATATCTACGATGTGACCGTGCAAAAATTTGAAGTCCCTGCCCAAGGGGCAACCAAGGATTTACAGGATCTGACCGCGAGCTTTGCCATCAACTTCCGGCTAGACCCAGCGCAGGTCGTGAATATCCGCCGTCAGCAGGGCAGTTTACAAAATCTGGTATCCAAGGTGATTGCGCCCCAAACCCAGGAATCCTTCAAGATTGCGGCTTCGCTAAGAACTGCCGAAGAATCCATCACCAAACGCAGCGAGTTGAAGCAAGACTTTGACGCAGCCTTGCGGGAACGCCTCGAAAAGTACGCCGTGATCGTCATGGATACCAGCGTCGTCGATCTCAGCTTTTCCAAGGAGTTTGCTAAGGCGGTCGAGGACAAACAAATCGCCGAACAACGTGCCCAACGCGCAGTCTACATTGCCCAGGAAGCTCAGCAGGAAGCCCAGGCCGAGATTAACCGAGCGCAAGGTAAATCGGAAGCCCAAAGGCTCCTAGCTGAAACCCTAAACGCGCCGGGCGGTCAGTTGGTGTTGCAGAAGGAAGCGATCGCTGCATGGAAAGAAGGCGGTGCCCAAATGCCCAAAGTCCTGGTCATGGGCAAAGAGGGTGGCAGTGTGCCTTTCCTCTTTAACCTCAATGACCTTGCTTCCCCTGAAGGATGACTAAGGGCGATCGCTGTCTATTCCCCACTCCCCACTCCCTACTCCCCACTCCCTTCCCCTCCACAAACCCATTTCCAAAGCGGATGACTTTCCCCTTGCTGACGAATTCTCCAAACTTGCTGCGCTAATCGTTGCTGCTCGTCTTTGGGAATACCGAACAAAATATTGCGACTCTGCCACAATAGAACTGCGATCGCCCACCCCACGCATAGCGCCAAGCCCATCACCGGAATCCGGTTATAGACAATCGTGAAGCGGACAGCCGTCCAGGTAAAATAATCCTGCCAAAGGGCGAATTCATCTCGTAAACTCCACAGGCAAATCGGAGCGATCAGCAGCCACAGGAACAGCACCAATAGCCAGCGCCCATAAACCTGAAGTCGGTGCAACCGCATCATTTGTTGGTGAAACAGCGGATCGGACGCTGGAAGTTGCGGAGAGGGAGAAGCGTCTTGACGAGACATGACCAGAGTTAGCGTCAGGTAGATTCGAGAAGGCTGATGAAGCTCAAAAAAA
>JALOOP010000597.1 GCA_025454315.1 Oculatellaceae cyanobacterium Prado106
TTTGCGCCATTTCAGCGATCGGACGTTTTATCAAGAAAAGTTAAGCCCTTGCTGAGCAAGGCTTTTGCACCATAGAGTTTTCTAATTTGGAATTGCTGGGGGGAAAGGGAAAAGGGGAAGGGGGAAGGGGGAATCTTGGAATAGTTTGGGGAATGGGTTCAAGGAAGGGAACCGAGGAAATTTTCTAGAACATTTTTGGGATCAATTCAATGCCCTCCCTTTCCCCTTTTCCCTTTCCCCTTTCCCCTTTCCCCCCGTCCCCTCACTCCCTCAGTCCTGCCCGAAAAGTTTGAATTGCATCGACATGATTGACTATGAGGATGCAGGAAGTCAGCAGCGTTAGATCCATGCCTTCGATGGCTTCACTTTGGGCAATGCGATCGTACTGTAGATCTGCGCCTTCGCCTCGCAAATGGTAGAGTTCCAGAACGCCATCTTCCCAGAACCAGACTTCAGGGATTTTGAGGCGTTTGTAGGCTTCTAGTTTGTTGATGCCCCCGCTTGAAAAGACAATTTCAATGGCCAAATCTGGACGACTCCGACCGGGAACTAAACGGTAGGATTCATCGGCCTCTTGCTTCACCGATCCCGCTTCGTTTTCCAGGGTCATAGCACCCGTGGGTGTAAAGTCACTGTCCAAAGACAGACCCTCTATGCTCAGGAGATCCCACCGAAGCCAGAAGTAAAACTCGATCGACAGGCTTACCGTGAGAAGTTGTCAAACTCTGTCGAGGTAGAGCCATGAGTCATTCATTAGGAACTTCTGTTAAAGCTTCTTCCCGCTTGGCGAATTTTAATTCACATCAGTTCAATGTCCTTAAGCAATGGCGGTCTTGGGCGGTTACGCTGTTGGCTGCTGTGTTTTTTGTGACTGCGATCGCCAGTTTTGCCAGTCCCGCTCAGGCCGCAGAACAGGGCTACTACAATCGCCGAGATGCTGCGGGTCATGATGCGAATTACAAAGCCCAGAAAGGGTTGCCCACTAATCTCTACGATGAAGTGCAGCCTAAGACAGATAACATGAACCAGCATAATGATGATTTTCGATACGATGCCAATCAAAGTAAACGGAAAGCCGACAAGCTGATTGGTAACGCAGAGCGAAACATTCAGAAGAATGTTACACCAGGGTCTTATGCCAGTCCAGCTCGCGATACGGGTGAACGGATTCAAGATAAGCTGGGAGAGATCAAAGATGACATTTCAGCGAATACCCAAAGTGCGACTGAGGATCTGAAGCAAGGTGTCGAAAAAGCGGGACGCAATGTCAAAGCAACAGCAAAGGATGTGAAACAAAGCATTGAGTCTACGGTTCGTGAAACGGGCAAGAAGACCGAACGCGCCCTGGATGATGCCGCTGACCAAATCAAAGACGTGACCCGAGACACCACAAAGGCTGCATCGCGATCGCTCGAAAACACCAAAGACAAAACCCAGGATGCAACTAAGGCCGTATCGCGATCGCTAGAAGAAACCAAGAACAAAGTGGATGACAAACTAGCGGGTGGCTACTACAGTTCACCTCGCTCCAAGGGCTACTACAGTATGCCTCGTTCCTAGATTTTCTAGGTTTTTAGGGCGATCGCATTTCAATTCAATCTAAAAAGAGATCGGGGAATTCCTCGATCTCTTTTTTTGATCCACGAGAACTGTAGGCTGCACCCACACATGTATTGAAGTTAAGGAGCAAAATATGAATTTCTGGGTATTCATAATCAAGATGAGTATTTCAGATCTTGCACCAGTTGCAAGAATCCGCCGCTGATAGTGAACTCTCAAGTGTTTGGAACGGCTTCGTTCCAAGCCCACCCGTAGATGAATCACGGGCTATTAGCCCAAAGTCCATTAAAATGGACTGCGGAGGCTGGAAGACTCTCTAGACATACCTTTCAACCCATTTCAATGGGTTTTGCAGATTAGCCCGCAATTCATTCGCGGGCGGGCTTGGAGCGAAGTCATTTCCGGATCTTGAGGGATAAAACGCTTGTCTACAGTACCTTTGGAATTCGCCACCGATATCACTCATTCGCAAGCGAGTTTGGCAATGACTCATGAGACGGGTGAAAGATTTCGGGTATCCGTAAAAACAAGCGATCGCCCTGTAGATGAGATCAATTCGATGAGATCAAGGGTCTATGAAATTCCTGCGTTCCTGCCTGCTGAGTATCCTGGGTTTCTTCATTCTTGCCACGGGCGGTCTCTTCTACGCCTGCAACGCCTTCTTCAAGCCTGAACTGCGTTACACCGCTGTCAGCCCCGACGGCAAATATATCCTGGCCGTCATGGCGACTCCGCTCCTGATTGGAATGCCGGGGCAGGGCAGTGATGCCCCCGCCGAACTCTACCTCTACGATGCGGCAGGCCGAAAACTCGATCAGGCCTCGGTGTCTATGGTGCAGAATGTTGACCTGCGCTGGTCGAGCGATCGCCTCCAAGTCGCCATTGCCCAGGACGAAATCCCACTGCCGCCCGTCCATGACCACAACATTCTCCTCTTCAGCGCCGCCTACAAGGGAAATCTCCCAGAAGTGGAACGGCTCTTGCTCCAAGGCAATATCCACTTCAAGAATCATGTGGGACAAACTTTGCTCCATGCGGCTGCGGTTGGTGGAAATCGGGCGATCGCTCAAACTTTCCTCGAAAAAGGATTAGCGGTGGATGCTGTGGATCAACAAGGACAAACCCCTCTGCATTTGGCGGTGATGGAGGGAAATGGGGCGATCGTCGATCTGCTCTTGGCCAAAGGTGCCAATCGAGAAGCCAAGGATCAACAGGGCAGAACCGCTTTGGTTTTGGCAGCGAGATCCAGCCAAACTGACCTGATGAAGGGAGCAATGCAAAATTGTGGGGTTAAATGGGAGAGAGATGAGCGGTTAAAACGGAGCGACAAAAGGTAGCCCAGGGTCCAGCCGCCCATTGACAGCGACCATGTAGGATAATTTCTGCGTGATGTGGCAACCAGAATTTTCCATTCCCCTTTAAGCGTAGATTGACAACTTGACG
>JALOOP010000228.1 GCA_025454315.1 Oculatellaceae cyanobacterium Prado106
ATGCCATTAAGAGTTGTTGGCCTTACAAAAATGGGCTCTATAGGATTCAGTATGCTTGTCAAGCTTGATTGCCTCCAGTTTTCAAGGTTTTCAGCTTCTCTCAGCGGTCAAAAACGTTCACCGTGAACACTTAGCATACTGAAGTCTAATGAGCCCAAAAATGTGACTTCTTTGATTGCCGAAGTCATAGCTCCAATCCCACCTGCAAACCGACGGTGGGATTGGGAACGGCAAGCTTCCTAAGCGATTTAGCCGCTAGAAATGGGCGATGCGTTACGCTGTGCTAACGCATCCTACGGGAGTGGCTTTTGGGGTGGGGGACTACAGCAATTTTTCGGGGAGAATGGGTAAGCTGCGGATGCGTTTTCCGGTGGCGTGGTAGACGGCGTTGGCGATCGCCGCTGCCACCCCGGTAATGCCAATTTCGCCGACTCCGCGAACGCCCATGGGGTTGAAGTTAAGGTCGGGTTCACCGACAAAGGCGACCTCAATCCGGGGAATATCGGCATGGGCGGGGAAATGGTAGGTGGCCAAGTCATAGACCACTGGGAAGCCTGTGTTGGGATCGAAGTGGCATTCCTCCATCAGGGCTTGACCCATGCCCATGATGATGCCGCCGCGTACCTGGCTGGCGGCGGTTTTGGGGTTGAGGACTCGGCCAATGTTCATCACCGAAACCCAGCGGGTGATCCGCAGTCGTCCCAGGAGTTCATCCACGGTCACTTCACAGAAATGTGCGCCCCAGGAGTTGAAGGCAAATTGCTTGGTTTCCTCGCCGGGAGCGGTGGAAGCGGTGGCCTCAAAGGCGGCTCGTCCGGTTTGTCGGAGTTTTTCAAAGGCTGCTGCTGCGGTGGTGGCTTCAGCTGCTTTGAGGACTTCCTGGCAGGCCAAGGCCACTGAGGGGGTGAGGGAAGCGGTCATTTGAGAGCCGCCTGCAATGCCGCCGTCGGGCAGGAGGGAGTCGCCCAGTTCGACGCGGATTTGGTTGAGCGGCAAGCCCAGCGCATCGGCAGCAGTCATGCCGACAACGGTATAGGCTCCGGTGCCCATGTCGTTGCCTGAACTCAGCACATGGGCAGTGCCGTCGGGTAGGAGTCGCACTTTGGCTGAGGTGGCTCCTCGATAGCCGGGGAAGGTGGCGGCGGCCATGCCCCAGCCGACGAGAAGATCGTCTTGTGTTTGAGAGGGTGAGACTTGCGATCGCGGTTCTGGCGATCGCCCCTGCCAGCCAAACCGTTCTGCCCCCTGCTCCAAACATTCGGTAAACTGCTTCGCCGAAAAGGGCAGATTTTTCCGCTGATGGGATTGGGTTTGATTCATGATCCGCAGTTGCACCGGATCGATCTTCAGCGTCCAGGCCAGTTCATCCATGGCTGATTCCAAAGCCCACATGCCCGGAGCCTCGCCCGGTGCGCGCATAAAGGTGGGTGTGCCCACGTTCATGACGGCAAGCTGCTGTTCTAGACGGATATTGGGAGCGGCATACATCACCGGAGTGACAATCGTACAAGGCTCTGGGAAGACATCTACCGGGGAAGTACAGCTTTTAGCCAAATGCTCAATCAACACCAGTTTCCCCGCCGCCGTTGCGCTGAGTTTGAGCGTCTGTTCCGTCTCCGATCGATGGCCTGCATTGGCCGTCATCTGCCGACGACTATTGACCACCTTCAGCGGACGTCCCAGATCCCGCGCTGCTGCCGCACAGAGGATCGACGGCGGCCAGGGAAACGCCTTTGACCCAAAGCCGCCGCCAATATAGGGCGAAAGAATCCGCACCCGCTCCACGGCCAATCCCAAGAGTTCGGCATAGGTTTTCTGGGTGAGCAGGACATATTGACTGGGTTCGTAAATGGTGACCGCGTCTTTGCCTTGCCAATGGGCGATCGTGGCATGAGGTTCCATGGGCGCGTGCAGTTCCATCTCAGTGGTGTAGGTGGCTTCGATTTGCGCTTCGATGCCCGTCACCTCTGCGCTGCCCGTGGAAAAACTGCCGCTGTTGAAAGTAAAATCTTCGCCAAACCAGGGTGGAGAGGGTTGATAGTTCGCAGTTCTGGCGTTCACCTGGGGTGCTTGGGGCTCGTAGTCTACCTGTACCAGATGCGCTGCATGACGGGCACGCTCCAAGGTATCAGCCACGACCATGCCAACGACCTGTCCAGCGTAGTGAATCTGGTCATCTGACAAAGGCAACCGCGCCTCGTAGATCTTGGAGTTCATCCAGTTGTTAGCGGGCTTGAAGATTTGTGGGGAATTTTGATGGGTGTAGACCGCAATCACTCCGGGGGCTTGTGCGGCGGCGGTGGTGTTGATGCTGCGGATGCGACCTTTGGCGATCGGCGAAGTCACGACATAGCCATGCACCAACCCCGACAACTGATGTTCCGCCGCATAGGTCGCTGTTCCCGTCACCTTCGCCCGTCCATCTTTGCGGCTGGCGGCTGTTCCCACCACTGAAGTTGTAGCGTTCTGGTTGCTGTTCTGGCTGATGTTCTGACTCATGTTTACTTCCATGGTTCCGTCTCTGTGTATGATCCTGGTTGAAGAAACTTCCAAAACTTCGGAAACTCGTAGGTTGGGTGATTTATGCCAGTCCGCCTCCTTTGGCGACCACCGCTAGGGCACGTTGAATGATGCGCTTGGAGAGTTCTACTTTGAAGCCGTTGTAGGTCAGGGGTTTTGCCGATTGGAGGGCGATCGCCGCTGCCTGGGTAAAAGTTTCTGGGGTGGCTGGTTTCCCGACCAAGAATCTCTCCGCTTCGGGCGATCGCCAAGGTTTATGCGCCACGCCTCCCAGAGCTAACCGCGCACTGCGAATCTCGTCGCCGGACAGTTCCAGAATGGCAGCGACCGAAACCAATGCAAACGCATAGGACGCGCGATCGCGCAGTTTCAAATAAACCCCGGTTTTGGCTGCCGGAAGCGGCGGCAGGGTAATGCTCGTAATTATTTCACCCGGTTCCAAATTCGTATCGCGCTGGGGCGTATCTCCGGGCAAGCGATGAAACTCGGCAAAGGGAATCTGCCGGGTACCGCGCGATCCTTCTACCTCGACGATCGCATCCAGCGCCGCCAAGGCCACACACATATCCGAAGGATGGGTCGCAATACATTGATCACTTGCTCCCAGAATGGCATGACCGCGATTCACCCCGGTTGCAGCCGGACATCCCGTCCCAGCCTGCCGCTTATTACAACCAAAGGCCGTGTCGTAGTAGTAGGGACAGCGCGTCCGCTGCAAGAGATTACCACCCACCGTCGCCACATTGCGAATCTGCTGCGAAGCCCCCGACAAAATCGCCCGACTCAACAGCGGATAATCCCGCCGAATCTCCGGATGATCTGCCAGTGTTGTATTGGTTACCAACGCGCCAATTTTGAACCCGCCCGATCGCGTTCGTTCCATCTGCTTCAACGGCAACCGAGACAAATCCACCAAATCCGAAGGCTGATCCAAAAACACCTTCATCCGATCGACTAAATTCGTCCCCCCCGCAATCACCATCGCCGAGGGATTGCCAGTAGTTTGGGCGATCGCATCTCGTGTCGAAGTAGCCCGAGTGTAGGCGAAGTTCTTCATGTTAGGTTCCTGTATGAAGGGGAGGGGGAAAGGGGAAAGGGGAAAGGGGAAAGGGGGGATCTATGGGTTATTGCGGTGAGTGATTGGTGGAGGGAAATGAGGATTTTTCTCTAGAGCTTTTCTTAGGATTCACTCTGGAATTCATTCTGGAATTCATTCTGGGATGTATCCTAAATCATCCGTTCCAGACCTTGTTCTGGGACTAATTCTGGAATGCAGTCCAGGTTCACCCTTTCCCCTTTTCCCTTTCCCCTTTCGCCCCCTAAGCATGAATCACCTGATCCAAAACCACCGCCGCCGGAGGAGGGGTTTGGCCGATCGCTTGCTGGACGGCGGCGACGATGCCGTTGTAGGCGCTGCATCGACAGAGGTTGCCGCTGAGGCGTTCGCGGATTTCGGCTTCGGAGAGGGTGGCGGTGGCGGGGGATGTGGTGAGGTCGGGGGTGACGGCACTGGCACAGCCGCGCTGGACTTCATCGAGGAGGGCGACAGCGGCGCAGATTTGGCCGGGAGTGCAGTATCCACATTGGAAGCCGTCCTGCTGAAGAAACGCAGCCTGCATGGGATGCAGCGTTTCGCCCTGGGCTAGACCTTCGATGGTGGTGATGGCTTTGTCTTCTTGCATGACGGCCAGGGTGAGACAGGAGTAGACCCGCTGTCCATCCACTAGTACCGTACAGGCACCGCATTGTCCGTGGTCACAGCCCTTTTTGCTACCCGTCAACCCCATCCGTTCCCGCAGCGCATCCAGGAGCGTCACTCTCGGTTCCAGGGTGAGGGATTGGGTCTGGCCATTGACGGTCAGTTGCACTGCCACTTCTCCTTCCGGTAAAGGGTTGGCCGCTACTTCTTGAGCTTGTGCCGATTTGAACAGTGTGGGGGCGGCGATCGCACCTCCCGCAGCCGTCAAGGCTTGTCCCAGAAAGTTACGTCGCGATGCATTCAGCTTCTTTGAGTTAGGTTTCTTTGCGTTAGGTTTCTTTGCGTTAGGCTGATTGGGTTCTGGCTGATCCGGCTGGCTTGATGTCTTGTCTGGCATGTAGTGTTCTCCAAACCGATGATGGGAGATTCTACCATTAATACCATTAATTGCAGGATTCGATTTGTATTCCCGCTAGCGGAGTCGGGGCGATCGCCGGAATCTCTCAATCTATCCCCGTTTGAATCAACGCAGCAATCCCTGATTTAGACCAAGGGTGCCCCTGTTCTTTGCTTAAGCTGTTCAACAGTTGATAACTGACTAATACTAACTGATAAGAATAGTAAAAAAAGATTAATGAATTTTCTTTCATCTCTGGAGTGGCGATCGCCATCCCCCAATCGTCAATCACTCATCATCAATCACTCCTGCTCAAGCGCCTGATTCACATGCCATAGGCTCAAAATATCGCATTGCCAGGTCTGCAACCGCAGCGCGATCAATATTTCCTCTACACTATTCACCCAACAGAACGCGATCGCCCCCCAAAGCCACTGACTCGCCCCCCAACCATAGAGTGCAATCACTGCAACCAACAGCATTAGTCCCCAAGCTTTTGCTGTGTAGGTGTGGAAACTGGGCGCTTTGCCAAATTTGATCAAGCACAGTAGATAAAGACTGAGTTGCGCCACGAGAGCGATCGCCAACGGTACCCGAAAAGCCACCAACACTTCTGGATAAATCAATCCAGTGCTAATCGCTAAACAGACAAACAAGGTCACATCCGCCCAACTATCCGCCTGTCGCAAAGTCGGCGTACTCACCCCCAACCGTCGCGCAATGATACCGTCAAAAATATCCGATACGATCGCCACCCCATACGTCACCAGGAACCAGGCGCTGGCCTGATGATCCAGGGCATCGAGGAGGAGGAGAGGGGCGATCGCGAATCGGAGGATGACGAGGCTGAGGGGGAGGTGGCGGAGCATGGGGGGAGTGGGGAGTGAGGGGAAAGGGATATTGTTGAATGGATTGTTGGAATGAATCGTTGGAGAGGATCGTTGGAAAAAATTGAAGCCTTGCTTTAACTGAGATCTTGCACCTGTCTCATGAGTCATTGCCAGACTCGCCCGCGAATAAATTGCGGGCTAATCGACAAAACCCATTAAAATGGGTTGAAAAGCCTGTCTAGAGAGCCATCTAGCCTCCGCAGTCCATTTTAATAGACTTTGATGAATAGCCCGTGATTCATCTACGGGCGGGCTGGAAACGAAGCCGTTCCAAGCCCTTGAGATTCACCATCAGCAGCGGATTCTTGCAACGGGTGCAAGATCTGAGTTAATCCATTCTATGAACGAATCTCATTGAGATCACCCTGAGATCACACTGCGATCGCTCAGACAAACGGAAAGTGCCGCCGATGCAAACGATGGCATTTTCTAACGGGATCTTTCGATGAAGGGGGCGATCGCTCCGCCCCTCGAATAAGTTTCCCTTATCTGAGTTTCGCCGTTCCGTCTTTTTCATGGAAGCGTCCTTCTTTTTGATGGAACGTTCCTTCTTTCTCATGAAACGTTCCTTCTTTTCTATGGAAGTGTCCTTCTTTTTTATGGATCATTCCATCAAAAAGATGGAAGCAGTAGAACGATCGATTAGGTTTTCTAATAAAAGGAAGGAAGTGTCCATCTTTATTTATGGAAGCGCCCATCTTTTTTATGGAAACGTCGATAAAAAAGATGGAATGATCCATGATTTCACTGAGCGGCTGATGAACTGCGCTGAGTTTTTTCGATTCTAGTCAGGGAAATTACGAACAACGATTTCAGCCATGCAAGCGTCCACAGGCTTAGCAAATGAAGTCATTCGATGAATCATCCCATGAATCCAGTGTCACTGGAATAAGCTAAAGCCCTCAGCGAACCGCCCCCAAAATCTTCTAATTCTGGCTCCCAATTTTGGAGGACTTTGAAGGTTTCCCTCAAAGTTTTTACCTTGTACACGTAAGTTTAACGGGCTTCGCCGCCAAGTTCTCGCCCCCCCCCGCCCCCAACTTTGGGGGAGCCGAACTTTCGAGGAGTATTCACAAGAATATTCACAAAGACATTCACAACGATATTCATGGAATCATTTCAGAAGCTTCACCGAATTCAAAGTCCCCCAAAGTTGGGGGATTTAGGGGGCGCAAAACCTGGAGGTTTAACGGGCTTCGCCGCCAAGTTCTCGCCCCCCCCGCCCCCAACTTTGGGACAAAGACATTCACAAAGATATTCACTGAACCATTTCAGAAGCTTTCCCAAATTCAAAGTCCCCCAGAATTGGGGGATTTAGGGGGCGCAAAACCTGGAGGTTTAACGGGCTTCGCCGCCAGGTTCTCGCCCCCCCCGCCCCCAACTTTGGGGGAGCCGAGCCTTCTATAAGTATTCATAGAAGTATTCACAGAAGTATTCACGGAACCATCCCTAAAACTTCCCCGAATTCAAAGTCCCCTAAAATTGGGGGATTTAGGGGGCGAGAACCCCAAAGCGCAGCCGAGCATTGAACCTGTGTGTACAGCCAAAATCAGAGAATGGAAGGCGATTCTTCCAGGAGACGTTTCGCAAATGGAGCGTTATTTCAGCAACATTAATCCAATGAATCCCCTTTCCCCCTTCCCCTTTTCCCTTTCCCCTTCTATCCCTTCCCCCTTCTACCCCTTCGGCCTCAACAACCCACTCGCCACGCCAATCCCGACGATCGCCAACCCCGCCATCCCATAAAACACATACACATAAGAACCAAACGCATCGCGAATCTGTCCTGCGGTCAAAGTGCCCGCCAGCGCCCCCACCCCATAGGCCGTGAAGACAATGCCATAGTTCTGAGCATACTGATCCGGGTTGAAAAAGCGGAGAGTGCTAGTAGGAGCCATGGCCAACCAGCCGCCCAGACAAAACCAAAACAGACAGAAAGCCACCAGATAGGTCACGACTTGTCCCGGTTGGGCCTGGATCATCAGCACACAGGCAACGAGGATAAGCGTGTAGGATGCGATCGCCACATAATGCGGTCTAAAGCGATCGCTCAACCACCCAAACAGCGGACGACTCGCCCCGTTAAACAGCGCAAACAAAGAAACACTGACCGCAGCTAAACTCGAATCGATCTGAGCCATTTCTTCACCAACGGAACTAGAAATCCCGATCGCACTTAAACCAATGAACGTCCCGATCGCATAACAAATCCACAACCCATAGAAAGAACGGCTTTTGATCATACTGGCAGGGTAGGCATGGATATTGGGGGCGATCGCTGTAGCCGTCATCTGCGGGGGATGCCAGCCCTTGGGCGGCAGTTTCAGCGTCGTTGCAATGGCTAGCACAATCAGCATGAAGAGAATGCCCAAGATCCGCAACGTGGGACGCACCGTATACGCATTGATCAACTCATTGGCCAACGGTGCAGTAATCAACGGTGAAAGCCCAAAGCCAATAATCGTTAACCCCACCGCTAAGCCTTTTTTATCAGGAAACCATCGTGCCACTACCACCATCGGCACTCCATAGGCAATGCCCACGCCCGTTCCCGCAATTACCCCGTAGGTCAGAATCATCGTGCCAATCTGGGTGGCAAAACTGGACAGCAAATAGCCCAACCCGACAATCAACCCCCCGATTGCTGCCATCACCCGAGTCCCCACCCGAGGAATATAGAATCCGGCGATCGGCATCAAGGCCGCATAGAAAACCAGCGCAACCGTATAGGGCAACAGACTTTCGGTGGCACTAATCTGCAATTCTCCTTCGAGTGGTTTTCTAAAAATACTCCAGGAGTAGACACTGCCCAGACACAATAAAACGCCCATTCCCAGCGGAATCAGCAACCATCTTCCCAGATCTGCAGGCAGACCAAATAATTTCAACTCTGAATCATGATGCAAGGTAACCATTGCAATAACCGCCGTTATCTTCTAGGGGTTCATGTTTGTATTCATCGGTTTATTCCACGGATTTCACAGCGTTGCTGAATTCAGCTATGAAATGTTGTGTAATGGCACAGCCATCACACAACATTTCATAGCCCCGATCTGCAACCTCGATTCCGCAACAAATGATGAATCTCAATGGCTTGAGATCCATCATCTAGCAAAAACAGAACCACATCCTTTGTCCAAGCAGCCATTATCCACTAACTCCTTAGACTACTCCCTAGAAATTAAGCATTTATGCGGGTTAAGTTCCTTGAGAGATCGGAACTTCTAGCGTTTTCACCCCGATCGCCACTGCATTCTTCCCGATCGCACAAACAGCGGCGGCGGCGCAGGCAGGGGCGGCGGCGGTACCGGAGTCGTCTGGGTAATATCTCTGCCCAGTAACCGCTTTGCCAGAGGCACCAACCGCTTTGCCCCCCGGAACTGCTGCTCCGTCATGCCAAACCCATGCAAATCCACAAACTGCTCCAGAGTGCGATCGAACACATGCTGCACCATTACCCCTTCCGGTAAAAAGCCCATACTGGTCAAGCCCTTCTGCGCCGGGAGATTATAGGCATAGGTAAAGGCATACACCCGGTTCAGCCCATAGGCATTAAAGGCTAAATCCAGCGTCATTAAACTGGCTTCTAACCCATAGCTAGCATGACGATGCTCCTTGTCAAACAGCCCAATCAAAAACTCAGCCCGACGATGCAACAGCGCATAATCCGAGAGAGCGAGCAAGCCGATCGCCCCATGCTGCTGATGGACAATCATCAGTTCCAAATAGCCCGACTGATCGGCAGGGACACGCTGCAAGTTTTCTAATCGCGATCGCACCGCCTGCACATCCATGGGTTTGTCATTGAGCCGAAACAGCCGCATAAATTCTAAATTCTGGTAAGCCCGCTCAAATAACAAGGGAGCATCTGCCGGAACACATCGACGGAGGGAGAGCGATCGCCCCCGATGCAGCAGTGACAAGGATTCTGGAGAAGTGATTGGAGCCTGAATCATGACTGCTTAACCCCCACTAAGTAAACCAGGATAAAACAAGTTGTAATACCAGCGAAAATTTCCTTGAATCAACTTGTGAATACGAGGGGGTACGGCATGAAGAGAGAACGCTTCTAATGAAGCATGAAGCGTATTGGAATTTAATGTATTCACAGCGGAGGATATTGGTGAATCTTGTGAATCAACGGCGATCGCAGGCAGTGCCAACCAATTGTAAATATCCTGGATCACTTCTTGGGGATTGCTGATTAAATGCTCAAAGACTACATAATATAACCGCGACTGTAGCTCAGCACTATGGTCTTGGATGGCTTCTAGCGATCGCAACGCCTCTCCAACCATGCCTTCACCAAAGAGTCGTTCAGCGCGATCGAGAGGGGAAAGATCAGCGAATGAATTCGGGAAGTCCAGCGGCAGCTTTCTACGATACTGTTCCTCGATCGATCCCCAGACCTGCCCCAGTTCCCGCACACAGACCAACACTCGAGAATGGGGGTCAATCAACTGTAATAGTTGCAACTGGAGCATCCAATTCTGATGTTGGTCCACCACCCAGGGCTGCGGCAGGGCATCGAACCAGCCGTTGACAAACCCCTGGAAGGCCGAGCGGGATCGGCGATGCCCCTCCACCCCATCCCGTTCCACCTGCGCCAAAACCAAAGGATCACGGCTCAACTGCTGCCGCATTCCCATTAGGGTCGGACAAAGGGGCGAGACATCGCCAGGACTATACAACTTGGGATGTTGCCCCAATAGTTCACATAGGATGGTCGATCCAGCATGGGGCAATCCGGTGACACAGAGTAAGGATTTTGTCAGTGCAGTCATGGGAAAGATCGGTGCGGAAGTAGATAGGGCGAAAGGGTGCTTTTTCTTTTTAGCGCAGTCTCCGATCGTCGCTGCAAAAATTCAATGGATTGGTCACTATGCCATAGTAAGACCCAGACTAACTGACAAAACTAACGATACATACAATAGAACTATAGGATGCGTTACGCTTCGCTAACCCACCAACCCTGAAATCCCAACGACAAGCCTGTTTGTAATGAGGACTTCAGTCCTCATCATAGCCAGATGCTGTGACCGTCGAACTCCTAGGGTTAGTCAGGACTAAAGTCCTGACTACGAGCCTGAACGATCGCCATCTCTCACGTCGAAGTCACCAAGGGAGAACGATCGAAGTGAGCCAACAAATCCGCCGGATCATCATAAATGGCGATCGCTTTACCCTCCCTCCTCCCCCCTCCCCTTCTAATAAACGATCGCCCCCACCATCTCCGGATCGCATTTTCTTGTAATTGCATCCAGAACCTGTTGTTGTTCTTCAGACACCGTTTGATTGCGTTGAGCAAGGTGCTGGCACTGGCTGTACAACGGAACTGCAAAGTCACAGTCTAAGTTTTCCACCAGTTCGCTCAGCGGTAGAGGTGCTTTAAGATTGGTTTCAATGGTTTGAAGGGAATTGGGTTCTAGTATTAGCGCCTTTAGCTCCGGGAGAATGTCTGCCCAGGTTTTATCCGGGAAGCTAGCGACAATCATATGCGCCAGGAATTGATCCAGGATAGCTTGTTGAGCGATCGCCCGTTGCAAATACTGCTCACTGTCTTGACGAATTTGCAGAATTGCCTCAGACGCAGGTTGAGTATTACCATCCTGAAGCTGAGCCTCATAGAAACTACTAGCCGCACGACCGACCGCATAAAGCACCGTCGCATTTGTGCTGGCAGCAATCAAAGTCCCAGCTAAAGGAACATTCCGCAAAAAGCCCAGTCCTGCCTTGACCGCATTACTGCCGCCCAGCGCCAACCCAAAGATGGCCAAGACTTCACCCTTACGAGCCGGATCGCGCAAATTCAATCCATAAGCCGCTGCAATCTCATAAACCAACTCGGTTTGCAACAGCGTAGTTGCGGCCAAGTCGATCGCCAACAGCGCCACCGCCACCCCCGGAATCAAGCTACTCATAAACCCAATTCGCCCCGCGTTCAGCGCCTTGTGGACAATTAACCGATGCACGATCTGGCTCTGAGACTCCTGGGGATACCGCTGCTGAAGCTCTGTAACCGTTGCCTGTACTTTCTCCACATCCACCTGACCGGCCATCCCCAACAGCCAATCCAACCGCAACACCCCCGCCAACCGCCGCACCAAAGGATTATTCAGTCCAGGCAAATTGGATAAATGACCAAGCGCCTGTCCGGTTCCCCCCGCCAGACTGCTGATTAAACGCACTGTTTGACGAGCGATCGCACTCGTTAGCAGACCCGTCATAGCGATCGTCTTAGCCACAGCAGAATTAGAATCCGATTTTGTCACAGTTGATGGCTGAGTGGATAGATTCGATGAGGTCGTAGAGGAAGGAGAGTGCTGCGAGTTGTGAACCGTCGAGCGAGGCAATTCCATAAGCAAATATGAACGCATGTTAATCAGACTAACCCAACACAGCGAGCCCACCATCGCGCTACAGATAGAAGTGACGCATCATTAGGGATAACGCATTATGCTCTGCTAACGCATCCTACAAGAACTCATCACGATAAACCGATCTATCTCCCTCCCTCGACCGATGAACCCCCATCCTCCTTTGTGATTAGCTCGGTAGCGTACCCCGCCCCTAAATTAAACAATATTCCCCATCCCCCATCCCCTACTCCCTACTCCCTACTCCCTTTAAGAAAATGACAGCAACCACACCCACCAAACCCTCTCCCCTACCCGTAGAAGAACTGCGTAAAATCCACGCCTATTGGTGTGCTGCCAATTATCTTTCTGTTGGACAAATCTACTTGCTGGACAACCCCCTATTGCGGGAGCCATTGGAACTCAAGCACATTAAACCGCGCCTGCTGGGGCATTGGGGCACAACTCCCGGACTGAATTTCATCTATGCCCACCTCAACCGTCTGATTAAACTGCAAGATCTCAACCTGATCTATATTGCAGGGCCGGGGCATGGTGGGCCAGGGATGGTGGCTAACACCTATCTAGAAGGAAGCTACAGCGAATTCTATCTAGAAATTACGCAAGATGCCGAAGGGATGAAACAACTGTTTAGACAGTTCTCCTTTCCCGGTGGTATTCCCAGTCACGCTGCCCCAGAAACCCCCGGATCAATCCATGAAGGCGGAGAACTGGGATATGCCCTGGCTCATGCCTACGGAGCCGCATTTGACAATCCGGACTTAATGGTAGCCTGTGTGGTAGGAGACGGAGAAGCCGAAACCGGACCACTGGCTACAAGCTGGCACTCCAACAAGTTTCTCAATCCCGAACGAGATGGAGCCGTGCTGCCTATTTTGCACTTAAACGGATACAAGATTGCGAATCCTACGGTTCTGGCGCGGTTATCCCAGCGTGAACTAGAAAGTTTATTCATCGGATACGGCTACAAACCCTACTTTGTGGAAGGTTCTGATCCTACAGCCATGCACCAACTGATGGCTGCCACATTGGACACGATCGCTGCCGAAATCAAAAGCATTCAGCGAGAATCCCGAGTCCATGGCTACCGTCAGCGCGTGCCAATGCCGATGATGATTTTGCGATCGCCCAAAGGTTGGACGGGACCCCAAGAAGTAGACGGCAAAAAAACAGAGGACTATTGGCGATCGCACCAAGTCCCCTTCGCCGAAATGGCCAGCAACCCCGAGCATGTCACCCTCCTGGAACGCTGGATGAAATCCTACCACCCCGAAGCTCTCTTTGATGCCCACGGGCAACTCATCCCTGAATTAGCAGAGTTAGCACCTAAGGGCGATCGCCGCATGGGTGCAAATCCCCATGCCAACGGCGGCCTTTTACTGAAGGCGCTAAAAATGCCCGCCTTTCAAGACTACGCCGTGCCCGTGCCCCATCCTGGAACCGAGATGGCCGAATCCACCCGCATCCTGGGGCAGTTCCTCCGAGATATCATGCGGCTCAATCTAGACAGCCGCAATTTCCGAGTGATGAGCCCCGATGAAAATAACTCCAACCGATTGAATGCCGTGTTGGAAGCGAGCGATCGCGTCTCAACCGCCGAGATTCTGGACACCGACGATCATATTTCACCCGATGGTCGCGTCATGGAAGTCCTAAGCGAACATCTTTGCCAGGGTTGGCTAGAAGGCTACTTGTTGACCGGACGACATGGCTTCTTTTCCTGCTACGAAGCCTTTATCCACATTGTCGATTCCATGTTCAATCAACATGCTAAGTGGCTGCAAAGCTGCCTCGATATTCCCTGGCGAAGAGCGATCGCCTCCCTCAACTACCTGCTAACCTCCCATGTCTGGCGACAAGACCACAACGGCTTCAGCCACCAAGATCCAGGCTTTATTGATGTCGTCACCAACAAAAAATCCCATGTTGTGCGCGTCTACCTGCCGCCCGATGCCAACACCCTACTCTCGGTGGCCGACCATTGTTTACGCAGTCGTCAATACATTAATGTCATTATCGCTGGGAAGCAACCGGAATTACAGTGGCTAGATATGGACACCGCAATCCAACATTGCACTACAGGCGTAGGCATCTGGGAATGGGCCAGCAACGACCAGGGCACCACTCCTGACGTAGTCATGGCCTGCGCCGGAGATGTGCCCACCCTAGAAACCCTGGCCGCTGTCGATTTTCTCCGGCATCATCTCCCCGATCTAAAAATCCGCGTGGTCAACGTCGTGGACTTGATGACGCTCCAGCCTCAATCCGAGCACCCCCACGGCTTATCTGACAAAGACTTTGACTCCATTTTCACCCCCGACCAGCCGATCGTCTTTGCCTTCCACGGCTACCCCTGGCTGATTCATCGGCTCACTTACCGCCGCAACAACCACGCCAATCTGCATGTGCGTGGCTATAAAGAAGAAGGCACCACCACCACGCCCTTTGACATGGTCGTGCTGAATGAACTCGATCGCTTCAGTCTGGCTGATGATGTGATTGATCGCATCCCCCGCATCAAACCAATCGCCGCCTACGTCAAACAAATCATCCGAAACAAATTTATCAAGCATCACCAATATATTCAACAATACGGTGAAGACATGCCCGAAATCCTCAACTGGAAATGGGGCTACTACAACACGCCAGCCGAAGCCCCCCCCCAACTAGCCCCCCCCCCACCCCGCAGCGAAGCCCCCTCCACCGAAGGCGCAGAAGGCACCGCCAACTCCCGCGCCTAAAAAACTTGCTGCCATCCCTTGGGGACGCTGAACCGCGAGTTTTTCAGTAACCTACCCGGATACGCGGAGAGCAACACGGCAGGGCGATCGTCGGTGGCGGAGCGAGAAGCGAGTTTAACGCTGCTGCAACTGGAGAAGCTGTTAGTGAGCTACATCGTGGATCGCTATAACCCGGAATTAGATGCGCGGCTGGGGGATCAAACGTGAGTAGGACGGTAGGAGGCAGGGCTGACGGTACAACTACCGTTACTAGGCGATCGCGAACTCGACATTTGCCTAATGCGGCGGGAGCGACGGCGCGTGTATCGGGGAGGGTACCTGCAATTTGCGAATTTGAGAGACGGAGATTTACTGGAAACCGACTATGTACTCCCCCGCTCACAAGGCGGAACGGATGACTACAAAAACCTCCAGTTACTCCATCGACATTGCCACGACGTTAAAACTGCCTTAGATGGCAGTATCGGTATGCATGACAAGCACCACATCGTTGAGGATCTGGATGCGGGGAAAGCCTGCACGTCCGGTTTTGAAGACCAGCAGGTAGGGTGACTTACCTGCTGAGTTTAATCACGGACAGAAGCTAATGTAGAGGTGAGCAAGACAGTCGGAGAAGGAAGAAAACGTTAAAGTTCCTGCAATTGGTGCCCCCACTCGACTCTGCCCTTTTGCCGCTTCAGAAGCTTACCTATTCCTAGACATCAATAACATCCAGGATGTTATGCCTTTTATGGCGGTTATTGTGGTCAGGCTGTAATTGATGTCGCCGATGATGTTCCTGGATCTCCTGTGCCCGATGCAGCAAACAACGTTCCGCCGCTCTTTGATTATTCTTGGGAGTAAATTTTTTGAGGAGATTGGCGGTGAGAAACCATTTATCATCATGTAAACGACCGGGCTGATCGTTAAAGGCGACAATAGCATCAATAGCGCGGTCAACGAGAGCATCATCATCACCGCGCTTACGCCCCGGAGCGCCCCTCTCCTGGTCTAACGCCTCATTGTCCTGAGTATCGCTGTTATTGGAACGCTGCCGCTTGCCCTGCTGCCGTTCCCCGGAAGCGCTAGCCCTAGGAGCGGGATGACTGGCAATGCTTTCAACCTGAACGGCAACGAATTGCCGCATCACCCCAATGAGTTCAGCGATCTGCCCTTCAAGGGAAGGTTGCACTGAAGGCAGAGGCGCTAGAGAGCAAAGCTCCAAAGAAGAGTTATTGCCAACGCCCTCCCCCAACCTTAGCCCATCTTCCACCTCCTTAACCCCATCCTCCAGCCTTTCTTCCTTCTCCCCCTGTTCCCCCTGTTCCTCCACCCCCGAGGAAGCGATCGCCGTTGGGCTAGAAGCGATCGCCTGGCCCTCTTCGCCCTTTTGGCCATAATCCAAAGGCGAAGGCAAAGCCTCTAGCATTTGCTCCGACCAAAGTAGCCAAGCATTAACGCGATCCGCCTGAGTTTTACCGCCAAAGCGCTCCAGCACCTCTAGAATGCGAGGATGATCCTCCTTCCAAATCCTCAAGCCAGAAGGATGCTTGCGCTCCAATGGTTCTGGCTGATTTTCTGGCATTCCGACGGCAAACACCTCCAACGGGTGAATCCCCGCCACCCCCAACTTAACCCCCTTCCGCTTGCCCTGATACTGAGCAATGACGGCATCATCAATCTCATAAAGACGGTAATGACGCTCCGAACTAAAAGACTCCAAGCGCCCCCCCAGCAACCGCCCACTAGCCACCTCCTGAGCCGAGAGAGACTCAAAATGCCCCATAATATGAGCCTTAAACAAAAGCTCATCGACATGATGAGGACAATACCAGAAGGTAGCAATACAGCAATAAACCGAACGCCAAAGATGACTATAGAGATTGCCCTTACCAAACGGCAACGGTACCAAATCGGCAAAGACGCGATCGCTAACCTGCGCCACCTTAGATTCCCCCACCCCATTCGGAGTCATCTCCCTCAACCGCGCCGTTGCCTCCACCACTCGCTTAGCCGTCGTCAGACAAGGAATATCAAACACCAAAGGCACCGCCTCCCCGCGCCGCTTCAAAGCCCCCCTAAACGTAACCACCCACTGAGACTTAATCTCAAACTGTGCCGTCCTCAAAACCTCATTCAACCGCCTACCCGTCAACACCGCCAACCCTGCCGCCACCTCTGCCCACTCCGGCGACTTCAACAGATCAACTGCCCGAGCAACGATCGCCTCCGGCTGCTGCAAATACTGCTGATGGAGTTGGCGATCGCGCGCCATCTGTTGCTTACCGCGATTCAACTCAAAGTACTCATCTCGAGAGAAATCGATAAATACCAAACTAAAGTGAGCATCGCCCAACCGCTCCCGAATGGCTCGACGAGTGGTATCCATCAAACTCTGCTGCTGCTTCAGTGTCGTAAACCCACGCTCCACCCACCAATCGCGAAGCTCCTGCGCTAACCGCCGAACCTCCCGTTGCCCTTTCTTAGTATCAGACAACCCAGCGATTGCAGGGATATAAGTTTCATCAAGTGCCCGATCGAGCCAACCGCGTTTCCCCATAAGAAGCAATCCCAATAGAGCAATACAAAACACTCACCCAATACTGTATCCGATTCTGATTTCAAGAGCAATACAAAATCAGATTAAAACAAAACGAAACAAACCCAAAACTCAGAACATAAAACCTTATCCTTCTCCTTTCGTTCTCCTTCCCCTATCCTCCTCAACAGTCGCCCACCCGCGAACGTGAAAGCACAGCCAATCTATCAAGCGATCGCTATTGATGATAAAACTCTCCCATCTTCCACCTATATCCAATACAAATGAACAATAAGCAATACAAAAAGATTCAGCCTTCCACAATAAACACTTGAAAAACACCACACTAATATTTGATCTTTAAGGACAAGGTAGACAGCCTCAATTACGATCGTAATTCTAAACGCTTCTAACAGCAGGACTTTTAGCCTCCCACGCTTTCCTCATGCTGGCGATCTCTGTGCAGAACGAGAGTGCGATCGCAATTTCAGATGCTTCTGATAGCGAAGCTTTCACCCATATTTCTCACAAGAAAAGAAGAAGAGTCGTTAAGAGGAAAGATTTTGTGAACAGAACTGCAAAAATTATAGTGCTGATTTTTAAACGGCAGCGAA
>JALOOP010000598.1 GCA_025454315.1 Oculatellaceae cyanobacterium Prado106
TCCAAGACCTCTTCCGCAAAGTCGTTAGCTCCTTCTCGGTTTACTAATCTCTTTTCAGCAACAGGCATCATCAGTAGACTTCAGCAATAAACTTCACGAATAAACTTCAGCGGCAGATTCAACCTAAAAAATCTCCTGACTGCCTGACAAATCCCTCAAACAAACCCTTCACTGTAGGTTGGGTGGAGCGTAGCGAACCCCAACATCTCAGACTTAAATCTTGACAACCATAAATCTTGCTGCAATGCCCGGATCGTCGAATCCAAGCCAAGCATTTTAGTAGGCTATTAGGTTGCGCGTTGTTCCACCCAACCAACGAGTTTTCGGGGGTTCCAGGAGTTTTGTCAGTCAGCCAGAGAGATTTCTCAATTCTTGCCTCGCATAGAACTCTAAACCCCAAAACGGTACTGGCACATGGTCATTCCGGTGCAGATGAGCGATCCCGTGGCGTTGGTGCAGACTTTGGCACAGGGAAAAGCGGCGGATGTGGCTCCCCAGTTTTCTAATTCGCTGATTTTAGGCTGCGATTCAATTTTGGCGTTCCAGGGGGAGATCTGCGGGAAACCTGCGGATGCGGTAGAGGCGATCGCACGCTGGCAGTCCATGCGGGGGCAAGTCGGCGATCTTTATACCGGGCATGTGCTGATTGACCAGACCCAGGGACGGACGGTGGCAGCCTGCCAAATGACGCGCGTCTTTTTTGGGGAATTGAGCAATCGCCAAATTGCCGCCTATGTGCGATCGACCGAACCTCTGGGTTGTGCTGGAAGCTTTGCCTTAGAAGGGTTGGGCGGATTATTGATTGACCGGATTGAAGGTTGTTATAGCAATGTGATTGGCTTGAGCTTGCCGTTGCTGCGGAAAATGTTGGGAGATTTAGGACATGATGTCGTAGATTTTTGGAAATTTATGCAAGAATAAAAACTTCATGAGTTTTTGGTCATTCATGACTTGTGGAATAGGGTGCCTCTGTAGGGATTCAGCACGATCCCGTGGATGTTCGTTTTGATACCGCATTGATACCAAAAATGGGGTTCAAACACTGAGGTTAAGCCGCGTCAAAGCACTCTAAATCAGTGATTTTTCGCTCCTGACCTCTTGTAAACAACTTTACGGTGTCTTTATCAACTCACAAAAACTACTGATGCGATCTTGACAGACTTAACGAGAAAATTTGAGTACAGTTCAATCATGAGTTCAATCATTGAGCCAGCCTCACTTTTCAGATCATTACTTTCCTGATCATCGTTAAATCTCATCCCGGTTGAATCTCTTTGTCCCATTAGTTTCAGGCTGTTCAACACAGTTTTGAATAGGGATGGAGCAAACGGGATTGAACCGATGATTTAGTCAAGATTCTGTTACAACTTAATCCTCAATCTTAAATAAGACCTCCTCAAGGAGCCGATTTCTATCCTGAAACCGATTCCGAGGGGTTCCTATTTTCATTTTTGGGTTTTAAAGGTCTGCTGTGAGCCAATCCCTATAGATTAAATAGATCAAGCGGTTTGATTTGATGGATGAATTTAAAGTAGATGAATTTTATTTTGGAGAGGCGTGCCCTGTACGCCTCCCCAAAACAGGATTTATCTACGATTAGCGACACCTGTTAGGAGTGTGAGCGATTCATCTACTGCCCCCTGAGTTTGGAAGCTCCAATGAACCCATCAGTTGCACAGCTCGATAGTTTGCGCCTTTCCCCCCAACATCAAACCCAACTGGGTCAGATGTGTGGGTCTAATCAACTGTTCCGCGATCGCTACTCCATCCAACGGGTCTTAGGTCGAGGCGGCTTTGGAGTCACCTTTTTGGCTCAAGATGCCCGTTTGCCTGGAACACCCTTGTGTGTCATCAAACAGCTTTGCCCCAAGGTCAACAATCCGGCCACCCTACACCGAGCCAAGCAGCGCTTTGTCCGCGAGGCCACCATTTTGGGACAGTTGGGCAGCCATGCCCAGATCCCTCGCCTGCTCGACTACTTTGAGGAGGAGGACGAGTTCTACTTGGTGCAAGAGTATATCAGAGGATGGACGCTAACAAAAGAGGTCAAACGCAAAGGCAGCCTTTCCGAACTGGAGGTCAAATATTTCCTCCAGGAGATTCTCCCCGTCCTCGACTACATTCACCAGCATGGCGTCATCCACCGGGATATCAAGCCGCCCAATATCATTCGTTCCCAGGACGATGGCCGCTTGGTTCTGATTGACTTTGGTGCTGTAAAAGAACAGTTTTTGCATCAAGAAGCATTCCACCAGGGTTCAACCACCCACTTTGTCGGCACTCTGGGCTTTGCCCCAGCCGAGCAACTGGCGCTGCGGCCAACCTATGCCAGCGATATCTTTGCCCTAGGCATTACCTGCCTGTACCTGCTGACCGGGCTTTCGCCCATGGAATTTACCTCAGCAGGTGCCACGGGTGAAGTCCAATGGCGGCAGACGGTTCAGGTCAGTGAACACTTTGGCCGCATCCTGGATCGAATGCTAAAGGCTTCGGCGCGCGATCGCTTCCAGTCCGCCAGCGAAATCCACCGTGCCCTTGCCCTCGAACCGTACCTGGATCAGCTAGAGCCTTGTTTACATCTGCGATCGCCCCTCGAATCTCCCACCATTGCAGACTTTGATAGCCATCAAGGTTATCTACCGCCGACGGTGAGAACTGCGATCGCCATCCGCCGCTGGAGAAGCAAACAAGAGCAAAAAGCTCACCATCGACTAGCCAACTAAGACTCGCAAACGAACAGAACGAAGGCTCCTGAACTCTGTTATTGCAAGAAACCCAACCTCTGACTCACACCTGGCAATCCTGACCAAAATTCAGGAAAAGCAAGGGTGTAAAACAGAGGTTGGGTTTTGTTTTTTAGGGTTCCTGAAATTTTCCTGGAAGCTCCCCCAAAGTTACTACAACATATACATGAGTCTGAGATCGGCTCTGCTCCAGGGTTTCCGCCCCCTAAATTCCCCAATTTTGATACTGCTAGCGAAATCTTAACGTCTATTTCAATGAAGTTTGTTTAGAAATTGAGCTGCGCTACCGGGCTATTACCCCACCCTAACCCTCCCCTTGCAAAGGGGAGTGAACCGAACTTCCGGATTCTTCCTAAAGCTATGCAATGAGTCAGACGGCTGGTTTCCACCCTTTGCAAGGGGGGATTAAGGGGGGTGAACCGGGAGCTTGGCGATGTTACGAAGCATTTCGCCAGCAGTA
>JALOOP010000007.1 GCA_025454315.1 Oculatellaceae cyanobacterium Prado106
CGAGGTGTTTTTCATGGGTACATGCTAACTGGCTTCGCTTCGAGGGTTTTTGCCCCCCCGCCCCAACTTTGGGGAGCCGAGCCTTCGAGGTGTTTTTCATGAGTCTTTGTAGGAGTTTTCAGGGAGTCATCCTAGAAGATTCATCGAATCTGAAGGCTCCCAGAGTTGAGGCCAGGATTGGAAGAGTTGGGGGCGCAACTTATCTAAGCGAAGCCAATCGAGATTTGTTTGTACAGAGCCACTCTGCTAGGAAAAAGGGAGAGCGATCGCCCCCTAACTTCAAGAACCGGAGTTCTGAGTTAGAACGATTCCGCTTCAACCAGGGAAATTCACAGGCACCTGTAAGAACGATCGCCCCCTAAGTGGGAAAATCCACGGTCACGAGTGAGAACGATCGCACTTTAACCTCGACGATTGAGGTTGAAGTTGAAAACCGTCTCACGCCGAGTGGGGAAATCCACGGTCATGAGTGAAAACGATCGCACTTTCAGCGACAAAGTTTAGGGTTGGAAGTAGGAACGATCGCACTTTCAGCAAGACGGTTTAGGGGCAGAAGTGAAAACGATCGCACTTTCAGCGACAAAGTTTAGGGTTAGAAGTGAAAAGGGTCGCACTTTCAGCGAGACAGTTCGGACTTGGAGTGAGAGCGATCGCACTTTCAGCGAGACAGTTCGGGCTTGAAGTAGGAATGATCGCACTTTATGCCTGACGATTCGGACTTGAAGGGAGAGCGATCGCACCTTCAGTTTGACGATTGGGTGCTATAGGGAGAGCGATCGCACTTTGACCCTGGCGATTGAGGGACAGCCGCTAAAATGAGGATACTTTAGCCTCAACGGCTTTCGCTTTGACGTGAGAACAACCCCCAAAAGAGCCATGAATTCTCCTTCCCCGGTCGATCCGCTCAACGTGTGGCACTACAAGCCTTGGTGGTGTCAGCCCTGGTCAATTCTGCTGACCGGGATTTCCTTGATTGGCGGCAGTTGGAGCCTGTTTCATCGGCTGTGGCTGACGCTGCTGGTGGGGGTACCGATCGCCCTTTGGATGGGCTTTTTTCTGCTGGTTTACCCAAAGTTGTTCCGTCAGATGCAAGCCAATGCCCAAGATGACGAGGCCGTGGAGCATCAGTCACCCAACTGAATAGCACAGCCTCTTTCAATAAAGAGAGCATTGGTGCATTGTGTTAGACCCTGACTGACTGCCTATCTCCTGCTACTTCAAAGCATCGATCGTTACTAAACCCTCTTCGATCGCCTGAATCCGCAGATCATAGCCTCGTAATAGCTGCATTCCAATCAACGGAACCGTCTCTGATTCGTTGATGTAAATCTCACGATATTGCCCGTCCCAGATCACAAGCCCGATATAGACTTCAAACGTACAAAAAGTTCCATCGCCCAATGTTGCTACATCTCGCCCCTCCCAACTCAGCCCTAATGTGGCAATCATGTCAGACGGTAAGGTAAGAAACCCCGAAAATCCTGTATCAATTACAGCATCTACCATCCGAGTTGTTTCATTATTTCTGACTGCGATCGATAGCATCGCCTCACACCTTTGATTCACACGCCCCTGCATCATGGCTTGGCTCTCAAACTCCGTGCGCCAAAATGATCAACAGCTAAATGCCCAATACGAACAAACCAGGTCTGAGTATCAGGGACTCGTGCGGAAAGGTGCTTCGCTGCGGTCACCAAATCATCCGCAACTTCAAACGCCCCAGTTTCAATGTCGATCGCAACGATTCTGCCATGGTTGCCTTCCTCGACTTGCGATCGCACCTGAGTCTGATAAATCTCATCGCCACGTCGTGCAAACTCTTCTTTGCTGTAGCGGGGTTGTCGAACTGCCATTGGTTTGACCTTGTTTCACCTGTGCCCTCTCATTTTACTTGGATTGACTTGCTCTGCCACCTCATCGAAAATCTAAACCCCGATTCCCTCGCATGTCTTAAGCCAAAGATAGGCTAACTTAGCTAACTTACATAGACAAATAGATAAACTAAGAGAAATTAACTGAGTTCGGATTTCAGCTTGAGCCGTGTAGGCTAGCAAATGCTTCTGGGAAGAAAAGCGCGTTTCTAAAGTACAGGATGGTGTTTGGTATGGAGACAGTTAGATTAAAATCGCATGTTGGAAACGATGGGGTACTGCATCTGGATGTGCCCATCGGTCTGCACGATACTTATTTAGAAGTTGTTGTGGTTGTTCAGCCGATTTCTTCCACCCAAACTGTGCCATCTGGAACTCCAGAATGGCAGTCTTCATGGGCTGCGATAGAGCAAGTTCGACAACATTACCAAGGTAAGAAATTTAGCGATAGTACGGAACTTATACGAGAGGATAGACAACGTTGACTCGATATGTTGTTGATGCCAATGTCGCGATTAAATGGGTTCTTCCAGAGATCCATGCTGAGGCTGCGTTGCGGCTTCAAAGACCCAATTACGAATTGTTGGTACCAGACTTTTTCTTTCCAGAGATTGGGAATGTGTTGTGGAAGCGGGTTCAAAGAGGTGAGGACAACCTAGAATCGGCTCAGAACACTTTACAAGCCTTAATGGGAGTACCTTTAAGTGTTCATCCCTCTTTGGGGCTAATGCCTCAAGCCCTAGAAATTGCAGTTAGGGTTCAGCAAGCCGTTTATGACTGTGTATACCTGAGCTTAGCTATTGAACACAATTGTCAAATGGTTACTGCTGATGAGCGCTTGTTCAACGCTCTCCGAAACGATCGCCTAGCTACTTCACTATGTTGGGTAGAAGATTTACCCGAAACTTGAAACCCGATGCTTAGAGTGAGTGGGGCAAGTGAGTTGGGGAAATATCCTTTAACAAATCCTTCAGGGGAATGCAAGCTAAACTCACCAATCAAGCTAAACTGATAGGCAGAGTGATGGAGTAAACCCAAGCCCATTCTCGGGTACGATCGCTCAGCACCTTTAGCATTGGACGCTTTTTAGCGTTGGATAATACAGTGATTGCGAGTTTTTCTTCTGGAACGGATCGGGATGTCAGCAGTAACGTTGGCCAGCACGGCGGTCAGCAGAGTGGTCAGCAGAGTGGTCGTCAGGCACGAGCGGCTTGGCGGGGGCTGATTGAAGAGTATCGCTCCTACTTGCCTGTAACGGATAAGACACCTGTTGTTACGCTCCTAGAAGGCAACACGCCGCTGATTCCGGCTCCTGCGATCGCCGCCCAAATCGGTCGCAATGTCCAGGTCTGGGTCAAATACGACGGCCTCAATCCCACGGGCAGCTTCAAAGATCGGGGCATGACCATGGCGGTGTCCAAGGCCAAGGAAGCCGGAGCCGAGGTGGTTATTTGTGCTAGCACGGGCAACACGTCCGCCGCTGCGGCTGCCTATGCTAGACGCGCCGGGATGCGCGCCTATGTGTTGATTCCGGATGGCTATGTTGCCCTTGGAAAATTGGCTCAGGCATTGCTCTATGGGGCTGAAGTGCTGGCGATTCAGGGCAACTTTGACCGGGCACTAGACATTGTTCAGCAAGTCTCCGAACGCTACCCGGTGACGCTGGTGAATTCGGTCAATCCTTATCGTTTGGAAGGACAAAAGACCGCTGCGTTTGAAATTGTGGATGCCTTGGGTAATGCACCAGATTGGCTGTGCATTCCGGTGGGTAACGCGGGCAATATTTCGGCCTATTGGATGGGGTTCTGTGAGTATCATCAGGGTGGATTGTGCGATCGCCTCCCCCGCATGATGGGCTTCCAGGCTGCCGGAGCCGCCCCCCTAATCAGCGGTCATCCCATTGAACACCCTGAAACCTTGGCCACGGCTATTCGCATCGGCAATCCTGCGAGCTGGCAAAAAGCGGTCGCGGCCAAAGATGCCAGCCAAGGCCAGTTCAACGCTGTCACCGATGAAGAAATTTTGACGGCCTATCGCCTGTTGGCCTCTCAGGAAGGCATCTTCTGTGAACCTGCCAGTGCGGCTTCTGTAGCTGGGCTACTCAAGGTCAAAGACCAAGTCCCTGCCAATGCAAAAATTGTCTGTGTGCTGACCGGGAATGGCCTCAAAGACCCTGATACGGCTATCAAGCATTGCCAAAATCAATTCAAAACGGGCATTGATCCCACCCTCTCCGCAGTCGCTTCCACGATGGGATTTTAAGGCGGGATTTTAAGTTTATGGGTTCAACATTAAGGGGGGAAGATGCTAGGTCGCAGCACCTTCCCCCCTTAACCCTTAACATTAGTGTCTAGCTTTCGGGTTGATACAGCGCTAGCTCGTGAGAGACA
Organism: Oculatellaceae cyanobacterium Prado106; assembly: GCA_025454315.1. Taxonomy (GTDB): domain Bacteria; phylum Cyanobacteriota; class Cyanobacteriia; order Elainellales; family Elainellaceae; genus Prado106. Next base: position 4,262 of record JALOOP010000007.1, read on the forward strand.
GAGATGGTCTTAAGCTGGGATTGTTCTTGCTGGGCTTTGCGGGCTTGCGCTAGCCGATCGACTGTGTCGCCCAGGGTGGCGGTTAGGGATTGGCGGGTTTCGGCATGGTTGGTTTGCTCTTGCTTGAGCGCTTGAGAGAGGCGATCGCACTCTACCAAAGCCTGGACAAGCTGTTCCTTCAGGGCTTCTGGGTTTTGGACTTGCTGCACCTGCTGCTGAATCTGCCGCTCATAGGCTGGAGTCATGCGGGTGTGAATGGCGATCGCATCGGCTTGTTGCAATTCTGCATTCAAGGCTTGTATTTGCTGCTGGGCTAGGCAAGCCTCGGCACGGCGCTGCTGGGCTTCGGCCTCGTAGCGCTGTCGCCATTGGTTGGCGCTGGCGAGGGCTTCGTCGCGCTCTTGTTGCATCTGAGCCAGTTTTTGTTGCAAAGTCTGGATCTCATCGATCCACTGCCGGACTTCCTGAATCATAGGATTTGCTGAGTCTAACTTGAGGCTGATGCTAGACGAGTGTATCCCATAATTGAAAGGGCGAATCAGATAGAACCTGTAAACTTTCCAGAATTTTGAGCCCAGACCTTAAGATTTACTCTCGTTTGTGCCCAAATGCCCTGATTCAGACGGCTCCAACCAGGTCGCAAACTCCTCTACAAAGCGATCGCCCAAAATTGCCTCCCGAATGCGCTGGGTAAATCGGATCAGTTCGGTGATGTTGTGAATCGACAGCAAACTGTAGACCAGGAGTTCTTGCGATCGCAGCAAATGACAAAGATAAGCCCGAGTGAAATTCTGGCAGGTATAGCAAGGACAGGTTTCATCCATGGGCGTGAAGTCGGTCTTGAATCGGGCATTTTTGAGGTTCCAGCGATCGCCCTTGACCAGCGCATTGCCATGACGCGCCAACCGGGTGGGGATGACACAGTCGAATAAATCAATGCCTGCTGCGATCGCCTGTGCCATCTCGCGGTAGGTGCCAACGCCCATCAGGTAGCGGGGTTTGTCCGGGGGCAGGAGCGGCGTGGTGGCCTTGACGATTTTCTCAATCAGTTCAGGCGGTTCCCCCACGCTGACACCGCCAATGGCATAGCCATGCATGTCCAGAGCCGCAATCTTCTCCGCCGCTTCCTGCCGCAAATCTAGATAAACGCCGCCTTGCACAATCGGAAACAGGGCTTGATCGGGGCGTTGGTGCGCCGCAATACAGCGTTCCAGCCAGCGAAAGGTACGCTGAGTGGCCAACTCGACTTGCTCACGACTAGCCGGATAGGGCGGACATTCATCAAACGCCATGATCACATCTGCACCCAAAGCATTTTGGATTTGAATCGAACGCTCTGGGGTGAGGTGAATCATCTGGCCGTCTCGGGGCGATCGAAAGGTCACGCCTTCTTCGCGAATCGTCCGCATTTCGCTCAGGCTAAACACCTGAAATCCGCCCGAGTCCGTCAGCATGGGGCCACTCCACCCCATAAACCGATGCAGCCCCCCGGCCTCTGCGACAATCTCTTCACCGGGCTGCAAGTGCAGGTGATAGGTATTGGACAGCACCATTTGCGCCCCGGTTTCGGCTAACTGAGCAGGTGTCAGGGTTTTGACATTGGCCAGAGTGCCCACGGGCATGAATCTTGGGGTTTCAACCGAGCCGTGAGGCGTGGAGAAGACTCCGGCGCGGGCATGGCTGTGGCTACAGTGAGCCTTGCACTCAAAAGAAAAGTGAGGTGAGGACGCGACAGGATGAGCGGTGGACGGAGAGGATGAGGTCATAACCAAGCCCGAGACAAAACAAAGACTTTGATAATACTATGAGGGTTTAGGAGTAAGCCTGAAGTAGGCTGAAATGCTTCTACCAGGCCATCCAGACTATTGAGCGGCTGAAGCCACTACTACAAACTCTATGGCAGTGACCTGACGGGGGATTGATCGCAATCACAGGTCGTTAATCTGTGAATGTAGAATCGCTGGTGGGTTGCAAGTCCTTGCCCCAGAGGGTGTTGAGAGCGATCGCCTGTGCTGCTTCCATTTGTCCGTAGGTGAACACATAGGGAATGTGGGCAGGCAAAAGGGGCAAAAAGCGATCGAGGACATAGGGCGTTCCGTAGAATACCACGGCCTGCAACTGTTCGGTTTGCAGGAGAAACTTCAGCCAATCCAAGGCTAAATCCGTTAAGCCCGAACTGACTCGAAAGGGATTGCTGCGAATAAACAGTTGCAGTAGCGTCGGCTGCCAGTCTGGCGTTTCGGGATGAAGTTCCCGATCGAACAAAATGCGATCGGGATCTAGGCGCATCTTGGGACTATAGCTGTCAAGGACTCGCAGATGATAGCCCAGGTATTGGGGGAGAGCGATCGCCGGAGCTTGCCGAGCCAAAAAGGGACAGTTCAGCGCATCATCTAGGATCACCAGATTGCGGAGTGGGTGAGCGTTCGAGGGTTGCTCTAAGCGGGAGATGGGCGGACGATGAACCTGCATGGAGGCTTGCAGGATGGTGGTGACACTGGCGATCGCTTCAGGCCGCGCCAAGGCTTCCAACTGCACCGGGTCAGGCTGGGCATGTTCCCAGGCATGGGAGGTGTCGCCAGAAATGGGCAGCGAACAAACACGATGCTTGGCCTGCCAAATCCGCTCCAGCGAAGCATGAATCTGCTCCAAAGGAATGCGTCCGGTTTCGATCGCTTCCACCAGGGCTGCAATACTCGCCTCCGGGTCAGCAGGCATCAACACAATATCCGCTCCCGCCGCAACCGCCAGCACCGCCGCTTCCTCGGCTCCATAATGCTGGGTAATTGCCCCCATAATCAGCGCATCGGTAACAATCAGGCCATTGAAGCCCATCTGCTGCCGCAGTTGCCCCGTGAGAATGGAGCGGGACAGCGTGGCCGGATAATCCGCGTCCCAGGCCGGAATTTGCAGATGTGCCGTCATCACCGCATCGACTCCAGTGGCGATCGCCCCCAAAAACGGCGGCAGTTCCACCGCTTCCAAGCGTGTCGCGTCATGGGGAATCACAGGCAGCGTCAGGTGAGAGTCGATCGCCGTATCGCCATGTCCTGGAAAATGCTTGGCAGTCGTTAACACGGGATGCTGCTGTGCGCCCTGGATAAAGGCATGGGTCAGTTGACTGACCTGCTCGCTGGTTTCGCCCCAAGCCCGGATATTGATCACGGGATTATCAGGATTGTTGTTGACATCGACGATCGGCGCGAGAATCCAGTTGAGTCCAATGGCGATCGCTTCTTCTGCCGTGGTGCTGCCCATTTGGTGGGATTGAGCGATCGCCCCCGGTAAATCCTGCTGTGCCATTGCGCCCAGTGCCATGGGAGGCGGAAAGCGAGTCGCTCCCGCAAAGCGTTGGCCGACACCTTCTTCAATATCCGCCGCCATGAGCAGGGGGATGGTAGACCAGTGTTGCAGTTGTTGCGATCGCAGCCCCACTTCCACCGCCGTACCGCCCAGCAAAATCACCCCGCCCACGCCCAAATCCTCAATGTAGTGGCGCAGGACGGCTTGGGTCGGCTCCCAGGCCGGATATTCAATCTGATGATCAAACAAATGCCCAGAGGCGCGTACCACGACCATCTGGGCAACTTTTTGAACCAGAGTCAACTCTTCCCAATCTATCCACGACATGATCGGCTCATCCTTGATGCGAATCCGGTGCAAATCCTCTGGCTAATCCCCTGGCTAATCCCCTGGCTAATTCCCTGGCTCATCCGTTTCGTCGATCTCATCCATTTCATCCACCTCATCCACCTCATCCATCTCAGCAGCAGCATCTGCAGCATCTGCATCGTCAACATCGGCAGCAGCACCACGGGCTGTACTGTCACCCGGTTCGCGGTCTAGCTCATCGTCCCAGCCGCTAGCTTGGCGCTCCTGGCTGAGGCGGTTAATCAGCGACAGCACCTGAGTGCCCTGCTCAATGGACAGATCTTCCAGGAAAATAATTTCAGGTGTCCGACGCAAGCGCATCCGCCGTCCCAATTCGCCCCGAACAAATCCTGTAGCCGACTTCAGACCCGCCATTGTCTCCGATCGCGCCTCTGCTGAGCCATAGACGCTGACAAAAATCTTGGCATGTTGCAAATCCCCTGCCACATCCACATGGGTGACACTGACCATGCCCATGCCCACCCGGTCATCCTTAATCCCCGAGAGGAGAAGCTGACTGACCTCACGCTTCATCAATTCTGCTACTCGGGCAATGCGTCGATCGGTTGCCAAGGGTTCCTCCAAGCCATTACAAATGGTTTGCCTCACGGTAAGACCCAGCCTCACCGCAAGGACAAACGCACCAAACGTCAATTACATCAAACTCGAACGTGCCTTAAACGCCGTCCAGCCCCAGCATAGCGCGCAGGGTAAAACTCAGCGCAATAATAGAGGCAATCAGGAATCCGATGCTGGCGATCGCCGTACTAGGCCGCTTAAACAAAGGCAAAAGCGGACTAAACAAGCTAAACAAAACCCCCAGCGAAAAGCTGATTAAATACCGAGGATACCGAGAAACATTATTAAAAAATTCTTCCATAGGACAGACCTACAACCAATGATCTACAACGGAGAAGCTGACTGATTCAACCTTCGCTGCTTCAACTTTATCAGAATTGCTTGATTGAAGATGGGCAGTTGTCCTAAAGAGGGAGCTTTGCAATCCAATTCATCCACTCCTCAGCATCTGATGCAGCCCAAATCAAACACAGTTCATCAATGACGACTTCGAGCGCCAGCTTCCTCGAAACAATGATGATGCCTGCACTTTGGGCACTGCTGATGAAAGCAGCGAACTCCAATGGCATGGTTTTGCGGTCATGGCTGACCAAAATTCGACCTTGTCGTGCAGCAATCGCCAAAACCTCTCTATCCTTAACCCTAGCCAACTTCGCTCCAGAGGCTGTTTGAAAATCAATTGCGGGTTCTCGCCGTAAAACTCCCGTAAGAATTGCCTGAATTTAAATCTGCGTCTGCCTGATACCGGATAGTCATCGTTTTAGCTGTATTCAAGCTGCTGTCTTGCTGATTTAGCGGCTACTAAACGATCGTAGAGATCTGGGTCGGTCGATTGCAAAGGTTGGGGCATAGCCTCAAACGCCTCCTCCTCGGCTGCTAAATAGATGTCAATCTCCTGACGATTGGCCAAATAAAAGGCGATCGCGCCATAAACCTGTTCCAGCGTCAGCAAAGGAAAGGACTGAACAATGCTCTCCGGGGACAAGCCATTGCGAAAGGCATAAACCACTGAATCCAAGGAAATCCGAGTTCCTTCAACCCAATAAGCCTCGTTTCGATACTCAATATAAGCTTTAGGCGAAACCCCAAGCATGGCTTACTCCTGTCGAAAATTAATCAACTGGCTGTGTTCTCTTGCTCTATTTTGTTGTCATAATATCTCGATCGCCCTCTAAAATCAGCGATTTCCTTTCCCATAACCACAAAAAATAGTACGTTAGTATAAGCCTCCGCTATACTAATGCCAATCCCTACCCACCCTTCCCATCTGAGCATCACCAGTAATGTCCTAAACCTGCGGTTTAAACTGCGATCGCAGGCATAAAACAATACCGAACTTCTTACCAGGAGTTCCTTGCTGAACGGGAAACTCATCGCACCGGACATCGGGCTACATGACAATTCTCCTCGATCGCCCCACTTCCCATCGCGCTCCCGCCATCCCGCCTCGACCTTTTCTCAAATGGGCCGGCGGCAAAGGGCAACTGATTCAGCAATATCTCCCCTATTTCCCAGCCCAAACCCGCACCGGACAGCCTTCCTTCACCACCTACTACGAACCGTTCCTCGGCGGCGGCGCAATCTTTTTCCATCTCCTCCCTCCCCAAGCAGTTCTCACCGACATCAATCCATCCCTGGTCAATGTCTACCGCTGTGTCCGCGACCAGGTAGAAGCGCTGATCAAACGATTGCAAAAACATGAGCGATCGCACAGCCTCGAATACTACTACCAAATCCGCTCCACCCACACCGGAACCAACCTGGAGCAAGCCGCCCGTCTCATCTACCTCAACAAAACCTGCTTCAACGGCCTCTACCGAGAAAACTCCAAAGGCCAATTCAACGTGCCTATGGGACGCTACAAAAATCCCAGCGTTTGTCAGGCCGACCTACTGCGATCGGTATCCCAAACGCTCCAGAATGTAGAAATTGCGATCGCCCCCTTCGACACCATTCTCGATCGCGCCCACACCGCCCAAGATTTCGTCTACTTCGACCCACCCTACTACCCCATCAGCGCCACCAGCAGCTTCACCGCCTACAACCGCTACGCCTTCAACGCCGAAGACCAAACCCGCCTCCGGGACACCTTCGCCCAACTCGCCCAGCGCGGTGTCAAAGTCATGCTCTCCAACTCCGACTGCGACTTCATCCGCGAACTCTACCAAGACTTCCCCACCCACACCATCTCCGCCTCCCGCTCCATCAATTCCAACGCCCAGAAGCGCGGCAAGATTACAGAAGTTTTAGTAACTTCGTTTTAGGGTGATGGCGGGGCGAAAGGGGAAAGGGAAAAGGGGAAAGGGTGAACCTTGAAACATCCCGTGAAATTTTGCCATTGACCAACCGAGATTCATCAATGTTTCGCCCTTTCGCCTTTCCCCCTTTCGCCTTTCCCCCTTCCCCTTCTTCCCTCCGCGCCTCTGCGGTTGAAATGCAAAATCCCCTTTCGCCTTTCGCCTTTCGCCTTTCGCCCTTCCCCTACGTCGTATACTCCGCATTAATCTTCACATAGTCATAGCTGAGGTCGCAGCCCCAGGCCACGCCCACGCCAGAGCCATTGCCGACGCTGACCGAGACGAGTACGGTGTCGCTTTTTAGGTATTCTCCGGCGGCGGCTTGTTTCATGTAGGCGCTGGCCGCAGGGCGATCGAAAGCCAAGGGCTGTCCATGTTCCATCAGCAGAAAATCACCCAGTTGAACCCTGAGATTTTCTGGGTCGAAGCCCACGCCTGCCCGTCCAGCCGCAGCAGCGATCCGTCCCCAGTTAGGATCACGGCCAAAGACAGCGGACTTGAACAGTGCAGATCCAGCGATCGTCCGGGCGATCTGTCTGGCCGAAGCATCATCAGCGGTACCCGAGACGCGGATTTCCAGTAAACAGGTGGCTCCTTCACCGTCACGGGCGATCGACTTAGCCATATAAATACAAACTTCCGTCAGCATTGCTTCCAGCTTGTCAGCATCCGCTCCGGCTTCCGTAATCGCAGGGGTACGAGACTGTCCATTCGCCAGAGCAATCAGCGAGTCATTGGTGCTAGTGTCGCCGTCCACCGTAATTTGGTTGAAGCTTTTGTCCGCCGCTCGACTCAGCATTTGCTGCCAAAGGTGGGGCGACACCGCCGCATCGCAGGTGACAAACGCCAGCAGCGTCGCCATATTCGGGTGAATCATCCCCGAGCCTTTGCAGATGCCGCCAATGCGAACCGGACGATTGTCAATGGTGGTTTCAAGGGCGATCGTCTTGGGGACTAGATCGGTGGTGATAATGGCTTTGGACGCACTGTCGGAACCTTCAGGGGAAAGCGCCCCGACGAGATTAGGCACGCCCGATCGCAGTTCGGCCATCTTGATCCGCTGACCAATCACGCCCGTAGAAGCGACCAACACCTGCTCAGGCGGAATCGCCAGTTCTTGTGCCACTAGCTGAGCCATCTCCAGGGTGTCTGCCCAGCCCTGTGCGCCCGTAGCCGCATTCGCCTGTCCCGCATTGCAGAGGATCGCTCGGGCAGAGGACTTGGTCTGGAGATTTTGCCGACAGTAATCGACACAGGCGGCTCTCACCTGACTCGTGGTGAAGACTCCAGCGGCGATCGCATCTACCTCCGACACAATCAGCGCCAAATCAGGCGCACCCGAAGGCTTTAGCCCCGCCGCAATGCCTGCCGCCCGATAGCCCTTGGGAGCCGTGACTCCGCCTGGAATGATTTGCCAATCTGCCATTCCTGTTCCCCTTTTCGCCCCGCTAAAATTCAGCCCTGAATCAGCTTCAATGATATTCAGCTTTAACGATTCAACTTCAATCATTCAACTTCAATGATTCAGCTTCAACCACTCAGCTTCAATCATTTAGCTTTAATTACTCTTCGATTTTGACCGACAGCATCTTATCGCCTTGCCGAATCGCATTCACCACATCCATGTCCTGAGTTTGGCCAAACACAGTATGCACACCATCCAAGTGGGGTTGGGGAGAGTGGCAAACGAAGAACTGGCTGCCGCCCGTATCGCGCCCCGCATGAGCCATCGACAGCGTCCCTGCAACATGCTTATTGGGGTTGATCTCACACTTAATGTTGTAACCCGGGCCGCCCGTTCCGTTGCCCTTGGGACAACCGCCCTGAATCACAAAGTTGGGGATGACTCGGTGAAAGGTCAGCCCATCATAGAAGCCTTCGTTGATCAGTTTGACAAAGTTAGCCACAGTATTGGGGGCATCCGCATCAAAGAATTCGATGTGGATGGTGCCCTTTTCGGTTTCCATAATGGCACGGGTCATGGGGTTCTCCTCTTTTTGACGTGAAGCCTAGTGTACGTCAATCTGGGTGGAACACCAAATTTTTACCCCCAATTCCTCCCCTCCAAAAGCCCCAACAAAAAACAAAAAGAAGGGTGCCGCACCCAATGCCGCACCCCTCAAATTGCTAATTCACCTTTCTAATTCTTGTAACCGATTCAAAGTCGCTCAGTGACCCACTGTTGTTCAGTGACCCACTATGGGACTAGCTCAGCGTCGCACCACCCCGAGAGTAGTCCGCATCAAAGTTACCAGGCAGCTTGCCTTGGACATGGCCGGAGTAGTCCACTTCAGTCATCCCAACTTCATGAGCCGCCCGAGCCAGCAAACACTGCTGTCGGTTCTTAGCCATGTGATGGTGACGGTTCATCAGGGCACGAGCTTGATCTTTCGTAGACATAGCGATTACTCCGTTTCAAATATGTTTTATTTCGATTTCTTTAATTACTATACAACGGAATTCTGTATCTAAAAATACAAAATGCTGATTTGGCCGATAATTTACAAAAAACTTAATAATTGGGGAGTGGGGAGTGGGGAGTGGGGAGATGGGGGGAATTCAATGATTTATTCATCGTTGTCCACTCAGTAAATGCCTGAACAACTCCATGCCCCAATCAGTGTTTCCCCTTTCGCCTTTCCCCTTTCCCCCTTCCCCTTCCCTTCCCCTTCCACCCCGTGTCCACATCGCGGTAAGCTCGACTACATAACAAATATTGAAGGGAAAAAATCTGGTGACAACAAATCAAGAGTTAGTCGAGGTGGGAGCGCTCAAGTGGTTTTACCGCGAAGCAAAGCCGATGAATCCGACCGATAAGCCGCCCGTGATCCTGCTGCATGGCTTACCCGCTCAGAGCTATAGCTGGCGGCATGTGATTGAAGCTTTGGCTGAGCAGGGTTTTTGGGCGATCGCACCCGACTGGATTGGCTTTGGGCTGTCGTCTAAACCCGATCGCCGCGACTTTGCCTACACTCCTGATGCCTATATCACCGCCCTTCAAGCCTTCCTGCAACACCTGGAGATCCAGCGCTGTTCCCTCGTCGTCCAAGGCTTCGTCGGTTCCGTCGGCTTACAGTACGCCATCCGTCACCCTGAGCAAATCGAACGACTCGCCATTCTCAACACGCCCCTCACCGCCGAAGCCAAAGTGCCCTGGAAAATCAAACAATTGGGCTTTCCCTTCGTCGGCGACATGATGACCCAAGATCCCCTCTTAGTCGATCGCACCTTAGAGGGTGGCGGTGGCTACCGTGTCGAAGACACCGATCTCGATGTCTATCGCCGTCCCTTCCTCAAAAGCTCCGATGCAGGCCGCGCCCTCCTCGCCGCTGTCCAAAACCTCCAGATCCCCAAAGCCATGGCCGAAATTCAAGCAGGCTTTCAACAATGGCAGCAACCCACCCTCGTCGCCTGGGGCATCCGCGATCCCTGGCTCCCCCTCGACCTAGCCAAAAAATTCATCGAACCCCTCTCCAACGCCGAACTCATACAGCTCGAAGAAGTCGGCCATTATCCCCAAGAAGACTGGCATGAAAAAGTAAGTGAAGCGATCGCCCCCTTCCTCCGCCGCAAACTGCTTTAACACCCGTTTCTTCCAAAGGATCGTATTTAAAGCAATTGATCAGAATTCCCTGTAAGGACACAACCCACAGGTGCTAAGGTTACTGACGCACTCCCTCTATTCCAGTCATTCACCTCCCACCCCACCCCAAAACCCCTCCCCACCTCCTCCCTCCGCGTCTCCGCGTCTCCGCGTTCAATTCCCCCAACCAACCCCCAAAAATCAGGATTTTCTCTTAAAAAAACGAAGCCCCCCTTGCATTGCGCGATAAATGCAGAGAATATACAGAAAAGCAATCCACCTTAGAGTAGAAAATTCGGACATTTCCAGGTTGGATAAGGAGGTTCTCTCCCAAACAACTCGGACAAATTTATTCAGATTTCAGTATCGTCCGATATAATCGCCTCAATTACTCAGAACCCCCTCAAGGGTCACACCCCCTGCCCCCCTAAACCCGCCCCCGGAGTCCCCCGTGATTGCGATTTACCCCGGCAGTTTCGACCCCATTACCCTGGGCCACCTCGACATCATCGAGCGAGGCTGTCGTCTCTTTGACCAGGTCATCGTCGTCGTCTTCCGCAATCCCAACAAAAACCCCCTCTTCTCCATCGACCAAAGAATCTCCCAGATCCGCCAATCCGCCCAGCACCTCCCCAATCTACAAGTCGATAGCTTTGATGGCCTCACCGTCACCTATGCCCAAATGCACCAGGCCAAAGTTCTCCTGAGAGGATTACGAGCCGTGTCAGACTTCGAGATGGAGTTGCAAATGGCACATACCAACAAAACCCTCTTCGCCGATATCGAAACTGTTTTTCTAGCCACCTCCACAGAACATAGCTTCCTCAGTAGTAGTGTGGTAAAAGAGATCGCAAAATTTGGTGGTCGGATCGAGCACCTCGTCCCTTACCCTGTCGCCCAAGAAATCTACAAATGCTACGCCAAGACCCCGACCTCAAACGCCGCACCAACAACGGCAGCACCTACGGCAATGCCCCCAGCAGTGCCCCCAACGGTGCCCCCCTCAGTGCCCCCAGCCATGGCCACACCAATGGCGGATCGGCTCATCGACCTGCCGCTTACGGAGACGCTATGCGACTAGGAGGCGTAGATATCCAGCGAGAACTCAACCGACTCGAAGAAATCGTGTTGGATAGCCCCCGTGTGCCCCTCAGCCGCCGCACCCTGATCGACGAAGAACAACTCCTGGAGCAACTCGACCTGGTGCGCCTCAACCTGCCCACCGCCTTCCAGGAAGCCGCCGAACTGGCCACCCACAAAGAAGAAATTCTCCAGGAAGCCGAACTCTACGCCCAAGAAATTATAGCCGCTGCCGAGCAACGAGCCGCCCAAATCCTCAACGAAATGGGACTCGTCCGCCAAGCCGAAATGGAAGCCCTCCAAATTCGCCAACAAGTCCAGCTAGAGTGCGAAGCCCTCCAGCAAGAAACCCTCGAAGAAATTGACCAACTGCGCCGCCGCGCCCAGCAAGAACTGGAAGAAATGCAGCGCCGCGCCCTTGCCGAATGCGAAGAAATCCAAGCCGGAGCCGACGAATACGCCGATCGCACCCTCCGCGACATGGAGCAACAGCTCGCCGAAATGATGCGAATCGTCCGCAACGGTCGCCAACAGCTCCAAGCCGAAGCCACCGTCCCCAAAGCCACCGATACGACCATTGGGCGATCGCGCCCCACCCTCGACCCAGAGTCCTCCTCGGGATCAGGACGGTATGGCGATCGCCCTGGTTGGTAGTGGATGAGTGGATGAGTGGATGGGTGGATGGGTGGATGGGTGGATGGGTGGATGGGTGGATGGGTGGATGGGTGGATGGGTGGATGGGTGGATGGGTAAATTCTGTGCCCCACTTTCCTCATTTCACAGCCAGATCTATTTCTAACTTTTTCAACTTCTAGGGATTCTCTCAATACAGAAAAGCCCTACTCCAAGTCCTGCTTAGAGCTATCAAAACAAATATGAAAGGGCAAATATGAAAGGGTGCCAAGATGCACTCTTTCAAAAATTTTGTTTGTTATAAAAAAAGATTTACAAATTCTAGAATGGGCTTGTCGCAAAAAAGACTTGTGAACCCGAGCAGGATGCACATCCTCACCCATCCACCCATCCACCCATCCACCCATCTACCCATCCACCAAAAACGGAGAGGGAGGGATTCGAACCCTCGGTACCTTTCGGTACACTCGATTTCAAGTCGAGCGCATTCGACCACTCTGCCACCTCTCCAATGCAGCAACGTTAATCTTACCGCGTTTATCTTACCGCAGATTTTAGAAGCGGCTAAATTAACTGATTAAATTTGCTGTTTCCCCAATTCGATCGCGCTGACCAATCTGAGCGTTTCTACAGAATCAACTGCGCCTCAGACTGGTAGAGCACTTCCTCAGAGACAATCTCTAAATCCTGATCGACCCAGACTAAAGCCGCATCCTGTACTCGCCCTGATTCCAGCGTGACGATCGAAAAATTCCGCCGCCATCCCTCCTCCGTCCGGATAATCCGGGGCACACTCGCCGCATTTAGATAGACCGTGCCGTTTTCTTTGACCACAATGCGTTTGCGAATTTGAGTTTTGGTGTGGCGAAGCTGGTGATGCATGTGGCCAAAGGTGACCAGGGGAATAGTTTTGCCCTGCTGGAGAGTACGGGCGATCGCCATCTCCAAGTCCGGATCGCCATGGTCTCCCCCAATCGGCTGCCAATCCTTACCGCAAGGATCTTCCGCCGCAGATCCCAGTCCCGTGGGGCCACAGTGTCCCATAAACAGAATTGTCTCAAAGGCCGCATCTTCAGCCGCTGCAACGATTTGCTCCGTCGAATCCGCAAAGCTCTGCATCTCAAAATACTTCAGGTAGAACTTCTCGTTCTTCCAGGCTGACCCACCCCAGCTAAAGGGTCGTCCGCCCACCACCGACAGGTTAAACGCTGGAAAATCAAGACAGCTATATCCCACATAGGCTTCTCCCAGCAAATCGATCTGTTGCTGCACCCGATCCTCTACCCGATGGTCATAGGGAGATTTGCTGCGTCCCCAGTCGGTGGCAGTGTACCAGGCATCGTGGTTGCCAAAAATGGCGGCTTTGGGGAGGTCGAGGTTGGCGATCGCCCGTACCAATTCCACCGCTTCGTTGCCAAAATCGCCCACAAAAAGAACGAGATCGACCCCTAAGTGTTTGAGGGCGATCGCATCATCCTCATCCCACTGGTCATGAATATCGCCAATTACCGCAATTTTGCACATTGGCGAGGAAGGCAATTGTCCCCGCTGCACTCGATTCACCATGCCCATTCCTTCTTTGCTCATCTGCCTATCCAGCATAGGCAAACTTGCAGGACTTTTGCAGGATTCTAGAGTAATAAACTTCAGGAAACAGCCTCAGCTAAGACCCAAATAAAATCCCCGTTATTGAGAGGCATAGCTTCGTCGCACTTCTCAACAACGGGGATTTTTTGAACTTGATTCTTTAGACCCTAGCGGTTAGCCCTTCATCTTCATTGACCCAACTGGGTTCAGGTTCATAGGCTCTATAGTCGGAACCGTTTCGGCCAAGTCAGACGATTTGACCGAGGCGATCGCCGCCGAGTCGAAGTCCGATAGCCACAAGCTCCATCACGCTGGAGGTCGTAGAGGACTTTTTCAATGTACCAATCCTCAGATTTGCCGGGGTAGCGGGTTCTGGCATATTCCAGCAGGCGCTTGGCCAGGGCTTTGTCGCCTTTGGTCGCATTGAGCAGGTCACGGTCAATGCCATCCACCTGGGAGTTCAACAGTCCCGAGGAGAAAAACAACCAGGCCGCAAAGAGGAGAAGGGCGATCGCAATCACCATAGATAATCAGGAAGGTAGAAAAGGAGATTTTTCGGCAGATAATCCCATTCTAGAAACCCAACCTCCGTGATGGGTAGGTATCAATACGCACCCGGCTATTTCTCGCCACCCCTCAGACAATAAAAATCCCGAGAGAGAAACCATCCAGCATCCCCCACAGGTTCACATTATCCAATTTCTGTCACTTCACCGAGAATACCTAAGTCAGAGCCTCAGAACCCCAAAGAATTCTCCCATATTCCCCTAATCCCTACGCCTCATCCCCTAGAGAGTCAAAGTTCAGAACCGCAGAAGTCCAAAAATCTCTCCCAGATTCCCCCATTCCCTCTCCCTACACCCCTCCCATAGGAAGAGTCCAAGTCAGAACCATAGAAGCTCCAAGATCTCTCCCAGATACCCCCCACTCCCCACTCCCCACTCCCTAACTATCAACTTTCTCAATCTGATCCCGAATATCATTCAGATCAATGTAGCGATCGGTGGCATTCCGCAACTCACGGGCAATCATGCCTTCAGTGGAGACGACGGTGATGTGAGTATTCTTGGAACGCAGCAGTTCGATCGCCCGTTCAAAGTCGCCATCGCCGCTGAACAAAATGACTCGGTCATATTGCTCAACGGTGTTAAACATATCTACAACAATTTCAATATCAAGATTTGCTTTTTGGGAGTATTTGCCAGAATTATCGTCGTAATACTCTTTGAGAATTTTGGTTCGGACGGTGTATCCCAGGCTAATTAGCGCATCGCGAAACCCCCGTTGATCTTGAGGATCTTTGAGTCCGGTGTACCAAAAAGCGTTGACCAACATCAGGTCTAAATCATCGGTGAAATATTCCAAAACTCGTTTGGGATCAAAAAACCAACCGTTTTTCTGTTGAGCATAGAACATATTGTTCCCGTCTACGAAAATCGAAAGGCGGCTCATAGGGGTTGAAGACATAGAATTTTAAGACCTAAAAATTTTGAGTAGAACTTTCAATGAGATGTTTCGTGAGCCGATTTCCCTCAGAAATTTACTCCAGCTAGGATAGCAATTGAAATGTAATTTGAACAATCAAAACTTAATCTAATAATAGCGAAACCCGTGTAAAAGAATGAATACTGGAATTGTTTGAAGAACGAGTTCTACTCTATGTTGCAAAAGTTCGGTAGCACTCGTGGAATGTGATAAAAATAATCTCCCATTTACATCTGAATAAATCCGCTCCTAACGACAGTTTCACATTTTAATTTGACATTTACTATTACCTCTTTATTGACTTTCTGCAATCACAAATGCAATTTCTATTCCTTTGCAAGAGATGGCATCCCATGCCTCGGCCTTCTGCACCATTTGTTAAAGCTACTTGTAAAAATACTAGTAGACCCTAGTTCTGAACTTTTCAACTGCATCCGGCGATACAAAGGCGATCCCCATCTTTGTGAGGCGTAAAACAGGAGCAACCCAGGGGCAAAAAAGCGACTCAACAACCCATCTCTCAGCCCCTTCCTTGCCCATTCTGACATGCCTATCCTGATTGATATTGGCATAAAGGGCTACCCGACGAAGGCGAAATCAATCCGTGCGCCTGTAAATTTAGCATAAAAAGTAAAATTAGAGTGGCTTGGTGTTCGTTTATAGATCCTAATCCTGCATAGGTTTATTTTTGCTTTGTTTCTACTTGAAACCTTTTGGTTCAAAGGTTTATATCCGGTTAAGCCTTCGTTGTAAAATGTCACTGTAAAAGCAGACATTGCAGTTTTGCTGATAATTCTGAAAAGTTATCCTTGATGACCTAAAGCCTGCCACCCCTACCGCTTTCAAGCATTTCTTCCTGGCTCCAATTTGCAAACTGCACTGAGGAACAAAATCCTCCCAAAAGGCTTCGTTATGGAATGGACGAATTTTAACCTGTTGACTGATTCAATCCCCCGATCCTTTTCACTCCCCCGATCCTTGCCGTTCCTCCGCCTTCATGGGGGGATATGACCAAAAAGTTTTGAACGATTTGTGAACCGCAATGGTAATATACCCCAAGGTTAAATTCGTTCGCTATCGCACAATCCTTCTGAGTGATTTCATGGTATTTTCTAAGCCTTTTTATACGTCAGTTATGCCATCGGTTGTGACAACCCTGTTTGCCCTATCAGGGGCAACCGCGTTGACCTTGCTTCGGACTGCATCCGTTCAGGCTCAAACCGTCACTCCAGCCCTTGCACCTGCGGAATTGTCGTCGGTAATGTCGGTAGACGCACAAAACGCACAGCTTGCCCAAGCCCCAGCGGAAAACCAGGAACTGCGCCCCCTGTCCCAGGATGGCAACCTGCTGAGTGTTAGCGGTGGTCAACGGCTGATGCAGGAGGCTGGCGCTGCGGTTTCCTCGCAAAACTACGACCTTGCCATCCAACGCCTTCAGCAAGCGCGTCAAGTTTTTAACCAACTTTCTGGCTTTTACCAGGAGCTAGCGGCCAGCTTTTCCGGGATTGACACTCGCATTTCCGATAGCCAACGACAGCAGGCTGCCTCCACTGCCCAACTCCGCGACGAAGCCACCTACCAACTGGCGCTGGTGCATCGGGCACAGAACAAGCCCGAGCTAGCCGTCCCCCTGCTCGTCCAGATTATCCGCAGCCAAAACCCCACCCGCGACCTGGGACAACGCGCCTATCAACAGCTTTTTGAGCTAGGCTTTGTCGATTCGCCCTATCCTCGCGCGGGTCAGCCGACTTCTTCGACCACGCCTTGATTGCTCACTCTGATTGGACTCCCCGATTGGACTAGAGATTCGTGACGCTAGGGGCAGAGCGATCGTCTATCCTGAAGAATGAATCAAGACTCTTTAGCTGCAACAACTCTTTAGGTGTAACAGTTGGGGCGTAAAAGTGCCGTGTTCAGCACAGTACGCCCAGCAAAAATAAGGTAGTTTGATTCATCAACCGCGATCGATTTACAACTCAGGAGGAGAGATGGTTAGTCCCGATCAAGTGGAGTCCATGATCAAGGCCGGGTTGCCGGATGCTCAAGTCCAGGTTCAGGATTTGACCGGAACCCGCGATCATTATCAGGTTCTTGTGGTTTCCTCGCAGTTTGAAGGGAAACGCCTGATTCAACAGCATCAATTGGTTTACGGCACCCTGCAACAGGCCATGTCGTCTGAGGCAATTCACGCCCTAACCATGAAAACCTTTACCCCTGCGGAATGGGCGGCGGCTAGCCAGAGCGCCTAAGCCAGGGTCAGCGCGTCCCTTAGCTATTACCCCAGCTTGGGTTCAAGCCCAAATTCCCAGCTTAGCCCCACCGCTAAAAGTCATTAATTCCAGACATTGAGGCGCACAAGCTGAAGACAAGCTTAGCCTCAGCCGGGATTCGCAAAGTTTTAGTTAGGATAAGACTGTAACGCCATCCCCGTAACTAACCCACAAGTAACTATGACTCCAGAAGTACAACAACGGATTGATACTCTTGTCAAAGACAACAAGATCATGGTCTTCATGAAGGGCAACAAACTCATGCCCCAGTGCGGCTTTTCCAACAATGTCGTCCAAATTCTCAATGTGTTGGGCGTTCCCTATGAAACGGCTGACGTGTTGGCGGATTACGAAATCCGCGACGGTATCAAGGAATATTCAAGCTGGCCGACGATTCCCCAGGTTTACATCAATGGGGAATTTGTGGGTGGCTCGGACATCATGGTTGAGCTATACCAAAAAGGTGAATTACAACAAATGGTAGAAGTGGCTCTCGCCTCCTAGGTTCTGCCTGTTTCTGCCTAGCTGATTCTCAAGCGAAAAGGGTGCCCTTCCTGTCAGGAAGGACACCCTTTTTTAATTTGGGCTTTTCAGGTTATTTCTTCATGCGGCTAGCCATCAGTTTGAGTAAGCCTAAACCCAGAACCGTGGCGATCGCAGTTCCCACCACCAATCCCTGCCACCCCCCCGGCTCAGAAGATTCAGGCACCCCCGCTGCAGACGACACCGCATCCGGCAACTGCACGACAGGAGCAGGTGAAGCTGCGGTTACCGGAGATGATCCAGCCGCCACAGTCACTTCCGAGTCCATGGTAAAGGCGGTAAAGGCTCCCTCGGTCTTAGGGCTACAGCTTAGTTCCAGTTGATAAATCCCAGGTTTAGGGAAGACCAAATCAGTTCCAGGAATGCCCTGATATTGCTCAGCGGCGATCGCCCTCAACCCAGGTTCCATAATCGACACCGCATCAGCCGCCCGAGGCACCTCATAAACCTTCATCTGACAATCCGCCTGGTCAAAGGGCAAAACCTCTCCCCCTTGGCGCGTCAAAGCCACCCAGACCTTGGCTGGCTCACCCGCTTTAGGATTATGGTCTGGCTCCACATGCCAGGTGCCTGCGATTTCTCCTGCCACCTCGACGTTATGGGCGATCGCCCCCTCAATCCATACCGCCTGCCCAACTACCGCATGGATCACGCCAACCGCAGCCAGCCTAACCGCAGACCGTAGAGGCGATCGGCTCAATTTTTTTGAAGTCGAAAAAAGCTGCATGTCAAACTCAGGAAACGCACCAGATGCTATTCAATTTCTATTCAATTCCGATTCAGTAGCTAGACCCAAACGAACAGGTTGGATTGGATTTAACCGCAACTGAGGCTGAGGGAGCCTTGGAGAGCATTAGAGAATGAGATCAAAGAAAAAATCGAAGCTCCTTCCCCCTTTCCCCTTTCCCCCAATCCGTCCAATCCCTAGCTCTCAACCTAATCATCCATCTCAAGCTGAGTCACGACGATCGCACAAAACATAAACGCACTAACCAACGGCATGGGCGACTGCATCCAATAGGTGAGGGCAGCGGCAACCGCTGTCACTGCCACCGAGACCAAGCCCAAGCGCTGCTCATCCAGGCTCATGCCCTTTTGTTGCTTGATCAGTTGCAGCACTTGCTTGGGGATGGGCAGCGGCATCACTGCATGGGGAGGGAACGCCCAAAACTCATTGCGGCCACTCATGAAGAGGTCAGTCCAGCCATTTTCAGCGCACCATTCCTCGATCCATTGCAGACGGTAGTGATTGATCATCTTCACGGTTAATACGCCTTCACATTCAATGAGTCTTTACAATGAACCAGCCGTTGGCCAACCCAAAAGTCATTTCGCAGATCTGGAAGCTTGAGGTCTCGCAGCTTGATGTCTAGAAACTTGACTTAGGTTGGCTTTTGCCCTGTGTTTTCCAGGATGCTAATTCTGGGTCAATCAGAACTCTGTCCTTTTGGGGAGCGATTGGGCGATCGCAAGACAGATTCTTCTCAGTTAGATAAACTCTCGCCAATAAAGGGGCAAATTGGGGAGGCAAAGTGGTCTACCTTCCAGCAGGCTAACAGACACCCCCTAGGCGATGGGCAAATGGAAAATAAAGTTAACTCGCAGCGTAATTTTGATTTACAAATGAGGGGCTTCAGGAAAAGTTAAGGAATGGTAATCGTGGTGCCTTCACGGGCAAACTTCAGACTCGGAGATTGATTCTGCAAGTCCTGCTCCACCTGCTGCAACAGCGCATCCCCATGGTCGGGATCATGGTGAAACATGATGATTTGTTTCGCTTGACTGGCGATCGCCACTTGCATCCCAACTTGCCAAACTTCGGGCTGACACCCCGTCCCAGCGGCTCTCATAGGGTAATACAAATGATCGCCATAGGCCGTGTCGTAGATCAAAACATCAGTCTGATGTGCCAATGACAGAAGATTCGGGCAGATTTGGGCATTATTCCACTCTGCGTCAATGGCATAAACCAGCGTCCGTTCATACGGTTCCCCTTGGCTCGAATCGCGCCAACACACTCGATACCCCAGCGCTCCACTGGCGCGGTTGAGGATGGTGGCGGCGATCGTCACATCTCCCAAGGTCACGACTGAACCAGGGCAAATATCGTGGAAGGTGAGTTGCGATCGCATTTCCTGAAGTGGCGCAGGAAAGTTAGGCCGCAGCATCTGATCGGACAATCGCTGCTTAATGGAGGCTCCATTCAAGCCAAACGAGCTATATACATCAAACTGATTGCCCTCTAGAAAAGCCGGAATAAAGAAGGGAAAGCCCTGAATCCGATCCCAGTAGGTATGGGTGAAAAACAGATGAGCCTGAATCGGCATTTCCTGAAGTAAATTTTTTCCCAGAACCCGCAGTCCGGTGCCGCCGTCAAAAATAATCCGCTGTCCCGCCACGTTAATCTCAACACAGGGCGTATTGCCGCCATAGTAGGCATTTTCGGCTCCAGGTGTGGGAATGCTGCCTCGCACTCCCCAAAAACGAATCGAGAAAGGCGGAGATAGGTGGGGGGAGCGATCGGTTTCAGCTTCAGAGCGGGTTGAGCAAGGGCTAGACATCATAGTGGCGCAAGTGAAAAGTGAGTGGAGTTAGCTTTCCTCTGGGGGTATAGGCGCTAATTGTAATAGCCATTGCTCAGGATGATTCACCTCTAACTTCTATTTTTTAGCAATTTTAAGGATTTTTCTACATCTTCCTGACTAAATAGGAACCAAGAGCAGAAATTTGAGCATTTCCTTTGTATACAGTATTTTTATTTGTCTAGATTTTACTGCTGTCTAGCATCCAGATCGCGATTCAAGTAAAAAAGCGAATGCAGGAGCGGTGGCATAAAGTGCCCTTTCTCCACATTCGCTTTCTGCTTATAAGTGTTTGGACATTGCTGGATTTAGGGATGAATTTGGAGACAGCAACTGTGCCGCAACACACTCATTCATCCCATTCCTCATCAACTCCAAAAGTTGCTCTCAGGTGCCAAGAAGCGCTAACGTCACAACTTCAAAACGGCATTCCTGGCACCCAATCGCCCCTTATTTAGCCGCAGCTTTGATGCAAGCTTCGACCAAAGGATTGACCTGATCCACATCCTTCCAACCCAGGATTTCGGTGACCTTCTTCTCTAGATTCTTGTAGGTTCTAAAGAATTCGGCCACTTCCTCCAAGCGGTGGGGGGCAATGTCTTTGAGGGAGGTGACATGGGCGTAGCGGGGGTCTTTGTCAGGGACACAGAGGATCTTTTCGTCGCGATCGCCCCCATCCACCATTTCCAACATGCCAATGGGACGAGCCGCAATCACACACCCCGGAAAAGTCGGCTGATCCATAATCACCATGCCATCGAGGGGGTCACCGTCATCCGCCAGAGTATTGGGGATGAACCCATAGTCGAAGGGGTATTGCACCGAAGCATAAAGCACCCGATCCAAGGCAAAGGCTTGCAGATCTTTGTCAAACTCGTATTTGTTCTTGCTGCCCGCCGGAATTTCGATCAGGACATTGATCAAACCGGGCTTGGGCTGGGGGGGAATCAACGATAAGTCCACTGCGTTTCTCCAAATCAATAAAACAGTCTCAACAATTTTACGGGAAGAACCCTACTAAAAGGGGAAAGGGGAAAGGGAAAAGGGGAAAGGGAAAAGGGGAAAGGGGAAAGGGAGCCTTGGATGGATCTTGGAGGGATCTGTGGAAAATGGCTTTGAGTGGACAAGGAAGGGCGAAAGAAGGGGACATTCAGTCAACTTTGGCAATCAACTTTAGAAGGTGTCCAAGAAAATCTTCCCGACTATCCCTGAATTGATTCTTTGAATGATTCTATGCAGCAGCCCAAGATCCCCCTTTCCCCTTTCCCCCTTTCCCCCCACTCCCCACTCCCCATTCCCAATTTTTTTTCTCAAGGTTGTACACTTCTGGCAAATTAGCTGTTAATATCAAAAAGGTCACGACGCAATGGGGCGTCGCCAAGTGGTAAGGCAGCGGGTTTTGGTCCCGCCATTCCTAGGTTCGAATCCTAGCGCCCCAGTTTATAAGCCAGATATTCGAGAACTCACCTCTAAGCGTTAGGGGTGAGTTTGTTTTAGGCTTTGTAGAATTAACCGCAGAGAGGCGAAAGGCGAAAGGGGAAGGGCGAAAGGGGAAGGGCGAAAGGCGAAAGGGGAAGGGCGAAAGGGGAAGGGGAAGATTTTCGATCTATTTTGCTGTCCCTCATCGCCCCATCCCCCCATCCCCTCTATCGCCCCACTCCCTCTATCGCCCCACTCCCCACTCCCCACTCCCCACTCCCCACTCCCCACTCCCCACTCCCTCAAACCGCACAAATCCCGTAACGAGGCAGTAACTCATGCAGGATGTGAAAATGGTGGGCTTGCAGAGCATCATGGAAGCGTTTCCAGTGGCTGTTGAGGAAGGTTTGGCTGTAGGCGAAAGTTTCGTCGGTTTGGTCGATGACTTTTTCGGTGCCGAGGGCGATGTACTTCCAAGAGTTTTTGCCTTTGGGGAGGTAGGTGACGATCGCTTTGCCAAAGCTGAATTGACCTTGGGCGATCGCACTGACCCATTTCTGATGCCGCGCATGTTTGTCTTCGTCGGTAGTGGTGCGGAGCATTTTGTCGATTAGGAGGCGATCGGGTTTGGGAATCTCGTCGGCTTCTTTGAAGGTGGGATCACCGAGTTGGTAGCAGCGCAGGGCTTGATAGAGATGATCGGCAGCTTCTAGGAAGTCTTTGGGGTTGTCGCGCCAGATTTGTTCGCCGCGTCCGTTGGTGTAGCCCCAGCGCAGGAAAGGGCGATCGGGATTGCTCAGCACGGCTCCATGACCCAGCGGTAAGGCTTCACTGATGAAGTAGCCAGCCATCCGGCTCATGAGTTTGCGATCGGGATTTCCCTGAGCGTCCACTAAACGAGTGGCGACGTTAATGGGATGGTTGATTCCAGCAAAGCCTTGGTGCGACCAGGTATCTGCGTAGACATGCATCGTGATCCCCAGGCGGTGCAGGGCATAGGGGCGATGTTGCTCGCGGATGCATTCCTTCACCATGTCTTGGGCGACATAGCTATTGGGGCGGCAGATGAGGCGATCGATGAATGCGCCGCCCGCCTCTTGTCCCGCAGGTAGACCATTGTTTCCCGGCAAAAAATGGAACGGAATCCAAACATGGTGATTGGAGAGTTCCTTGAAGTTGCGGTAGTCCAACATGCGGTGAGCCGAACTCATGCGGCTAAACAAGGCTCCATTGCTAAATCGAATCAATCCGCCGTTAATCGCATCATCCACATACTGGGCGCTGTAGGCGATAATGCTGGCTGCTTCATGCTCAAATCCGGCTAGGCGCGCTAGAACATAGGTCACGCCATGGTGAAAGTCAATTTGCATAACAGTTGTTTCGGTTCACTCCAACCACTATCTGGAATCCTCCCACCCAACCGTACAAAAATATAGGCTCCACGTTACTTTTCCAAATTTAGGAAGATAGAACGCATCTTTTGTACGGTTACTTTTCATTACTGACCTGGCTCTTTTTAAACGTCAAGCTTTGTGGCAATGTCTAGCAAATAATATCCCTAACCCTAGATCCCTGACGCTAAAAAGGAGTGAGCGATATAGCCGCCCACTCCTTCTTGATGTTGGGGATATTGGGATGTCCTGGTTCAAAACCGTAGGGTCGATGCGTTACGCTCCGCTAACCCAGCCTACGACCACTACGATTATGGGGCTTCATCTTGGATGGGATTCGATTGGGATTATTTAAGGCTCTCAGTTAAGGTTCTGAGTTAAGGTTCTGAGTTAATTGAAATTTCTTTGAGGTCGGGCAGTGCCACCTGTTCGGAAACTTCTTCGAGCACCTTTTCGGTTTCTTTGAGTTCGATGGGCATGGCGATCGGCTGGGGTTTTTCGATCCAGCAACTGGCGACGGGTAGGGTTTCTTCCAAGTCTTCCAGGGGTCTGGGGATGACCATGACGGCGTGGAGTTCGCCGATGCGTTCGGCTTCGTGCATCCCGGCTTCGATCGCCATTGCGACATCGGCGACTCGACCGCGAATAATGGCGGTACAGAGGCCATCGCCGATCATTTCATAGGCGGCGAGTTGGACTTCGGCGGATTTCAGCATGGCATCGGCAGCGCCTACCATGGCGGGGAAACCGCGCGTTTCGAGGAGGCCGACGGCCTGGTTGCTGAGGCGGCTGTAGCCCTGTTCTTCGACCAGTTTGGAGAGACGGCTGCTGATGGGGAGGACGACTTCCAGGTTGGCAAGGGGGCGAGAAATGATGGATTTGGAGACGAATTGACCAAATTGCTCGGCGACGGCAGCGCCTTCTTCCACGGCGATTCTGACATCGGCAATGCGGCCTCGAACGATCGCAGTACAGTAGCCACTGCCAATTTTTTCGTAGCCCACCAGCCTCACCGAGGAGGCTTTTAGCATCATGTCTGCCGTCCCGACGATCGCCGGAAAGCTCCGGGTAGAAACCATGCCCAGTGCGCTTTCGCTGATGATTTGCGGCTGTCGGGTGGAGCGGGATGCGAGGGGAGCGGAAGTCATGGCGGTGTCTCGTGCCTCCATTGAGGTTCTCCGAACAGGGGAATATGGATTTAGTTATACCACTTTCAGCCGGGAGGTGGAGTAGAATCCGCCTCTGGACTAGGATTTTCTAGCTGCTGCTCTAGCTGTTGTCGATGGGGAAACATGGTGATCAGCATTCGCTCCAGATACATCTGTCCATAAATCGGATTTTTGGCACCGTTCTGGGGGGCACTTCCATTCCCTGACGTAGCGGAGTCGGCAGAAGTTGCAGGCGGTTCTGTAGCGGGTGAAGTCGGCGAAACTGAGGAAAAGGGGGATGCAGGAGTCGATGCAGTGGAGTAGGGCGGTACAAAGGTTGATGAATTGGAGGGGGGCGGCACAAAGGTTGAGGCGGACGGCGGGGCGATCGCATTGACCGGGTTCGCGGCAGCGTTGTACGACCTGAAGCCGTTGGTCATAAAACGGTTAGAGTCTGAATCTTTGCGATAAAAATCAGGGTCAAAGCCGTTGGCCGTAGGGTCTTCTTTTCGATAAAAGTCGGGGTCAAAGCCGTTGGTCGGATTGTCTGGAGTGGCAGTGGCTGGCTCGGGAGCAGCAGGGGTAGAACTGTCAGCAACATGCCCTGTAGAGACGGGAGGTGTGGGCTGTTCGGCAAGGTTGACGGGACGACTGCGATCGCCAATCAAAGACCCAGGTGGCACTGTATACTCGGGCGCAACCGTACCATCAAAAATCGTCACATTCGAGCCAATACAGGCATCCATGCCCACCTGACTATGGCCAAAAATCAGCACCCCACTGCCGAGTGTTGCCCCCGGTTCAATTTCAATCACACCCTGCTGAGCATGGAGAATGCAGCCACCCCCAATGCTTACGCCTGCACCAATCATGACTCTGGCACCTGGATCGGCTTGGATCAGCACATTGGGAGCGATCGCCGCACTGGGGTGAATCGTCACATCGCCGCTGATAAAAATTTGGGAATCGCTGATCAAGGGCGATCGCGGTAAGAGCATGGGAGTTAAAACCCTTCCAGGGAGTCAGGCAATATTGGGCTGTAAAAAAGAAAGAATAACGGAGTTTTTAATCGATCTTTCGAGGATCTTCAAAGAACTTTAGGGTGCCCCCAGAATAGGTTCTTGTTTAGAAATCAAAGAAAGGGAGGCTGGGTTTCCCTGTCGATTTTGCGCCCCCCAGCCCCCAACTTTGGGGGAGCCAAGCCGTCGAGGAGTCTTATAGAAGTTTTCTAAGGAGCAGTCCCGGAAAATGCATGGAATTCAAAGCACTCCCTAGAAGATTCATCGAATTCAAAGTCCCCCAAAGTTGGGGGATTCAGGGGGCAGAAACCCTAGAGCGAAGCCATTCAAAGTCCCCCAAAGTTGGGGGATTTAGGGGGCGGAAACCCTAGAGCGAAGCCAATCGTAGACTAAGGCACACACCATCAGCTTGACAGTAGGCGATCGCCCCTTCTCAACGCCACTTCTGAGCAAATCCTTCACTTAGGATCTGACCCAGATTGGATTTGTGGATTGAATCAATGAATTTCTAAGCCCTGACTGTCGCAGGAGTTTCATCGTCCCAAATCTCAAATCCGATCTGGAATGGCTGTTGATGGATTAAGCGATCGCCCATTCCCACCCCGCTACCGCTACGGACGCTGCACGATGATCTCGGAGATCCGGCGCTTCGACTTGGTGTCTACCCCGACCACGCGGACATATTCGCCGCTGTTTTCGGCTAGACAACGCTCTAGAGCGGCCACAATGTCATTGCCTTGCAGAGGGCCGCAGCTATTCCAGGAGCTTGTTTGGAAGCGACGTTTGTCGGCATGTTCAGCCGAGATGCTGTAGCCTTGCGCCATCATTTGCCGCACTTGGGAAACTACGTCAGGCTTGATATGGCCGTTGCCGTTGCCATTGCTGTGATGGCCGTTGCTGCTGGATTGGGGTGCAGCCGGAGCCGAGTAAGAGGCGTGGCCATTGCTGGAACCGCCGCCGGGGGCACCGTTGGGGCGCTGGATCACCATTTCGGAGATGCGGCGCTTGGATTTGGTGTCGATGCCGAAGAGACGGACATATTCGCCGCTGTGTTCGGCAAGGCAGGATTCGAGAGCGGCGATCGCATCGGATTCGCGGCTGGCTTGAATGGGGGAGCAGCTATTCCAGGCATTGATCTTGAAGCGACGGGCATCGGCATGTTCGGTGCCTAGCTTGTAGCCTTGGGAGACGAAATAGCGAATTTTTTCCAGGACATCGGGAGTCAGACCGCCGCTGCCCGAGTAGCTGCCCGAGTAGCTACTAGCCTTGGGTGCGCTGTAGCTGCTGTAGCTGCTGGAAGAACTGCTGGGGGAAGCGGAAATCCGTCCCAGGGCAGAATCACCGGGGCGCTGAATCACCAGTTCTGAGACGCGGCGCTTGGACTTGGCATCAATGCCAAAGAGGCGGACATATTCGCCTTCATGTTCAGCCACACAGGCTTCCAGTGCGGCAATGACATCGCCTTCGCGGGTGGATTTGCTGGGCGTGCAGCTATACCAGGAGTTGATTCTAAAGCGGCGGGCATCTGCATGTTCGGTGCCGATCTGAAGCCCCTGGGAGAGGAGTTGACGGACACGATCGATAACTGCGGGGTCTAAGCGGTTACTTTGCATAGGATTGAGATGAGAGGTTGAAGGACTAGAAGCGGGACTAGAAGCGCTCGATGGGGAGGCAAAAGAGCTAGCGGGATCGCCGTTGAAGGTTTTTTCCAACTGGGCACGAATGGGGGCGACACAAACGGTGCTTTCGGAGGGTTGCGATCGCATTCCCTGCGTCCGACCCGCCACATGATCGGCAAATTGGCGATCGCTCGGCTGTACATCGGGGAGGCGATCGGCCTGCTGCTGCGTCGTAATGATCGAACCGGACGGAATATATTTACCGGGTGGAATCTCAACATCTTGAACTAGGGCATGCATCATGACGATGCAGCCTTTGCCCAACTTGGCGTTAAAAATCGTTGAGCGAAACCCAACAAAGCACTGATCGCCCAGATAGACGGGGCCATGAATCAGCGCCATGTGGGAAATAGAGGTATTTTGACCAATCCAGACCGAATAAGACCGCTGATCATCCCCGG
Source organism: Oculatellaceae cyanobacterium Prado106 (assembly GCA_025454315.1). Taxonomy (GTDB): domain Bacteria; phylum Cyanobacteriota; class Cyanobacteriia; order Elainellales; family Elainellaceae; genus Prado106. The sequence goes on from JALOOP010000007.1 coordinate 31,609, forward strand.
TGACCTGGCCTTGGGGCAATCCGTGAATCACCACGCCATCCTGAATTTGGCTGCCTGCCCCAATCTGAAACACTTCGCCAGCGCCTGCGCGAATCGAAGTGCCCGGAGCAATCATCACCTCAGAGCCGACGGTGATATCCCCGACCAGGTTGGAGAAGGAATGGATGTAAGCCGATGGGTCAATTTGGGGTTGCGCCGTTGGCTTTGACCAGGGGGTTAACGGAGCAGAACCAGTCGCGACCATAATATTTTTTATCTCCGGTGATCAGGGCGGGTAGGACTGGCGTTAGAGATTAGCCATAACTTAGCCATAACATCAAATGATCACCCGACCCAACAGCGCGGGACGAGTGATCAGCCACTGATCTGATGAAAGTTTTAGCCAATGACGAGTAATTTGCGCCTTGCAATCCCAATTTTCAAAGACAGCGTTTATTCATGTTCTTTGGAAAATCGGCTTCAGGATACTCAACGAGAATCCTCTACAGAGTTTCCTCCACAGAGCTTTCTCGTTGAGCATCGGGTGCACTGCATTACCGATCGCTTTCTCGTTTGCTATAGCGGAAGGCACTATCCACACTGACGGTGTCAATAATGCCGATAATCAGAGCATCCAATGGCCGAGCTTCGCCGCCGGGAGTCTGACGAGCAGCACTCCCATAGCTGACTAACACCCATTCATTGATGCCTGCTCCGACGCTATCCGCAGCAACTTCGTAGCCCGGCATCGGCTGCCCCTCATTGTCGATCAGTTGCACCACCAGGAACTTGACGCCAGTTAAACTTGGCTCCTTCTGGGTGCTGACAACGGTGCCGCAGACTCTAGCAATTTGCATCAGGTTTCAGAGTCCGCGACTAGGGGCGGGTGGGGCGAATCCCACTGACGCTTTCCCGGAATGCTTCGACTGCCTCGGTGTAACGGATGGGCAGCACATATTCCAGGTTTTCGTGAGGACGAGCAATGATGTGGGTAGACAGAACCTGTCCGCCGTTGACTCGCTTCACGTTGTCAATGCCAGCGGCGACGGAAGCTTGTACTTCAGAGACATCGCCCCGAACAATCACGGTCACGCGACCGCTACCGATTTTCTCGTAACCGACCAGGGTGACTCTAGCGGCCTTCACCATTGCGTCTGCTGCTTCAACAACAGCGGGGAAGCCAAGAGTTTCAACCATTCCAACTGCGATCGCCATCGTAATTCTCCCTTCCAGTGATTAAACAAAAAATAGGTAATTGAACAACCATTAACTCTAAAGGCTTGCCTGAATTATTTACAGAAGTTAACAGTTCTTAAAGACCATTCTTAAAGAAGTTGTTGAACAGACCTGTGAAACATCCAGAGCGGTATTTAGAACATCCCGGATTGACGGTATTACCGAACCTTCAACCCAGTTGGATGAAATGCTGAATGAACTGGGCGGCATGGATCGAGCGAAGAATCTTTAAAAATATCAAAACTTCAGGTCGATTCAATTTATCCCGCTTAATATCATCAGCACATTTGTGTCACGACGAGCAAGCGTCTTTTGCACATTTTTCGTTAGAGCGATTTTTTGAGGAAACTTCCGTAGGAACCCTCCCTCAACTTCTGCTCTTACGATCGGAAATGTTCTACCGCCTCCGTGTAGCGGATGGGCAGGACATATTCCAGGTTTTCATGGGGACGGGCAATGATGTGAGTAGAAATCACTTCGCCCCCGTTCACTCGCTTGACAGACTCAATGCCTGCTGCGACTGAAGCTTGGACTTCGGAGACATCGCCCCGAACAATGACGGTAACGCGACCGCTACCAATCTTTTCATAGCCGACCAATGTAACTCGCGCTGCTTTCACCATGGCATCCGCTGCCTCTACCACGGCAGGGAATCCCCTGGTTTCAATCATTCCTACAGCAATCGGCATCGTGCATCATCTCCTGCAAGAGATTATTCGGACATCAAGGGCTTAACTCTTGATATTTCAATCTATTTCTAAAGTTTTAAAGACTGCCTGAAAATTTCGACGGGAAGACCGATGGTTGATTTTCAGAAAAGCACTTTAGAATTCCCAAGGTTAAGAATACAAGCCTGGATACCCCCTTTGCAATATAACTGAGAATGATTGTTTTTATACGCCCGATAACTCAGCTTTATCACTCGGGATTCCTCCGTTGGACAGGATGCCCTAAAGGGGGTGGGGAGTTAGCGATCGGGGGGAGTGGGGAATAGGGAGTGGGGAATAGGGAGTAGGGAATGGGGAGTGGGGAGTGGGGGGAATCGATGAGGGGAGGTTAGGACTGTGTCCTGGGAGGTTTAGCCTTGGTAAGCCCTGCGTCCTATCTCATTCCTGTCTCACTGGTGTGAGGTTGTGTACTCTATGTCCCTTGATTGCCTGGTCGTTGTGACCGATCGCGATCGCCATCCCTTTCCATTCCTGCTTAGAAATCCTCAAACAATTTAATAAAACGATATAAAACGATCTAAATCTTGTCAAAAAATAGAACTCTAATCCTGCCAATTAAACAACGGTGAAATTGTTAAATAGACAAGAAGGAATTGGAAGAGTAAAACAATCAAAATGTTGCCAAAAGAGTTTTAGGCGATGTCCCCTCCTAGCCTTTCATCAATGAACGAAGATGAATGAAATAGAGAGGAATGATAAGGACGAGTTTGTGGAATATCCCTAAAAAAGGATTGCCCAATTAAAACTCTATAGATCATTAGCGAACGATTGAAAATACTCGATAGGGAATCGACCAATCAAAACTCTATAGATCTTCAGTGAATGATTGAAAATACTCGATGTTGACTTTCTGGATATTCCTGTGCATTTTCATTGGTCTACATGAATGATGGTTAAATCAGAAGAAATGACTCCGTTGAAATCACTCCATTGCCGATTCAATCATCCTTTCATTCTTCTTCAAAATCCCCTGAAGCGATCCCCCTGAAGCGATCTCTTTGATGCGTTTTATGGTTAATATTCTTGAGCGATTAACTGCTTTCTTGCTCCCCATTGGAGGTTAGGAATTCAGGGTCGATCAAGAGCTAACCTGGCATCTGCTCTCAGTTTCATTCCATCGATAATATCGAATTATACCAGTGATAAGGAGAAGGACGGGTTCTTTCCTGAAGTTGAAAACATTTAGTGATTTTTCTCAAACTTTTGCTAGATAGTGCTACTAATCTGAAACAATAAAATAATGATTGTTACATTTCGACAGAATATCTTTGCTGATTTTAACTCTTCCGATTTCAGGGTGCTGACTCAATATTTTGATTGGGATGTTTGATTTGACTGTTTGACTTGAATGGCTTTCTTCCAAATCTCCTTCAATCAAATTCCTTTGTCAGGTATCCTTGTCCTTCGATTCTTTAAAGTTCCTCAATATTGTAAAAAACTGATTGTAAAAACTAGACCTTCTTTCATTCAAGAATTTGGCATTCAACCCATTCGGTTGCATTCTCGGTCTGATGATTGGAGATGATTAGAACTGATGAGCAGCGATAATTTGGCTCAGTAGAATGACAATTTGTCAATGAATTTGTCAACGAAACTATTTCTAATTGTTGATCCTGCTTGCGATGAACTCCTAAATCAGTGAGATTTAGAAGAATATAGTCACCTCAATAGCCATCTCAATGGTTCTGGGATGCATTGAATGTCTACCTTGGTCAGGCGGCACTCTCTCTCCCATTCCGGTGCATGCTCCATTCACTGGATCTATCCCACCTAGCGCACGCATCGACGGTTCAACCTGTTTGAAACCTGTTTGAAACCGGTTTGAACTGCGATCGCCCGTTCATCATCCAAAACTAGACTTCGTTCAAAACTAGACGTTAGAGAGGAAATTGCTGAATGGAACAACTCCTCATTCAGACAAGTTGGTGGGTACCCGGATATGGGCTGCTGGGCGCAGTGCTGACCCTCCCCTGGTCAACAGGGCTAATCCGCCGGACGGGGCCTCGCCCCGCCGCTTACATTAATCTACTGATGACTTGGGTCGCGCTGATCCACAGTGCCCTGCTGCTCTGGGTTGTTTGGGATCGTCCGCTGGAGATTCAACAGTTCGCCTGGTTCCAAGCGGCAGACTTAGACCTGTCCTTTGCCCTCGAAATTTCGCGCATTAGCGTGGGTTCGGCGTTATTCATTACGGCGCTCAGCCTCCTCGCCCAGGTCTTTGCCCTGGGATATCTAGAAAAAGACTGGGGACTGGCTCGGTTTTATGCGCTGATGGGCTTCTTTGAGGGAGCCATGAGCGGCATTGCCCTCAGCGATTCCCTCTTCCTCAGCTATGCCCTGCTAGAAACGCTGACCCTCTCCACCTATCTGCTGGTGGGCTTCTGGTATGCCCAACCGCTCGTGGTCACCGCTGCCCGTGATGCTTTCTTGACCAAACGAGTCGGGGATCTGCTGCTGCTAATGGGCGTGGTTGCCCTGTCTACTCTGGCAGGCAGCCTGAACTTCACCGACCTGCAAGCCTGGGCACAAACCGCCGACCTCGCGCCTTTGACCGCCACGCTGCTGGGTGTCGCACTCATTTCAGGCCCCACCGGAAAGTGCGCCCAGTTTCCCCTCAACCTGTGGCTAGACGAAGCCATGGAAGGTCCCAACCCCGCTTCCATTTTGAGAAATTCCGTAGTGGTAGCCTGCGGTGCTTTTGTGCTGATTAAGTTGGAGCCTGTGCTGGCGCTTTCGACCACCGCGCTGCATGTGCTGATTATCCTGGGCGGCATGACGGCGATCGGGGCATCCCTCGTCTCCATTGCCCAGGTCGATATCAAA